>DATAWX010000080.1:0-26888 GCA_036266995.1 Pseudonocardiaceae bacterium | reverse complement strand
GCTACCCGTCACAACATTGTGACGGGTAGCTCCGCGTTGCGACAGGTTGTGTGACGGGTTGCGAGGCGCCGGGTGGTGGCCATTAGAGGGGGTTGGGTTCGATGTCGATGCGGCTGTAGTCGAAGGTTCCGGGTGTGCCGTGGTGTTCGTCGATGATCACGGCGGCGAACAGGAACCGGAGTACAGCGTTCATCCGCTGGACATCCCCACTGGCCGCGAGTGCCTCCCATGCTGCCCGCGCGCCCGGCCCGACCAACCCGGAGAGGACGTCCACTGTAGGCCGCACGATGGTCTTGCGCCGCAGGGCGGTGATGCGGTCTTCGATGGTCTTGCGCATCTGGCGGTATTCCCGGGTGGAGAGCTCCCGGTGGTCCCACATGTCCTTCAGTTCTGCCAGTTCCGCCTCGTCAGCATTGATCGTGGCCTGGTCCGCCTCCGGCGGGGCGAGGGTCGCGGTGGGTGTGCCGGTCACGTCCAGCCTGGTGAGCAACTCCACGGCGGCGTCGGTGACGAATGCTTCCAGCTTGAGGGCGTAGATCCGGCGGATGCACGTCGATCCGTGGCGGTCGTTGCGGCGGGTGCAGGAATAGTAGGGCTTGTGGTTGTTCATAGCCCCGGCCATCGGCTTGGCGCATTTCTTGCACATCACCAGCCCCCGCAACGGGTAAAACCGGAACGGCCGCGCCCGGAACGCTGAGGCCCGGTAGGTCCGCCGGTCCTGGGCTTCGGTCCAGGTGCCCCGGTCGATGATCACTGGCCAGTCACCGTCGCCGAAATCCTGCCCCCGGAACACCCGGATCCCGGTCACGTGCCGCGACGAGATCACCGCGTGCACGGATTCCGGCAGCCACCGGCACCCCTGCGCCGTCACGATCCCCCGCTCGTTCAACTCTGTCGCGATCTGGGGCGGGCTGTCCCCGTCGAGATAGCGGGCGAAGATCTCTCGCACAATCTGCGCCTCCTCCTCGACGATGGCCATCCCGCCCGGGGCGTAGCCGTAGGCCCGCCGCGCGCTGGCGTGCGGACGGCCCGCCCTCGCCCGGTCCTCCAGCGCGTCCCGCAACCGCCGGGAGGTGTCATCCGAGGACCGGCAGGAATGCGCGACCTCGATCCGCAGGAAGAACCGGTCATCCGGGTTGGAGAGATCACGCCGGTTCGCCTGCCCATGCAACGTGATGTCATGCTCGTCGGACAACGTGAGCAGTTCCTCTAAATCCCGGGGCTGGCGCATCAACCGATCCGGGTGATACACGATCACATGCCGCACCCGGCCCGCCCGGATCACCCCCAGCAACGCATCCCACCCCGGACGCTTCCGGGACCGCTGCCACGCCGAACGATTATTGTCCACAAACACACACCCCGGAACGATCACCAGCCCGAGCCGCTCAGCGACCTCCCGGCACAACCGCTCCTGACGATCCACCCCGGTCTGATCCTCATCCCGCGCCTTGGAGATCCGGCAATACACCGCCGCCGGTTGCCCCACCCACCCCGACACCCCACCATCCCGCATCCGGGCCCTGTCACGCTGCCTGTGGTCCATGACAGTGGAGTGTATGAACCAGGAATGATTAGCTCCAGCAAGGCGCGCAGCGCCTGCTGCGGTGGACCCTCGTAGGCTCAGACCGCGACCTGGGGGGCGAAGATGTCCATCGTGTCCCTTTTCGGGACCCGGGCGGTGGTGACCCGAGTGAAGTCCCGGATGGTGAGTAGGTCGAGGTGGTGGTCCCACTCGTAGGCGGCGACCAGGGCATTCGGTGCCGCCTTGGGGCCGCAGCAGTACACCGTGAACCCGTCGGCGACCACCTCGAGGAGCAGCTCTTCCACCACGGTGAGCAGGTGGGCCTGCTCACCGTGGTGAGGCTCTGCTGACGGGAGTCGTCTCATGTGCTGTTCCCTGCACTGCCGAAGCGGCCGGCAACCGGTGGGCGGCGTAGCTGGGGATGCAGGTGCTGGCCAGGGGATCGGACGGGCAGGCGTGCGTACCGCAGCCGGTGCTCGGCACTCGACGCCTCGTGAGGGCGGTTGGGAACCGACTGGCCGCCAGGAGCGAACGGAGGCACAGGCGTACTCGACCTGCGGCCAGCCGGAGTCGTGGTGGGGAACTGGGGGTCGGGTATTTGCAGCACCGCCCGACGGGGCGCGGCTCTGAGCTGCGTGTCTCGGGCCCGCCCGGCGTGTCTGGTCGGGCCGACTAACGGTGCGCACATCGCGGTTCCCCCTCGCTGGTGTGTGGTGGCTGGCTCGCGTCTCATCAGGCGTGGTTGACCACGGGTTCCGTCGGGTCCACCACGCTCCGAAGCGCTGCGTGGGCCAGTTGGGTACGCCGCGGCGCACCCAACGAAGATCACTCAGCCGAAACTAGAGCAGCGCCAGCGGATGAAGTGCCCAAGGAGTGACAAAGCAGTGCACCTTGGGCGTCGCCGGTAGCATTCCGGGCGAAACGCAGCGGAGGTGGGTGTGCCCAAACAGCCGGTCGGTATCGGCGACCGTGTCGCGCAGCGGCGCAAGCTCAATGGTCTGACTCAGGTCCAGCTTGCCCGTCGGGCGCACGTGTCGCTGTCGCTCGTGCGCAAGGTGGAACAGGGCAGTGCGCCGGCGTCGCCGGCGTTCACCGCCGCAGTGGCCACGGCGTTGCGGACGACCGTCGCCGAGCTGTATGACCAGCCCAGCCTGGGTTATGGCGCTGAACGTGACCACGTAGCGGAGGTTGAGACCGCGGTCATGGAAGGTCCAGCGAGCATGACCGCTTACCCGCCGCCCGATCTGGATATGCTCGCAGTACGGGTCGACCAGATCGCCAAACTGCAGCGACGCAGCCGCTACCAGGAGTCCTCGGCCCTCATGCCGGTCCTGTTAGCCGAGCTGCACACCGTCGCCGCAGTGGCGCCCGTGGGCCCGCACAGCGAGCGGGCTCATCACCTACTCGCCACCCTGTATGGCTGCGTGGTGATCTGTCTGCATCGCCTGGCCTCGCCGCTGGTCAGCCACGCCGCTGACCGGGCCGCCGAGGCAGCACGATTGTCCGGTGACCCCCTGCTCGCGGCGCTCTGCGACCAGGAGCGGGCACTGCCACTGATGTACCGGGGCACCTATGACACCGCACAGCGCATCGTGAGCCGCGCGCAACAGTCCATCACCGACCACCCGACCACTCCCGAGACACTGTCGGTGCGAGGCGCCATGCACCTGCGGAGCGCGATCATCGCCGCCCGCCAGCACGACGCCGCGACGTCGGACGCCCACCTCGCCGAGGCTCGGGAGCTAGCCTCTCGCTTACCCGTGCACGCCAACTTCTACGACACCGCGTTTTGCACCCCGAACGTCCACATTCATTCGGTCGCCGCTGCCGTGGAGATGCAGGACGGCACCACCGCAGTCGCCCGGGATGCGAGTTACCCGTTGCCACCAAAGATGATGCGTTCCCGCCTCGCCCACCACAATATCGATCTTGGCCGTGCGTGGCTGCTGCACGGTGATCACACCAAGGCCTTGCAAGCGCTCAACACCGCCCGGCGCACCGCACCGCAGCAGACCAGGTATCACCCGATGGTCGCGGAAACGGTGCTGACTCTGGCACGGGCCGAACGGCGCCGCTCGGACACCCTGAGCGGATTTGCCGCATGGATGGGCATTACCGGCTGGTAGAAGATATTCACTTGCCGGCAAGACACGAAACGAGACCCGCCCCCGTGGGCTCGGTTTCTCTCAGACCCTGCCAACGGGTCAACTGGCGTTGGTCCAGCGCCATGCCATCTCAGTTCCGTCATGATCGCCAACGATGATGGCGCCCATGGCGCACAGCGCCGTAGTGCCCGGGTTACTTAGCGCGGCTACGGTGGCGCCCAGGTTCGGGCCTCGGGCCCCCAGCAGCGCGGGCCGACCGGTGCGGTTGGTGCGGGGGCGGCGGGAAGGTCAGGTCGCGAATCCGCAGTTGGGGCGGTGGGCGGGGTCGTCGGAGAACTCGTCGGGGCATCCCTGTGCGGGATCATAGCCGGGGTCGTCGGCGTCGAGATAGGCACCGAGATCGGCCAGGGCGGCGACGCGGGTGATCGGGACGGTGGCGCCGCAGTCGGGGCACTCATCCAGGAGCAGGAAGGTCTCGGCCGCGCCCAGGTCGGGCATGAACCGCCACTGGCGCTCGCTGTCGGTGGCATGGTCGGTGACGATCAGCAGGTCACCGGGCACCGCGCCGTAGACGCGGTGCGGGTCGTCGATCACGCTGACCTGCTCCACCGGCACGCCCAGCACGGTGGCCAGCGCCCGGCCGAGCCGGGCCCGACGCTGCCAGGTGTGCCAGTCTTGATGGCGCTGGGCGAATTTGTCGGGGTCGGCGTCGCGGGCCCGGCGGGCGGCGCTCACGGCCCGCGCTGCGAGCCCGGATAGCGCGGCGGTCACCGGGACCATCCCAGCGCGTTGCTGGCGGTGCCGGGCAGGTAGCCGACCTGACGGCCCTCCCCGATCCATACCACCGGCTCGTCGGTGGTTGCGGTGCCGTTGTGCTCGGCGTCATCGGGGGTCAGCGCGATCCGGCCGATGGCGTACTCAAAGGGCCAGCCGGGTTGGGAGGCCAGCCGGATCCGGGTGTCCGGGTCGTAACATTCCAACGCGGCGATCAGGTCGCCGACGGTCTCGATACGGTCCATGATGGCATCCCTTCGGTGGGGGGTGGTGCGGGTGATCAGGATTCGCCCGGTATGGACATAGCTCACGCCGGGCGGGCAATTCGGTGATTGCCTTTTTTGGTGACAATGCAAAGCGTAACTCTGTCGCGCCATGAATCAAAACGGTGCCGGTGAGTCTTTCAAGACTCTTTCCCGTCGTCATGAAGTTGTTCCCACTATGCACCGCCGGGTTTCCGGTGTCGTGCGATCCGCGCAGTACCGGCCGCGGGTATGCCGGCCGACGCGGATCACGCGCCCCGCCGCGATAGACGGGAGGCCGTCGAAGAAGAGATAGGGCAAGCAAAGGAGGCCAGGTCCGACAGCTGCACCGACGCATCTGCGCCCGCGCGGCGCGGAAGAATGGCCGGCCGTCCTGGCGCCGCACAATAGGGCGAGGAAAAGAAGAAGGGGGTTTTGTTGCCACCAGGGTTGACTTCCCGCCCTGACGGAAGCGTCCATAGAGGGGTAGCCCGATCGACCGGCGGCGCACCGGGGGTTACACCGCCCCCGGGGGCATGACCACTCTTCCGACACCGTTGTGACCGTGAAATGAGGCCATCATGCCCAGCACCAACGCCACTCTCGGCTCCCCCCGCAGCACCCGGGCGCCGCAGGCCGAAGCCGTCCCGGCTCCTGCGGGACGCACCGCCGCGGAGGACAAGCTGTGGGCCGCTGTGCACGCCCACCCCGGCGCTACCACCGGTGACCTCGCCGCCCATGCGGGCATCGGCCGCTCCACCGCGGGGAAGATCCTCGCCGGGTGGGTCACCGAGGGCAGTGTGACCCGAACCTCCGATCCGGGCCCGGGTGGGCGACGTGCTGCGGACATTTGGAGGATCACCGATACCACCCAGGACCAGGTCATCGCGGCCGTCGCCACTGCCCGCCCGGAGGGCGAGACCACCGGCGTAGTACCTGACGCCGCGGTCGACATCGCCGGTGAGGGGGGTAGTGGGGAGATCACGGCGAGCGATCCGGGCACCGGGGAGCAGCCCCCCACGTCAACCACCCCCACCGGTGTCGGTGCCCCGGTGCCCGTCGACGCGGCGGCACCGGCACAGTCCACGCGGCTGGGCAAAGGCGCGCTGCGCGGCATGGTCGAGGACTACCTCACCG
Source organism: Pseudonocardiaceae bacterium (assembly GCA_036266995.1). GTDB lineage: Bacteria > Actinomycetota > Actinomycetes > Mycobacteriales > Pseudonocardiaceae. The sequence continues at coordinate 21,105 of DATAWX010000080.1, read as the reverse complement.
GACGCGCCGGTGAGCAGTTGAGCCCCAGCGCGATCGGCAAGGCACTGGGGCGCTCCTCCGGCGCGGTGTCCAACGCCCTGGACAAGCTCGTCGCCGACGGGTACGCCGTGCAAACCCAGGACAAGCCAAAGCGGTTCACCGCCAAGACAATCCCCGAGCCCGCCACCGACTAGCTCGCACACCACTCCCCTGGTCCTGGTGGCCGTCAACAACAGTTCCCCGCACACCACAGACGACCACCAGGACCAGAAATGTATTCGACGTGAGTAGGTGCGTGTCTGTCCCGGTGTGGCAGCTCGGCGGAGTTGGCGCACTGGATAGCGCCTGGATAGCGCGGTGAGAAACACCGCCGCTGGACACCGTGCGTGATAAGGGCGGTTGCGTCTAATGCGGTCATCATTGATGTAGGTTCCCATCGGGCTTTTCGTCGTGCCCTTGCCGTGACCAGGAGGTTGGTTCGCGTTGGTTCTCACCGAATTTGCGTCCGGACATTCTCACGGAAGCTTCCGGAGCGGGCCGGCCGGCCTGAGCAGCCAGCCGTAGCACCGCCGACACGTCGCCCAGCGGCCCGATTCTGCACCGAACTTGCGCAGGCGCAAGTTCGGTGCAGAATCAATGAATGCGCAATCAGACATGAGAACCTACGATTGACGGCGATCGGCTGGACGGGTGGCTCCCGCGTAGTCCGCGCCTGGGTAGAGGTACGGCTGGGTTTTCACGACCTGCCCGAAGTCGGGGGCGTCGATCATGAGGCCGCGGCCGAGGTAGAGCCCGACGTGGTGGATGGTGGTGTGGGGGTTGCCGTAGAAGACGAGGTCACCGGGCAGTAGTGGCTGGCTGTCGGGGACGCGGGGCCCGGCGCGGTATTGCGTGTCGGCGGTGCGGGGCAGGCTCAGGCCAGCGGCGCGGTAGGCCGCGGTGGTGAGTCCGGAGCAGTCGAAGCCCCCGTCGGCGGGTCCGTTGCCGCCCCAGACGTAGGGCAGTCCGCGTTGTCCGCAGGCGTAGTTGATCGCGGTGAACGCAACGGGGGTGACGGCACTGATGGTGGTGCAGTCACCGGTGGTGCCGACGGTGGCGGTGTGGGTGTAGAGCGTGGCTTGGTCGAGGACTTTGCGGACGTAGGAGTCGGCGTGGTTGTAGGCGAAGATCGCGGCGTGCAGGTCACCGCGACCGGCGCCGTTGTCGCAGAGGTAGTAGGCGGCGGCGTAGATGGCGTCGTGCGGGTCATACCGCGACGGTGGGTTGGCGCCGCCGGGGGGCAGCGGGTGGCGTGCCACGGTGGTGGCGAAGGTGGGTTGCACGAACTGCATCGGCCCGCCGGCCCCGGCGACGTTGGCTCCGGTGTGGACACCGGGGAGCCTGGAGCGGCCGTGGTCGGTTTCCACCTTGCCGATCGCGGCCAGGATGGTCCAGTCCAGCCCGGGGCAGACGGTGGCGGCGTGGCGGTAGAGGGCGAGGTAGTCGCCGAGGATGTCGGCTAGCGCGGTGGGGCTGGGTTGGCTGCTGGTACCGCCGAGCGTGACGGAGACGGCTGCTTGTACGGCGGCGGCGATCAGTAGGGGGATGAGCAGGATCATCCCGAGCGCGGTGATGGCGAGTTTGGCGCTCATGGGGCTTTCACTCGCGGGGGGTGTCTGCGGTGGGTGGTGTCGGGTCGGGCGGCGGGCGCAGGGTGTGCCGTGTGGTGTCCGGCGGGCTGGTCTGTTCGGGTTCGGTGGTGGGGGGCGGCAGGTGCGGCCAGGCAGTCGGTAGGTCGTGCAGCGCGCGCCGGGCCTGTGCGCCGCCGGTGGAGTCCAGCGGTAGCCACACCGGGTCAGCGGGGCTGGGATGCGCGGTGGTGGAGTGGAGGAGGTCCGGGGTGGCGGTGGCGACGGGCACGCAGCGGGGCTCGTCGAGGTGTGCCCAGGTGTGGGTGAGCTGGTGGCGGACGGTGGCTTCGCGTCGGGAGGTGGGTAGCCAGACCAGCAGGGGGGTGGTGATGCCGGTAGCGGCGGCCAGGGCGTGGTAGCCGTGGAGTTTGTTGGCGAGCTTGGCGAGGTGCTCGGTGCCGAGGTCGTATTCGAGGAAGAATTCGATTGCTTGTCCGTGGGCGGTGAAGCGGCCGTAGGCGTCGGGTTTGATCAGGTCTCCGAAGTGACGGGCGCAGCGTGTTTCCGACCACCACGCGCCCAGGGTCATGTCGGGGTCGTGGCGGGCGCGGTGGACCAGGGCGGTGAACCATTCGTTGACGCCGATGGTGTGCGCCAGGCGCAGGCTGTGCGCGATGCCGAAGGCGCGGTCGTGGCGGTAGCCGAGGTCGGTGACGTCGCGGCCGTCTTCGGCGGCGAGTACCGCGGCGCCGGCGGGGGCAAGCACGTAGTGCAGCGGGGCGGTCCCGACCGAGATGAAGGGCTGGAACCGGTCGAGCACCGACCAGCAGAACAACTCCCGCAACCGTTGGCGGGCGGAGCGGTAGGAGGGGAAGGTCAGCGCGGTGATCTGGTGGGAGGTGAGCACTCGGTGTTCGTGGAGCATCCGGATGATCCACCGATCACGGTCGGTCAACCGCGCGGCGAGCACTGCCCGGTGCTCGGCGGAGTTCACGGCGCGCGGGGTGGGCGGGGTGGGTTGGTGGCCGCGCAGGACGCGCTGCCGGGTCGGATTAGTGATCATGGCTGGGTACCTCCGTCACGGGGTGAGCGGCAGGGGGATCTAGCGCCGCCGTAGGGGTCGGGCGGTGTGGGGGTGAGGTGGGTCAGCGGGCGCGGCGGGGGTCGGCGATGCGTGGCTGAGCTGCCGGGGCAGGGGCTGGATCGGAGCCGGTCGGGCGCGGTGGCCGGGTCGGGCGCGCTGTGGGCCGGGTCGGTGCGCTGACCGTTGGGGAGACGGGCGCTGGGGTGGTGTGGGCGCGGATGGCGCGGCGGATCTCCCGTGCCCTGCCGGGGACCGCGGGCGGCAACGGTGAGGTGATCATCGTGAAGGGCTCGGCTTGTTCACCGTGCAGCACCAGGCGCACCGCGGCGTGGTACACGCCGAGGTGGGCGAGGTCGTGATCGGAGAGTCGGGGTGCGGTGTGGCGGGCCAGTTCGCGGGCGTCTTCCGGGCTGGCGGTGAAGAAGATCTTGCTGCGGGCGTTGGTGGAGATGCCTTCGCGGAGTTCGCGGGACAGTTGGCCGAGGTGCTGGTGGGCCAGGGTCATCGCGAGGCGGAATCCGCGGGCTTCGGCGAGCATGTCCTCGATCGGGTAGGGCAGGTGCAGGAAGTTGTGGCATTCGTCGATCACCAGGTGGGCGTCGCGGCGCTGGCGTTGTGGGGTGCGGGCGCGGGCGGTGGTGGCCTGCCAAGCCCGGGCCACCACCAGGGAGCCGATCAGGCGGGTGGTCTCCTCCCCGAGCGAGCCTTTCGGGATGCGCACCAGGCAGATCCCGCCGTCGAGCACCGCAGCCAGGTCCACGGTGCAGCGGCCGCCGGCCAGGGCGTCGCGGACGAAGGGGCGCAGCAGGAACGCACGCAGTTTGTTCATCAGCGGCGAGATCACCTGCGCGCGACCTGAGTCGGTGAGCTCGTCGTACCAGGACCAGAAACCTTGCAGGACGGGGTCGGTGACGGCGGCGGTCATGCGGGAGCGGAATGCGACATCGGCGAGGAGCTTGGGGAGCTCGGCCAGGGTGGCCACGCCGTGCTGGGCGCGCAGGGTCAGGCATGCGGCGCGCATCACGTCGTCGGTGCGCGGTCCCCAAAAGGCGCTGTAGACGCGGCGGAACACCGACACGAGGTTGTCCACAATCAGGTCGGTGTCGCCGCCATCCAGTGGGTTGAGGCAGGGTGGGCGGGCGCGGCTGTCGGCGTCGATGAGCACCAGGCGGTCTGCGGCCGAGCGGGGCAGCCGGGACAGCACGTCGGTGACCAGGTCGCCTTTGGGGTCGATCAGCACGATCCCCCGGCCGGCGTCGGCGTCGGCCAGGATCATCTGGGCCAGCAGAGTGGATTTCCCCGAGCCGGTGGCGCCGAGCACATGCAGGTGATGCCGGGCATCGCTCACGCGCAACGCAACCGGCCGCTGGTGGCCGCCGCTGTCGGTGACACCGAGGGGCTTGGCGCCCGGTCCGGGTGTGGCGATCCCGGGAGGTGGGGCCAGGGCCTTGGCCCCCGCGCGCGCCACGCCGGGGATGGCCTCGTCGGTGGGCAGGTGCGCTAGGGCGGCCAGTTCGGGGACCGAGAGCAGGTCACCGTTGTCGAGCCGCCGCCCGGCGAGCACGGTGGCGGGTCGGCGGAGGCGGTGGCGGGTGTAGTAGTTGTGCTCGGTGTAGGAGGCGAAGCAGGCGGCCAGGGCGTGCGCCCGGCCGCGGGCGGTATCCCGCGCGGTGCGCACCTGGTCTGGGGACGCGGTGTCAGCGAGCGGGATGGCGACGGCGTAGCGGATCACCGTCTCGTACTGGCTGCCGCGGTGTTTGGTGATGATCGCGCGATTGGCGGCGGAGTGCTCCAGCGTGGTCTGCGGATCGCTGCCCGACCGTGGGGAGGAGGTCGTGGCGGGACGCCTGGTCTGCATGCGGGGGGTGATCAGGTCGAGCAGCCGGCCGACCAGGTGGATGGAGTGGGCGGTGTGGATGCGGTGGGCAGCGCGGCGGGCGTGGGCGACGCGGCGGCCGGTAACCGGTCGGGCGAGAATCTGCACGCAGGCGTACTGCCCGGGGCCCAGCCCCACGGGGGCGCCGAGCAGGGCCCGCAGCGGGTCGGCGTCGAAGTCAGTGCGGATGGGCAGGGACTCGGGACGGGCCAGCCGCAGCTCACCTGCGATGACCAGCTGCCGCTGCCCCGCCCCCGGGGCGGGGATCGGCGGGGTGGGGGTGTTGGTGCGGGTGTGGGCACCGGGCCAGGCGGCCTCGATCGCCCGCTCGACCATCCCGGGCGGGATCACGCCCGGCACCCACAAGCGAATGGTGACACCGGCTTCGGAGAAGACGTATTCACACGCCAGGTGGGGTTGCCCGGTGAGCCAGCGGCGCCAGGCTGGGCGCAGCAGGCCGACCAGGTGCGACCACAGCGCCTGCCCTCCTGCCGGATCCACGGTCGGTGGGGTCAGCACGGTGACCATCCGGGCGTCGACGGTGAGTCGCGTGTGGCGGCGCCGCGCCCACCACCACCGCGCCCCCAGCAGCGCAGCGACCCCGACGGCGAGCAGGGGGCCGACGATCGGCCCGCAGGTGATCACCCACTCCTGGAGGTGACGCAGGACCACGAGCAGGACGCCGCTGGGATCCCGGAGGTAGTCGCCGACCCACCCGCCGGTGCGCCCACTGAGGCCAAGCCGGGCAGCGAGGATCATGGGTGGATCGTCGGTCGTGTGGGCAGCGAGTATCCATGCAGGCATGTCAGGGCCTCCGCGCGGCAAGGGGGGATCAATCGGGAACGATGCGGTGTGGGGTTTAGGCGATGTCGAGTTCGATCTGGGCGTCGCTATCGCATGAGGGTGCGCCGAATTCGTCACCGTCGATCAGGGTGCGCGACTGGCCCCCTAATCCGAGATTAACAGTGGCTTCCGCGGTGTCGGCGCTTACCAGGTGTCCGTTGTCGGCGAGTTCAGCTGGGTCACTGGTGGCGAGGAAATGCTCGGTGGGTGAGGCGATGCTCTGGAATGCCACTCGCTGGGTTCCCGTGGACAGCAATCCCTGGCCCCGGTCGGCGGAGAGCAGGAATTGTCGTTCTCCGGCGGACAGGTCGAAAGTGTGGGTGATTTCGTCGATCGCTTGCGGCGCTTGGCGGAGCAGGATTTGGGTGGCGGCGTTGGTCACGACCGCTTTTCCGAGATCGCTGCCCAGAACGTCGGCGGTGTCTTGGGTGGCGACGGTCAGACCCGCCCAGTGTTTGCGTGATGCCTTGGCCATGCGGAACAGAAACTCCGCACCCGCGGGTTGTTTCATCAGTAGCCATGCCTCGTCGACGACCACCAGTCTCGGGCGGCGGATCGCCGGGTTGCTGACTCGGCGCCATACCGCATCCAGGGTGAGCAGGGTGCCGATCGCTTTGAGTTCCTCGGGCAGATCCCGCAAGCTGAACACCACCAGGTGGCCCTCTGGCTGGGTGGTGGTCGCCCCGTCGAAGAGCTGTCGGAAGGAGCCCTCGACCCAGGGGTGCAACTGGGCGGCCAGCTCCCCTGCCGCGGGGTCGCCGGAGGCGGCCAAAACCTCGCGCAGGTCGGGCAGGGTGGGGGCCGGGCGGGTCCAGGTGCGGGCATCGGCGGTGATCCCCGCCCGCTGGTAGGTCGCGGTGATCCCGCGGTCGAGCGCGGCCCGCTGCCCGGCGCTCAATTCGGTGCCGGCTAGCACCGAGATGACGGTGTGCAGGAACAGGCAGCGGCGGATCAGGGCGTCCTTCGGCGCGGTGCGCTGCCCACCTGGGCGGGTGTGGATCGGCAGGTCGAACGGGTTGAGCCGCACTCCCGGGCCGCCGAGGTGGACGCGGGTGCCCCCGACGGCGCCCGCCAGTCGGGTGTACTCATCTTCGGGATCGATGACGTGGATCTCGATGCCCCGGTACAAGCTGCGCAGCACTTCCAGCTTGACCAGGTAGGACTTCCCGGCCCCGGACCGTCCCAGGATGACCGAGTTGTGGTTGTCGCAGGCGAAGCGGTCCCAGTGCACCAGCCCTTGGCTGCCGATGTTGTATCCGTAGAGCACCCCGCAGGGGGCGGCCACGCTGGTGGGATCGGCCGGGGGCAGGTCCGGCGAGGTGAACGGGAACGCCGCCGAGAGCGCCGAGGTGTCAAACGTGCGTTGCATGCCGATGAGGTCCAGGCCCATCGGCAGGGTGCTCACCCAGCCTTGTAGGCAGCGGTAGGTGGTGTGCTTGGCGTCGAGTAGCAAGCTCGCGCACAGCGACCGCAGCGCTGCGACCTCCTCGTGCAGGGCTCGTTGCGAGTGGGCGTGCACGCTGAGGTACAGCCCGACCCGGAACAGCTTGCCCTCACCGCGGGCCACCCGGGCCGACAGGTCGTAGGCGTCCTCGGTGGCCGCTTCGACCTGCGGGTCCTCCAACCGGCCGTGCTCCGCGCCATGACGGCGTCCGGACTCCAGCCTGGCCAGTTGCTTCTTCAACCGCGACGCCGCGGTGACCGGGTCGATCGGCTCCACATGCACGGCGACATCCAGGCGTGCCGGGTAGGTCAGCAACGGCGCCAACCACCCGGGGGCAACCTCGCGCGGGTAGCCGACCACGGCGAAGGAGGCGACCCACCCGGTGCCCACCTCCAGGTGCCGCGCACCGATGCTCAGGGTGTCCGGGGTGAACGCGCTGCCACCGCCGGTTCCTGGGCAGTGAACAGGTGGCGCAGGCTGCGCCCCGCGGCGGTCTCGGCGCCGCGTCATCGATCTCGCCCCCATCCCTGGACGTCGTCGCGTTCGTCGGCGTAGTCCCCGTCGTCGTCGGAGCCTGCGCAGTAGTCGTGGCGCCAGCCGGCGTGCCCGTCTTCAGCGGTCAGGTCGCTGCTGGTGGCGGTGGTGATGACCTCCTGCGCGCCCGCGAGCCCACTAGAGGGCGGTAGCAGCGTGTCGGGATTGCACGCGGCGGCGAGCACGGCGCTGGCCTGCCCGGCGTCCAGCACCGTGACCACGATGCCGGCCGGGGCCAGCAGCTCCATGGCATCGCCGAGCCGACGGACCAGACGTGCCTCCGCGGCTCGACGCGCCCCGACCCGTTCATCCCGGGCCCCGGCGCGACGCCTGCCGCGGGCCAGCCAGGGCCGACCACCCAGTTCGGTCACCGAACCTGCCGGGCGCAGGGCCTCGCGGAACACCAGCAGGACCTGGCGGCGCAGCAGGTCGCTCTGTTCGCCCAGGTGGGTGAGGTAGTCGGCGTGCTCGAGCGCGGCGGCCTCCAACAAGGGGTGCGCCAGCCCACCGCAGCCCTGCCGCAGCTCGCTGATCTGGGCGGACAGATCCAGACGGTGCGCCCGGATGAGGATCTGAACCGGGGCGCTCAGGGAATGCAGGTAGTGCCCGAAGCTGGCGACCAGGCCCTGTTGCTCGGCCGGGGTCCGCAGCGCGAAGTTGACCGTCGAGGCCACCGCGACCAGGGCCACACCGTCACGGCCCAGGTCGATGACCCCGGCATCAGTGACGGCCTGCGCGGGCAGCCGCAGCGCGCCCGGGCGAGTCCTGCCGGCCTGGCCCGGGGTCGCGGCGCTGGCCTGGGCGCTGAGCCACGTCGGGGCCGGGTGCACGGCCTCGGGTGCGGCGACGCGGTGGCGTGGTGTGATCCGTTGCCGGATCGCGGCTAGCAGCATCCGGTCCAGGGAGATCCCCTCGCGCTGCCCCAGCGCCAGGACCGCCGCGCTCGCACCGAACGGGATCGCCAACACCACGACCACCGCCGGCACGACGGCGCGGGTGAGAGTCCAGGTGGCGTAGAGCACCAGGCCGGTCACGGCGAGGATCGCGACCTGGCGGGCGGTCAAGGGGCCGATCACGCGATCGGGCAGGTCGACATCAGCGGGAATACGAACCGGAGCGCTCACCAGGAACCTCCACAGCGGGACGGACGAACCGGTACCGGCCGACGTGCGGGGCCGGGTCTCACCGGTGCGGACAGATCCACGGGCAACCGCCGCGGCGGGACTCCCCACCGCGGCGACGGCATCGACGGCGGGGCCGGTGGCGGGCCAGCCGGACCGACGCCAGACCGGCGCGGTGCCACCGAGCGGGGACCAGGGTGCGCCGCGGGTGAGCGGCGCCCACCGGACGCGGCGGTGCCGGTCATCGGGAACCGACGGCCCGGCACCCCGGGCGTCGCGCTCCGAGTGGCCAGAGGTGGTTGTGCTCGGACGCGCCCGCGTGGACCTCCCTGACCAGGTCGACGGGGACCACCTCCACCACCGGAGAGACCACCACCACCGGAAGGACCACCACCACCGGAGGGACCACGACCCGAGGGCCCGGGACCGGAGGGACCATGGCGGCCGGCGGGATTCCGGCCCGAGGGGCCGCTACCACCGCGAGGACCACCACCACCGCGGGGACCACCACCCGAGGGAGTCCCGCCCCCGGGGCCGCCACCACTGCGCGGGCCACCACCGCCGCGGGGACCGCTGGTGGGTGGCGGGCGCCGTCCGGCGGTGCGTCCGTGGTGTTGGGGGTTGACCCAGCCCAGCGCTGTGCCGATCACGTAGGCGCGGGCGACGGTGCCCACCACGGAGCGGCGCCCACCGCCGACACGGAGCGAGCCGAGGATCCAGAACGGGATCTTGATCAGGATGTAGAACAGGGCCAGCGCTACCAGCAGGTTGACCAGCCCGCTTCGGGTCGGGCCGAAGAAGGTGAACCCGCCGGGAGCGAGGAACACCCTCATCATGGTGATCAAGGCCAGGCTCTGGAGGACCTGGATGGCCAGGCACCCGCCGAAGGCTTTCCACCACCAGCGCGCGATGGGCTCGGTCTGCGGTAGTGCATGGAACATCAGCGCCAGCGGGGCTCCCGCGACCAGGACGACGGTGAGCGCGACGCGGACGATGTAGGTGACCAGCAGGACCAGCAGCGTCCCGGCCACGAACAGGCCGACGAAGATGATGAAGATCCCGCCGTTGAGGGAGCCCAGCACGAGGTTGTGCAGCGTCTGGCCAGCCGAGGTGGCGTCCAGCCCGCCGCCCATGATGGCCTGGGCCAGGCCGTTGGCGATCTCGATGGCCCGACTCGCCACCCACAGGCTCACCGCTCCGGCGAGGAAGCCGGCCACCACTCGGGGTGCGATCTCTTTGATCGAGTGGTGGGTCTGCAGGCTCTCATAAGCCATCACCAGCATGCCTGCGAGGAGGATCAACAGGGCGTAGCAGGCCAGCAGGATCTGCCAGGAGTTGGTCCACAGCTCACCGATGCGCGGCAGGCTGTCCGGGGTTGGTGTGGTCAGCAGGGTCGTCGACAGCAGCTCCAGCAGCGGGTTCAATGCGGCGGTGACCACGTCGCGGAAGAAGGCGGTGATCGCGTTCGTGACGCAACCACCGAGGGTGGTGATCCCGCAGTCGGCCCCACCAGTGCCACTGTCACCGGAGGGGCCAGCACCTGGACCCGACGGCGGAGGCGGCGGCAAGGTCGTCGGCTGCGGGAGGCAGCCCTCCCCTAGGCATGGGGGACCGGGCGCCGCGGTGCTGGAGGGATTCTGGCACTCGGGCCACGGCGACCCGGGGACGCAGCCCACCGAGGCCGGCGACCCGGTCGGTCTCGGCAGCGGGACACCCGTCGGCGGCGTGGCGGTTGGGGGTGGCGGTTGGCAGGTCGGCAGCGACGAGTCCGGCGTGCACGCCTGGCCACTGGGCGCTGGTGGCGGTGGAGGGGGCGCGGGTTGGGCGGCGGCTGCTGCTGTCGCGGGAGCGGCAGCGGCGCTGGTCGCGAGCGTGCCGCTCAGCACGACGACCAGGCTGGCCACCAGCGCCGGGCCCCGCGTCAGGCACGGTCGCTGGTGCGGGCGCGGTGCGGCTGGCGTGGTGGGGCTCGCCGAGGGGGGCGAGAGCAGCTCCCGGTGCCTGGTGGGCGCCGGGCGTGGCTGGGTCGGCTCGTCGGTGCGCCTCGGGGCCACCGGCGGGGCCACCGGTGTTTGAGGGTGTGAGGGCCTGGTCGGGGTCATCGGTTAGGCCCCCACGATGCCCTGGAGCACGGTGACGACCAGGGGCGCCAGCGCGGCCAGGCCGTAGCCGATGGCGGCGGACTTCAACGCGGTCTTGGCCTTCTCGATCTCGCCGGGGTTGCCACCGCCCATCACGTAGCGGACTCCGCCGATCGACAGGAACACCGTCGCGAGACTGGCCAGGATGCCCATCACCCAGGTGCGGATGTTGGTCAGAACCTGATCGATACTGCCGACCAACGCGAGGACCTGGGTGGTCTCCGCGTGCGCGGTGGAGGCATTCACCAGCACAGCCAGCGTAGCCAGCGTAGCCAGCGTAGCCAGCGTAGCCAGCGCGATGATCCATACCAGTCGTCGGCGCGGGCCTGGGCGCCGACCGCCGCAGGGCTGAGCCATCGCAGGGGCCGTGTCGAGGGGGGCCGGTTCCGAGGAGCAGGACTTGCCGAGCCGGACCCGACGAGTGGCCGAACTGCGCCCGGCCAGAGGTCCGCGGCGGGGCCGGCGGCGGGAGGACCGGTAACGGGTTGTCGGGCGGGCGGGGTGGCGAGTCAGGCGCATCGGGGCACCTCCGGAGTCTGCGGGGACGGCACGGCCGGTCCAGTGGCCGAGGTGGTGCGCGCGGGCGTGGCTGGTGTCCTGGCGCACCCCTGAACTCCGGTCTCGGGGCCTTCTTTCAACAGGCCCACCCCAGATTTTTTCGGCGACGGTCGAGACTGTTTGGCTCCAGAAGGTGACGCTTGGTGGTGGGTGCTAGGCCGCCGCGCGGCGGCGGTGATGGTCACCGAGTCCAGGGCATGGGCCTCCAGATCCTGATCTCCACCACCGGCGGTGGTCTCGCGCCGGGCGTTGTCCGACAGGTAGGCCGCCAGCCGGTGTTCGGCTCGCCGACGCACTTGTTCGGCCGCCTTGTAGCTGACGCCGCGCTGGGCCGCCGCAGTGGCCAGCGGGTGACCCTCCAGGCGCGTCGAGCCGATCAACTCGGCCTCCTCAGCGGTGATCACCTTCTCGGCGACCGCGCGCGCGAGGACGAAGTCGGGATGCCCCCAGACAGGGGTCGGCTCGGCCGAGCGGAACTCACTGCCCGACGGGACGGGGGCATCCAGTGCTTCGCGCACGGCGGCGTGTCCGGCGCGGTACGCCGCCCACCGCAGCCGCAGCATGACCCTGGGCTTGCGCAGATCAATGCGGGCGAGCTCGGTCAGGAACCCGGTCAGCACAGCGGCGTGGATGTCGCTGGGGTCACCGGCGAAGCGGGCCGAGAGCGTCGCCGCGATCCGGGTCAGCGCGGGCAGCGCGACACCCACACAGCCCACCGTCCAGGTGGCTCCCTCGGTGCGCGAGCGCAGCACCAGATGCGCCCACACCGCATCCCGAGTGCCCTGCCCACAACGCCGCCGCAACAACCGATCGCGCACCTCATTCAAAGGCACCAGGCGATCGGGCAGACCAGGGAACAACCGGCCCTCGACCGAGACCGGATGCGGGCCCGTGACCAGCCACCCGAACGCGGTTCGCGCGGCATCCAACGGCATCACTGCGCGCTCGAACGAAGCGCGCCGGAAATCGTGACGTGCAGCCATGAACGGCTCCTTATGTGAAGTAGGAAACAACGACGCCACTAGGAAGCCACGAGAGGTACTACCGCACTGCTACGGAACTGCTACCGATCTACTACCGCGCTACTTCCGTCGATCTCTAGTGATCGTTATCAGCTACTACGGAGATCAACCACACGCACCGTCACCGGATCACATCAAGATCGTCAAATGATCCATTGTAGTAGCGGTTGAGCTGCTGTTATACCGGTTTCGTAGTAGGTCGGTAGCATTTTCGTAGTAGCCGTGACCAGCTGACCATGCCGCGCAACAGGCCAGCACGAGCACCGGCCCGCGCCGCAGAGAAAAACTAATCTCATTGATCTTCGTCGCTGCGGGTTCGACACCACTCATCGACCCTTCCGCGGGGGCATGGACACGAGCCGTCCTCGGTATCCCACGCTGCTGCTGACGAGCCGCCGCACGATTTGGGAAAAGTTGGGTTCCGCTGTTGAAAAGGTGGTCGTATTTCGGAGTTCAGGGGTGTCATCAGCGCCACGCACAACTCCGGCGCACCAGACCGGCGGAGGCATCCATGACCCATTCCGACCATTCCACGACCCCCGCCCCGGGGGGTCGCACCGACTCCACCCGGCCAGGCCCCGCGCGCCGTGGCGGGGACCGCGGGCCCTACCCGAGCGCCCTCGCGGGCAGGGCTGCGAGCCGGCGCGGCACCCACCGCGCGAGCACCCCGACGCGTTCTCGCACCGCCTCGACCGCGCCAACACCGGCTACGGTCTGGGCGTGCGGACCCAGCCCCATCGACCCCGACACCACGTGGCCCACGCCCCTCCTGACCACGATCGTCACCTCGTTCAGTGAGCCCGGCGATCGGGTCGTCGTGCTGCCGTGGCCGACCGCGGCGCCCAGGCCGCCTCACGGCCCGGTAGGGGCCGACGGACTGATCGACTACGCCCCCACCGTCGAGCCCGGCGATGAGCTAGCCACCGTGCTGGCCGCGATCACCGACCTCGCCCGGCGAGCGCGGGTGGTTCGCGTCGAGCCGGATCCGACCGCCAGCGGGCGGGTCTCCCGACCGTTCTGGGCTGATCTTGTCGGTACCCCCGACAACACCCGCGTGCCCGGGTCTGACGCGCTGCCCGGCGGCGCGCCGGACGCGGCGCCCAACCGGCTCGACATCACCGCCGCGGACGCCGATCTGATCATCACCAGCCTGCGCCCCGAACACAGCGCAGACCACACCAGTGATCACATCGCCCGACTCGCCGCCGGCCTGCTGCGGGTTGGCGGCATCCTCGCCGTGCTCACCCACAGTGACTGGTCGCGGGGCGAACTGATCGACCCCACCGGACCCATGGTGGCGTCGGCGCAAAACGCCGACCTGCTCTACCTCCAGCACATCGTCGCCCTCCACACACCCATCCGCGGCGGGCAGCTCCTCGTGCACCTCCCCCCGACCACAGCCACCGCCCAGGCGCCTACCCGGCACCACACACACGGGCGCGGCCGGCGGCCCGCACCTCACCGCAGGGTCTCCTCCGACGTCCTGGTGTTCGCCCAGCCACACGATCACCAACCCCCGCCGCTGGCGCCGGCCGCCGTGGTCGAGACCGGATGTCTCCGATGACACCCACCTCGCGCCACCACCACGACACCGGCACCCTTCCCGAGAAAGGCACTCCCGTGGCTGACGAGCACACCCACCGCCCCCCGAGCCAGACCGCCCTCGACGGGCCGAGGGTGCGGACCCCGCGGGCCGTCATCGACCACGCCGACCCAGCCGCACCCGAGTTGGTGCCCACGACCGCGGCCGGGTCGGTGTGGGCCACCGCGCAAACCTCACCGGCTGCCCAGCGCAAAGGCCGCTACGTCACCGAGTCCACCGCGCACCCCGCCAAGATGCTGCCTGCGGTGGCCGCCCACGCCATCGCCCACTACACGGCGCCCGGCGATCTCGTGCTCGACCCGATGTGCGGGATCGGCACCACCCTCATCGAAGCCCTCCACCAAGACCGCCGCGCGCTCGGCGTCGAGTACGAACCACACTGGGTTCAGGTCACCCGCGCGAACCTGGACCTGGCCCACCAAGCCGGCATCGAACACGACGGGCAGGTGTTCCACGGCGACGCCCGCCAGCTAGCCACCCTGCTGCCACCGGAGCACCTCGGGCAGGCCGCGCTCGTGGTGACCTCGCCCCCCTACGGGCCCTCCACCCACGGCCAGGTCACCGCCGCCCCGGGAACCGGGGTGCACAAATACCACCACCTCTATGGCAACACCCTCGACCGCGGCAACCTCGCCAACATCGGCCACCACCGCCTGCTGTCCGGATTCACTAAAATCCTCGCCGGCACGGCGGCGTTCCTGCGGCCCGGCGGGCACATCGCGATCACCATCCGCCCCTGGCGCGAACACGCCGAACTGATCGACCTGCCCTCCCAGATCCTCGCCTGCGGCACCCACGCCGGCCTGATCCCCGTCGAACGATGCGTCGCGCTGCTCGCGCGCCTCGCCGAGGACGATCTCGTCGCCCGCGGCAGCTTCTTCCAACGCGACTTCATCCGCAAACAACGCCACGCCGGCCTGCCACTACACCTCATCGCCCACGAAGACGTGCTCGTGTTCCGTACGAAGCCTGACCCCTCGGCTTCAGGGTCACCAATCCTGACCGACTCTCGGCGATCCCGACCCGTGGTACGGGCTGGATGGGCAACTCCGGCGAACCTGAGGGACGAGGCGACCGTGTCGGGGAGTTGGGCGGCGTGAGCGGGCGAGAGCACCCCACCGACCAAACACCGGGCCACACGACGAGCGCCACACCCGGCGATGTCTTCTCACGATGACCCGGGACCGGTCCTCGGCTCGCTTCGCAGCGGCTATGGCAGCCTCAACCTCGCAGTACTGGCCGCTCTGGGTGAAGGGCACATCACCTGGTGCGCCGACCCGGACGCACCGCCCAGCGACGCGCATTGGGCAACGGCGTGGTGCCACCTCAGGCCGCGCACGCGACGTCGCTCCCGCTGGCCGATCGTGCCGAGCGGGCAGCCATCCATGGGCGCTCGGAGCGCAGGAATGAGGCGTGCACAGGATGACTGATCGAACCTCCCGGCCAGCGTTGAGGTTGTTGTCGCTGGGAGCCGGGGTGCAAGCACCACGGTATTGCTGCTGGCCTGCGATGGCACGATCCCACGATTCGATTACGCGGTGTTCGCTGACCCAGGCTGGGAACCGCGTGCGGTCTATGAGAACCTCGCGCGGCTGCGTGCTCACGCCGGGCGGGCCGGTATTCCGGTCCGCCCGGTCTCGGCGGGCAACATCAGAACCGACGCGCTCGATCCGCAGCGTCGGTTCGTCTCGATGCCGTTGCACGTCCTGAACGCGGATGGCTCACCAGGGCTCGCTCGCCGACAATGCACGAGTGAATATAAAACCCGCCCGCTGAAGAAAGCGGCGCGGCAACTGCTTGGTTACCCTCATCCTCGCCGGATACCACGCGAACTTTACGTCGAGCACGCCATCGGTATCAGCACAGACGAATTCGCGCGCAGGCGCCAAAGACTCAGGCTTTAGTTACCTGCGGAACGTTTTCCCTTTGATCAAGCTCGGCTGGGACCGCTCCACCTGCGTCGACTATCTCACCGACCACGGCTTCGGGCACACCGTGAAATCCGCGTATGTGGGGTGCTCCTTCCACGGAAACGCCAGCTGGCGCTGGATCCGCGACCACGACCCCGACGGCTGGCACGAAGCAGTCGAATTCGACAAGGCGATCCGCCACGGATACCCACACGCCACAGAACAGGGCCAGAAACTACGCGGACAATACTTCCTGCACCGCTCCTGCCGCGCTCCTGCCGGCCACTGGACCACGTCGATCTCGACCCTCCCACAACCGAGCGAAACCTGGGGCCACGCTGGCGGCCACGCCTGACGATGCAACCGGTCGAGCGCCCCGCGCCCCGGGGCGCGCGGTGTCGCCCACCTGCCGGGGCGACCCGACACACAGCGACGCCGGGCGGCGTCGCGTTGCCACCCCAGCCGACGGATCGACGTCGGCTGGGATGGGCACGCCTGACACCGGGGATGCGATCGGCAGCGGCCCACGACGAGTCCGATCCGACGGTGGGCTTGCTGACTCGTCGAGCACAGAGCGTGGATGTACCAGCGGCACCGTTCCCACGACGTGCCGTGCCGTCTCGGACAAGCTCCAGCGAAAGGACGTTGCGATGGATTCTCCCGCTCACGACCGCAGTCACGACGGACCCGGCACCCGAGCACGGGTCGCCTCCTACGGTCGCGTCGCCCGCGACGAACAACCACTTCTTTCCCTGCAGCGCCAGTTGCACGCTGTCCGAGCGGCGCTCGCCACGACGACGCCAGTCGTCCGGTGCTACGCCGATGTCGGCCCCTACCACGCAGTCGGCACCGGTGGCCGGTCCGTCGCTGACTGCTGGTTGGGCGATCACCAGGTAGCCGGTGGCATGGAGCAGCTTCTTGCCCGCGCCGCCCGCGCTGAGCACGACTTCGAGGTGGTCGCGTGCAGCAGCATCGATCGACTCTCGTTGCGCCACCTCGACGCGGTGCGTATCGAGGCCGAACTCGCCGAGCACACGGTGCGGGTGGTCGCTGCCAACGAGCCAGCCATCGGGGTGCTGTCGCCGCACGGCGAAGTGCCAGACGCGCACACGATGAAGACCCGGGCGACGTTGCGGCGATGGGCCTGGGACCTGGTCACCGACGAGTGCACACGGCTGCCCAGCACAGCACAAAGAATCACAGGCGGTCAGCTGTCCTCATCAGAGGGTCGCAGGGACAACGCGGCAGTGAAGCCGTGACACCACCACATCGGGCGGTGTGGGGTCTTCTGGGTGACGCTCATTGCCTGCTCGGCGTGGACAGAGGTGTCCTGGACCACCGCATACCCCACGGCAGCCAGGCGCGGTTACGGAAAGAAGACCGACAGTGAGCAGGCAGCACAACGACTCGCGTGACCCGATTCCCACCAGGCCGCCACGAGGCCCAGGACACCGGCGGTCCACCACCGACTCCCACCCGCCGTCGCTGCGACGGGCACCACGGATCATCGACGACCAGCGGCCACTTCACACCACGTTCGACATCACGCTCGTCGACGGTGAACGCGGACGCCAGCTCGCGCTGGTACAGGCCCGAGCGATCAGGGAGGTGCTGACATGGTGGGCAACCCAGAACACCCCGGAGACATCCTCAACCCGGCACGACGCGGCCTGACCTACCGGCACCGCGAACCCCTCACCCCACAGGAAGTCCTCGCTGGCCTCAACACTCCCGCAGCCGCAGCCACCGGGATCCTCACGGCCTGCTTCGTCGGGCGCACCTCCACCGACGACAAACAGGACCCGACGCTGTCACTGCCACGACAACTCGGCACCTGCCAGAAAGCCCTCGCCGGGGTGCCCGAGGACGTCGTCATCGTCGCGCACTTCTATGACGTCGAGTCCGGACGCAAAGACCTCGACCAGCGCGGGCGCGGCACCGCGCACGAACAGTTCGCCATCCCGATCCACCGCGACGGCGGCATCGCCGACATGCTCACCGAAGCCGCCTCACCCCGCCGTCGCTTCGACCTGGTCATCTGCGAGTCGATCGACCGGATCGGGCGGCGCACCGTCTATGCCACCCGCATCGAACACGAACTCCAACGCCACGGAGTCCGGCTGCTGGCTGCCGACGAGCCAATCGACCTTGCCCGCGGTGCCAACCCTCGGGCCACCAACGTGCTCACCCGGCGCGTCAAGCAAGGCATCTCCGAGTGGTACGTGCTGGAGATGCTGGAGAAGTCCCGCGGTGGGTTCGAACAACACACCGAGGCAGGCTTCAACATCGGTCAAGCACCCTACGGTTACCTGGCCGAGAAAATCCCCCACCCCGTGCCCGCCCGCCGCGCCGAGGGCCGATCCAAGACCCGGCTAGCTCCCGACCCCGACCGGGCACCAGTCGTCGAGCAGATCTACAGCTGGCGCATCGACGAGAAACTCGGCTACCGCGCCATCGCCGAACGCCTCAACCACGACCCCGACCGCTACCCACCACCGGTCCCACCCGACCCGGCGCGCGCCCTCGGCGCGTGGAGCGGCTCCTCGGTACGCGACATCCTGCACAACCCCAAATACACCGGATACCAAGTGTGGAACCGGCGCGCGAGCAAAGACCCCATCCACCCCGGCAAATACAACCCCACCAGCGAGTGGGTCTGGTCCAAACAGCCGACACATCCCGCCATCATCAGCCTGGACACCTTCAAAGCCGCCCTGGACGTCGCGCCCAAACGAGCGCGCTCCCGAAGCGACGCCAACCCCGGCGCCCCCAACCCCCACCGGCAAACCGAGAACATCTACCGCCTGCGGTCCTACATCGTGTGCGAACTGTGCGGCAAACGCATGTTCGGCAAGACACGCAAAACCCGCACCTACTACTACTGCCAACCACGAGGCCCGCGTCAGCCAGAAGGGCACCCGCCGACGATCTGGCTTCCCGAACCCGACCTGCTGGCCGCCACAACCACCTTCTTCAACACCCACGTCTTCGGCCCCAACCGCCAAGAGCTACTCGCAGCATCGGTCACCACCGCCGATCTCGACCAAGCCCGCGCACACCACGAGAAGATCGACGCAGTCCGCCGCACCATCGACGACCTCGAACTCCGACAGGAACGGCTCCTCCGCACCCTAGAAGAACGCGACGACCCGACCGGCGCGGTCTTCGACCGGCTCCAACAACGACTCACCTCACTCGCTAGCGACCACCGCACCAAACTCGCGGAGCTGTCCCAGCTGCAAAACGCCGCCCAGGCGCGCCCCGTCAACGCGGTCGACCTCATCCAGTACCTACCCGAGACCACCCTCGACCTAGCCGACATGCCTCACCACCTGCTCCGGCAGCTCTGCGACGCCTTCACCCTCCGAGTCACCTACAACAAGCACACCCACCAAGCCGACTTCAACGTCGACATCGCCGCCCACACCATCCCCCGGATCCAACAACTGGCTATACCGTCGACCACCGAAGCAGCCGGCACACACGGACAGTTCTGTGACGAACCCCGCCGGGGGCGCAGAACAGCGGATCAGGCGTGTCACTCGCGTGCCACGGCTCATTGGATCACCGTCGTGGCCGCAGCCAGCCCCCGGCGCGGAGCCAGAACCACCTTGTGATGTGTCGTGGTGGACTCGTCGAGGGTGCCAGAACCACGACCGGCGCTTCCCACTTGGCAGCCGTGACCCGGAGAACCCGCTGCTCCAGCTCGGCGCTCGGGATCGCGTCCGGGACGGACAGGCCTAGCGTGGCGCCGACCTCCTCGGTCTCCGCGGCAGTACTGGTACATATCGAGCAGTCGGGCATGTGCGCGGCGACCAGGGAATCGCCCGCAGGCTCAAGGGCGTGCAACGCCCACCCGACCGCCAGCTCGCGGTGCGGGCAGGCGGCCCCACGGCGCAGGTCGTTCACTGTTCCCCCCTCATTTTGCGGGCCTCGGCGACCAGGGTGTCCGGCCCCAACTGATCGGTCAGCAGCGCGCGCAGCCGCTGCACCGCGGTAAACATGCGGGACTTCACCGTGCCTAGCGGGACACCCGTCTGAACCGCAATCTCACTCTGAGTGTGGCCACCGAAATAAGCCAGGGCGAGCACCTGGCGCTGCGCGACAGGTAGGCGATGCAGCGCCGCGCGCACCTGGCCCGCCGCGACGCGCGCCAGCGCAGCCTGATCAGCGCCCGGTACCGGGGTGGGCGACCAGTCCTCGCCAGCCTCCGGCACAGCTACCACGCGCCGACGGATGGCGTTCTCCTTTCGCACCGCATCCACCGCCCTATGGTGGGTCACCGTGAGCAGCCAAGTGGCGAATCCGCCCCGCGCTGGGTCGAACCGGGTCGGATCACGCCACAACGTCAGGAACACCTCCTGGACCACATCCTCAGCCAGCCCCTCGTCAACACAGATCCGGCGAGCCAGCGAGTAGCAGGGCCGGACGAAACGCTGATAGAGCTGGGACAGCGCCGCCCCGTCGGCATCCCTGACTCGTCGCACAAGTTCAGCGTCGGAAGGTCCCTCAGCCATAAAGTCCCTCAGGCATCCTGGCAGCCGGTGGCCCTCGCCGACGTATCTTTCGAGGCCGCCGGGCGCTCGATCCAGCCTCATCGGCCACCAGAGAGATCCTCGCGTTGCTAGGCACGAACCGTGGGTTCAGGTTAGTTGCTCACGGTAGCTTTGCAGACGCCGACAGGCACAGCGACAACCTGGCCACTCGTGGAGCGTTTCTCCGGTTCGTCACGATGCCTCCGGCGGGCACTGGCTGACTTAGCCAGCAGGGGCGGCTCCCCCCTACCGAGCCGCCCCTGCTGGTGAGAACTGCGTCGATCTCTTAGGAAGCGGGCAGGGACAGCACCTGTCCGATGACGAACACGGTGGCGTTCTTGGTGGGAATGTTGCCGCACAGCACCGGAGCGCCATTGACGGTCGGTGCTGCCGCGGTGCCACCGATCGTCAGCTTGGCGCCTTCGAGGCTGTCCAGCGTGCCCGCCTGGACGAGACCCGCGGCGTCGTAGCGCGTGCCGACCACGTGGTAGGTCAGGATCTTGGCCAGCTGACTGTTCGGCGACGCCACGTCTGGAGCGGTGGTCAGTTGCTTGGTGATGCCCGGGTGCTGGGCTTCCAACGCAGCGAAGGCCGGGTCGGCCGGGGCGAACACGGTGATCGCCGGGGCGCTGTTCAGCGTGTCGCCCAGGTTGGCGGCGGTCACCGCCTTGGTCAGCGTGGTCAGCAACGGGTTGTGGCTGGCAGCCGTGGCCACCGGATCGTTGACCATGCCCTGCGCCGAGCCCGGGCCCTCGGTGGGCACCTGACTGCAGGCCGGACCGAAGATGTCGCTGATCTTGGTGACGCCACTGCCGGTCGGTGCCGTCGCCGCACCAGTGGGCGCG
>DATAWX010000079.1:0-26568 GCA_036266995.1 Pseudonocardiaceae bacterium | reverse complement strand
CCCACACACGACCTCCGCGATCAGACCGCAGCCGCGACACCGAAACGGAGCCGGATACCCTCGCCGCGCAGCTCCCGGCGAAACCACAGCAGCGATACCACCGCGGCGATTCCTACCAGGCTGAACGACCCTGCGGTGGTCACCATCAGGAAGTCGCCCAGGGTGGCGCGGGCGAGCACCCACAGCGTCGCCGCTCCGTTGGTCAAGAAGACCAGGGCCCACAGCAGCGATACCCGCCGGAAGAACCGTTGGACCCGAAGGTTGCTGGTGAGTGCGACCGGGAAGGCACAGAAATCATCGGCCAACCGGGCGATCAGGGGCCGACGCAACCGGACCGTGGCCAGCAGCCCGAACGCGATCAAGAAGTTCTGCAACGTGGGCTGCAGGAAGTAGAGGAACACGCTGCCAGTGGCGTACCCGATGGCGGTGCGGACCACCAGCAACCCGGTGGTCAGCCACAGCACGGCGGGGATCGGCGTGTGCGTCACCAACCTGCGCACCAAGGCCGTCAATGCCCACGCCAACGCCGCCAGTAGTCCACCGGTGAGATTGGTGAGGGTCAGCACCAGGTAGAACAGCACTAACGGGGCGACCACCACCTCGAACAGGTGCCTCGCAGCCTGACGGAGCTGACCGGACAGCGCCCCCAGATGGATGACTTGCGCTCGTGAATGCATCGCGGTGGACAGTAGCCGGGCGGCCGATCGGGCACGAAGCGGGTACCCCAGGGCCGGTTGGTCTCCAGGGCCGGAACCGGCCGGGCGTCGCATCCCCCTAGTTTGCCCCCAATCCCACCGAGGTACTTCAATACGGCCGCCGTCGATTCGGAGGAACGTCGATGTCCAAACGGAGCAACCGGCGCACTCGGGAGGACTACGAGCAGGGACTACCCGGCTACCACGACCCGACCGCAGGCTTCGGCGGGGCGTCGCCGGCGCGCAGCGCACTGACCCTGCGCGCCGTACTGGCCGGTTTCGGTTTGCTGGTCTGTGCGGCCGGCGCGGTATTCGCGATCATGGCGGGCCTGACAGCGCTGGGCGTGGTGTTCGCGGTGCTCGCCGCAGTGGCACTGGCAGACCTGAGCTGGGTCATCCATCGCAAGCGCCGCGGCGAGCCAGGCTGATAGGGCGAGCTGATCTGGCTAACCCTGGGCCATGTCGGTGAAACGGCTGTAGTGCAGTTGGTGCGCGACGGTCACGGTGGTCGTCGGCCCATTGCGGTGCTTGGCCAGGATCAGATCGGCTTCACCGGCGCGGGGATCGTCGCGCTCCCACGCATCGGGTCGGTGGATCAGCATCACCATATCCGCGTCCTGCTCAAGGCTGCCGGATTCACGGAGATCGGCCAGCATCGGCTTCTTGTCGGTTCGCTGCTCTGGACCACGGTTGAGCTGGGAGATCGTCACCACCGGGACTTCGAGCTCCTTGGCCAGCAGCTTGAGGTGCCGGGAGAATTCGCTGACCTCCTGCTGGCGGGATTCGACCTTCTTGCCTGAGGTCATCAGCTGCAGATAATCAACGATGATCAGGCGCAGGTCGTGGCGCTGCTTGAGCCGACGCGCCTTGGCCCGGATCTCCATCATCGTCATGTTCGGTGAGTCGTCGATGAACAGCGGGGCCTCGCTGATCTCGCCCATCCGCCGGGCCAGCCGGGTCCAGTCGTCGTCGGTCATCCGGCCGGACCGCATGTCCGACAGCCGGATCTTCGCCTCGGCGGACAGCAGCCGCATCACGATCTCGGTGCGGCTCATCTCCAGCGAGAAAATCGCACTGGTCATACCGTGGGTGACCGAACACGACCTAGCAAGATCAAGCCCGAGGGTGGATTTACCGATTCCGGGGCGGGCCGCGACGATCACCATCTGGCCGGGGTGCAGCCCGTTGGTCACCGCGTCGAGATCGACGAAACCGGTCGGGACGCCGGCCGCGACGCCGCCCCGGGACGCGATCGCGTCGATTTCGTCCATGGTGGGCTGGAGCAGTTCCTCCAGCGCGATGTAGTCCTCGCTCATCCGCCGTTCGGTGACCTCGTAGACCGCGGCCTGCGCGCGGTCCACCACTTCGTCGACGTCAGCGCCGTCGGCTCCGTGGTAGCCCAGCTGCACGATCCGGGTGCCGGCCTCGACCAGCCGTCGCAAGACGGCCTTGCCCGCGACAATCTCGGCGTAGTACCCGGCGTTGGCCGCCGTCGGCACGATCGAGATGAGCGTGTGCAGGTACGGCGCCCCGCCGACGCGAAGCAGTTCACCGCGGCGTTCCAGCTCCGAGGAGACGGTGATGGGATCGGCCGGCTCACCGCGCCCGTACAGGTCGAGGACGCAGTTGAAGACGGCCTGATGAGCGGGCCGATAGAAGTCGTCGGTCCGCAACACCTCAACGACGTTGGCGATCGCATCCTTGGACAGCAGCATCCCGCCGAGCACCGACTGCTCGGCGGTGATGTCCTGCGGCGGCTGCCGGTCGAAGGCCGGTCCGCTGTCCTGCACCCGCACGCCACGGTCGTCCACCAGCGCCACGCGTGGATACCTCCCCGTCCCCCGACTGCCCGAGTGTCCCGAACGTTTGTTCTATCTGATGGCACCGACAGAGTCTGTTCGGACGGGCCCCGCAACCCGTTTCTCCAGGCGCCGGGCGAGGTTATGGGCGACCGGCGAGGTTCAGCAAACTGCGCAGGCGCTGCCTGAAGACAGCCTGGGGACAGCCTGGGGACACCGCATTGACGAACCGTCCACCGCGGCTCGTATCGTGGTGGATGCCTGGGGACAACCTGGGGAAGCTTGATCGGCCCCGAGCTGATTCGCCTGTTCACAGGCCTGTGCACGGGTGTGGACAAAAGTTGTTTGTCTCGGGGCGGCGTGTCCCTGCAGGCCCCTACCCTTGTGCGTGTCGGCACGGCGCGTGCCTAGCACATGGCGGTGCGCGCCCGCCAAGCACACTCCAGTTGCCGAGCCGTCAGCCGTTGGAGGACAGGTCGGACCCTGGCACGGCGAGCTTCCCCGCGACTCACTCCGCTTCCGGGCTACCGCTCCCGAAGCGTGGAGTGATTGCCCGCTCAGCGGGCGGTCGTCTGATTGCCCGCTCAGCGGGCGGCGGTGATGATCTCGAACGGGACGGTCACGGAGACGTCCGGGTGCAGCCGCACGGTCGCCTGGTAGGTACCGGCCGACTTGATGTGGCCGCCGAGGTCGACCGCACGCCTGTCCAGCGGTGGGCCACCGGCCGAGCGGACGGCGTCGACGACGTCGGCCGCGGTGACCGAGCCGAACAGCTTGCCGCCGGAGCGGGCCGCCTTGGCCGTCACGGACACGGTGCCCAGGCTCGAGAGCCTGCCGGCGATCTCGCGAGCGTGGTCGAGGTCGCGAATCTGCCGGGCTTGTTGGGCTCGACGGATCGTGGCCACCTGCTTCTCCGCGCCCTTGGTAGCGATGATGGCCAGCCGCTGGGGGAGCAGGTAGTTGCGGGCGTAGCCGTCTTTGACTGCGACGAGATCGCCGGGGCCGCCCAGCTGCGGGACTTCAGCAGTGAGGATGATCTTCACGTGGTCGCCTCTTCCCCGGTGTCAGCGTGCGGTCGAGGTATAGGGCAGCAGCGCGACCTCGCGGGCGTTCTTTACCGCGACCGCGACGTCTCGCTGATGCTGGCTGCAGTTACCGGTCACCCTGCGGGCCCGGATCTTGCCCCGGTCGGAGATGTACTTCCGCAGCAGTCCGGTGTCTTTGTAATCGATTGCGGTGTCTTTGTCCTTGCAGAAGATGCAGATCTTCTTCTTCGGCTTGCGTACCGGCGGCTTAGCCATGACTGAGATACTCCTGAGTGGGTCGCGCCTGAAGTCGTTTATGAGTGAAATGCAGCGAAAGGCGGTGAAAGGCCAGGTCAGAACGGGGGCTCGTCGTCGTAGCCGCCGGCACCGTTGCCGGATTTGGCCGGCGCGCCGGCCTGTGGAGCCGAACTCCACGGGTCGTCGGCGGGGCCGCCGGAGGAGCCCGAAGCGCCATAGCCACCACTACCTGACGCGCCCGCCTGACGGGTCGCCTTGTTGACCTTGGCGGTGGCGTAGCGCAACGAAGGGCCGACCTCGTCGACCTCCATCTCCATCACGGTGCGCTTTTCGCCCTCCCGAGTCTCGAACGAGCGCTGCCGTAGCCGCCCACTGACGATCACTCGCATGCCTCGGGTGAGCGACTCTGCGGTGTTCTCGGCAGCTTGCCGCCAGATGTTGCACCGCAGGAAAAGCGCCTCGCCATCCTTCCACTCGCCACTCTGGCGGTCGAAGGTGCGCGGTGTGGAGGCCACCGTGAAGTTGGCCACCGCCGCGCCGGATGGGGTGAACCGCAACTCCGGGTCAGCCGTCAGGTTTCCAATCACCGTGATTATGGTGTCGCCGGCCATGTCAGCCCTTCCCCGAATCCCGCCGCAACACCTTGGTGCGCAGGATGGACTCGCTGAGCGAGAGTTGCCGGTCGAGTTCGGCCACCGCGGCGGGCGTACAAGACATGTCGACTACCGCGTAGATCCCCTCGGTGCGCTTGTCAATCTCGTAGGACAACCGGCGCTTACCCCAGATCTCGACCTTGTCGATGCTGCCGCCCTGTGTCTTCACCACGCCGAGGAACTGATCCAGCGATGGTGCCACGGTGCGCTCGTCAAGTTGTGGATCCAGGATGACCATCATCTCGTATCGACGCATGAAGACCACTCACCTCCTGTGGACTGGTCGGCCGCGGACTCTCCGCGGCAGGAGGAAGCCGGCTGAGCCGGCAATCCAACTTCAGCCGGCTGAGCCGGCAATCCAAACCAAACTTCAACCGCGACGAAACACCGGCGCGGCATCGCTGTGCAGGATAGCAAGAGGCCGCCACGCGATTGCGATCGCGTGGCGGCCTCTGCTGGTTCGCCGTGAGGCGGGGTTCAGCGTCGTCCGAGAACCCAGCCCCGCAGCAGTGCAGCGGCGACGCTAGCCAGCATCAGGACCGCTACCAGGATGGGCAGAGCGATCCGCTCCACGCCGCTGGCGGGCAGCGCTGTCGCGCGACCTGCGGCTGCGACGTCGTTGGCTGCGGCACTGTGCTTGCCGAACGTTCCCGAGCCGTTGCTGACCTGTGGCGTGCCGAACAGGTCCGCGGTCAACATTCCAGTCGACAGTCGACCGAGCGCACCCGCACCGGGGCGACCGATCTGCAACAACTCGGCATAGTTGTAACGGGGCAGCCCGCTGTTGTACTGACCAAGCGCGAACGGGAAGTTGCTTGGCATCATCGGCCCGAAGAACGGACCAGCGGCCGGAGATGCCAGCGCTGGCGCCGGGCCCGCGCTGGGTTGCGGCTGCGCCGCAGGTGCCGCCGGCGGCGCAGCAGCGGGTGCCCCCGGCACCGCAGGCTGACCCACCAAGGGGAGCGTTCCAACCACACCGGTCACCGGCGCGGCAGCGGGGGGGAACATCTTCGTGAGGGGGTCCGTGAGCCCAGCAAGCGGCTCAGCGCTGATCTTGCATACCGGCGCCAACGGTCCCATCTCCTGGCGAACGGCCGATGTGGCGTCGAACGTCTTCGATCCGGTGGCGGGCACCGTACCGACGTCGATCACCGAAAGGCCCGCCAATCGGACGCCCACCGGCTGGCCGGGAGCGCCTTTCACTGTGTCGCCGCAGCCACCCACCAACATGGGTGCCGGAGCTGCGGCAAGAGCCGCTGTAGGGGGGGAAACGTTGGAGGGTGCGGCGAAGGCCGATAACGCCCCGCCAAAGGTGCTGGCTGCGCACAGTAACGTGGCTGCTCCGGCAACCGTGGTCACCCTCGCTCGTGCTCCCATAGGTGCCTCCGTGTCGCTCACGTGTCTCTCTGTACCCGGTTGTGACGTCAGAGTAACGATAATAGAGTCGCTCCGTAACGATAACCAGCACTTTCAGCAGATCGTGGTTACGCTATGCACTCACTGTGCACTGTACGGATGTGTCGATAGGTCCCAAACACCCCTTCTAGTAACAGAGATAGGCGTCGTGACCCCGCTCAGCGACCAAGATCTGATGACGGCGACTACGCAGAGCAACGTCGATTCGCCACCCGCAGCGCCGGCAGCTGGTCGGGCGCGCCGTCGAGGACACCGCCGTGGGGGTCGTCGTCGCCAGCAATCCGGACCGGGTCATTACCTGGACGCCAGATGTTTCGGAGCACCAGAACCACCAGCATGAGTACCGCGGCATCCCGGATCAGCACGGCGCCCAGGAACGGCTGAATGGGCAAGCCCTTGTGGTCCGTGCCGAGGTAGTAGGCCATCCGGGGAGCCCAGAGCAGAGCATCGACGGTCATCCAAGCCAACACCGGTTTCCACCGGGGGATCGCCAGTACCGCCAGGGGCACCAGCCACAACGAGTACTGCGGGCTCCACACCTTGTTGACCAGCAGAAACGCGCAGACCACCAGGAAGCAAAGCTGGGCCAGCCTGGGCCGACGTGGCGCCGTCAGGGCGACCCAGCCGATCGCCAGGCACGCCAGCAGGAACAGCGTCGCACTGACCAGATTGAGTGTTCCGGGGATCTGGCCGGCCCGCAGTACCCCGTCGAAACCAGGCCAGCCGGTGAAGGTAGATACCACGGTGTACAGCGTGTCCGGATCGGCCCCGCGCCGGCTGTTGAGCCGGAAGAACTCCGCCCAGCCGGCCGGGAACAGGACTGCCACCGGCAGGTTGACCACAGCCCAGGCCGCCGCGGCCGCGGCGGTCGCCTGCAGCCCGGCCCGCAGCCGCCCGGCCCGCAGGCACAACAGCAGGATCGGGCCGAGAAAGAGCACCGGGTAGAACTTGGTAGCCGCGCCGAGACCGATCAGTACGCCGGCAAGCACCGGTCGGCGCCGGGCCCAGGCGAGCAGTCCGACGGTGGCCAGCGCGGTGGCCAGCGCATCGAAGTTGGTGAACGCGTGTACCACCACCAGCGGAGACAACGCGGCCAGCGCGGCATCCCACGGTCGACGCCGGGACAGCCCTACCAGCGCCCAGACGGTAAGCAACCACGCCGCGGTCAGTCCCATCGCGCTGATGTCGAAATACACGATGGCGGGTGCCGAGGTGGGCAGCCAACCGGAGCTCCCGATAGCTATCCAGGTCTGCGCGGCCTTGGCTGCGACCCACTGGTAGAGGCCGGTGAGCACCGGATACTCCATATAGCGCCGCTGCTGACCGGGCTCGCCCCGATGCTCGATCCATGAGGTGGCATACGGGAAGCCGGACAAACCTGGCTGGTTGAGCCGTTCCGCGGTGTAGAGCGGGACAGTGTCGGAGTAGCACATCGCTGAGTACTGGTGGCCGTCGCGCCAGTCCACTTGCACCGCGCCAGTACTGTCCCGGTAGGTCTGCAGACAGGGCACTTTGACCAACCAACCCAACGCCAGGGTGATCGTCGCGAACAGCAGGATCACCCGCAGTGGGGTCCAGAACCACTGCCGGCCCAGCTCCGCATGCCGACCCAGCGGACCGCCGACGATCCGGCTGGCGCGCGCCGCCACCGGATCGGTCCAGCTCGGTACTACCCGCTGGGACACCTCCGCACCCAATCAGCCGCCCTGTCCGTTGTCGCCGGGTGCTGGCCCGTCGCAGAACGGGAAACAGTCGTTGTTCCGTGGTTTGCTCGGCTTGGTCGAAGGCTCGACTGGCATCGGCACGAGGTCGCCGAAGTTCGGTTCGGGTGTTGCGGACGGCGTGGTGCTGCGCGGCTCACGGGTACGGGTCGGTCGCGCGGTCGTTTGCTGCTCGACGGGTGGTGGCGGGGCCGGGCCGATCAGTTTGAACGGTGCGAAGACCTCCATCGGGGCGCCCGTCAGGTAGGAATTCATGAACCGCTGCCAGATCAGGCCCGGCACGCCGCGACCGAAGACGTCACTACCGTTGGAGTTCTTCAGCGCCGTGTTGGCCGGGTCCCCCACCCAGACGGCGGTGGATATCGAGGGGGTGTACCCGACCGTCCACGCCGCGGAGTTGCGGCCGGTGTCGCCGAGCTGGTGGGTGCCGGTCTTGGCGGCTACTTGCCGGCCGCCCGTCAGCGGGATCTGTGAGCTGCGCGCGACGTCGGTCATCGTCGCGGTGACGTTGCGGGCCAGTTGCGTGTTGCGCTCGGGGTCAGCCCGGTCGAAGGCGGGTTGCGCCTTGTCGACGTGCTGATATTGGACAGTGCCCCGGGCGTTGGTGTACTGGCGGACGAAGAAGGGCTCGCGCCGCATCCCGTCGGCGGCGAACGTCGCATAGGCGCTGGCCATGTCGATCGTGTGCACCGGGTACTGGCCGAGCGTGATACCGAGCGCAGGCGCCCCGCTGTCCGCCTCGGCCATGGAGCGCTTGCCGTTGATCTCGGTGGGGATGCCGGCCTGGATCGCGGCGTCCCGAATCGCCGAGGGTCCCACGTCCTGAGCCAGCCGCACGAACGCGGTGTTGACCGACTTGGTCATGGCGTCGTGCAGGCTCAGCGCGGGGTAGTTGAGACTCTCCGAATTGGCGTAGGAGGTGCCGTCGATCACCACCGGAGACTCGCCTGAATAGACCGAGTTCATCCCGATGTCCCGCTCCAGCGCGGCAAGCATTGTGAACGGTTTGAACGCCGATCCGGGGTTCCAGGCCGGGCCACCGGCCAGGTCAAAGCCATCCCCAGCCGATCCACCGTAATAAGCAGTCACCCCTCCGCTGCGCGGGTCGATCGCGACCAGCGAGGAGTGCAGGTTGTTCGGCTGCCCGCGCAGCTCGGTGAGCACGGCGTCGCGGGCCAACTGCTGGGCCCGGGGATCGATGGTGGTGGTGATCCGACCACCGCTGACGGCCAACTGCTCACGGCTGATGCCCTGCTTGTCCAGCTCGTCCATCACCCGGTCGACGATGTGCGCCCGGTCGTCGGTTGGTTCTCCTGGTGCCTGGCTCGGCGGCAAGGTAGTCGGGTACAGCCCGACAGTCCGATCGGTCGGGGACAGCCAACCCTGCTCGACCATCCCGTTCAGCACGAAGTTCCACCGCGCTTGGGCCTGCGCCAGGTTCTTGGCTGGATCCAACAAGGACGGGGACCGGATCGCGCCGGCCAGGACCGCCGCCTCGGAGACGGTCAGATTCTGCACGTTCTTGCCGAAGTACGCCTGGCTGGCGGCCTGGATTCCGTAAGCCCCGCGACCGAAGTAGATCGTGTTGAGATAGTCCTCAAGGATGCTGTCCTTGGACTCCTGCTTGGTCAGCTTGGCCGCGACGATCACCTCGCGGAATTTCCGGAAGATGCTGTACTCGTCGTGGCCGGTGGCTACCTTGATGTACTGCTGAGTGATCGTGGAGCCACCGCCGCTGCCGCCGGTGAGCTGCTTCCACGTCGCACGGGCGATGCCGGTGACGTCGAATCCGGGATTGGATCGGAAGCTGCGGTCCTCAGCGGCGAGTACCGCGTTCTGCACCCGCATCGGGACCTGCGCGAGACTGACCGGTATCCGATTGCCTTGATCAGGAACGTAGCGGCCGATCTCGGTGGTCCCATCGCTGGCCATGATCGTGGTGACTTGCTTGCGCTGCGCCGCCAGCGCCGCGGGGGATGGCACGCTGAGAAACAGCCAACCGGCGAAGAAAGCCAGCACCGGTGTCAGGATGGCCAGGAGTAGGCCGGCCAGGACGAACTTGCGCGCCCGTAGCCAGCGAGCGCGCCACCCCGGCTGTTCCGCGTGGTAGGACGGCGGTCCGGGGGGCGGCCCGCCGTATCCGCCGCCACCCCCTTGGCCAGGACGGTTGCCGTACCGGACATCGTTGCCGACCGTGCGTCCGGCAGTAGGTGGCGCTGGGTGGGTGAGCAGCTCCGGCTCCCCCTGAGAGACGGGCGGCGTCCGCCTGAGTGCCGGCCCCGCCGGCGTCTGCCCGATTGCCGGCCCCGCCGGCGTCCGCCCGATTGCCGGCCCCGCCGGCGTCCGCCCGATTGGTCGACCGCTGCCATTCCGCTGGTCGGTCACGCGTTGTCCTCCCAGACCGGTACTAAGATCCCGAGGGTTGCGAGTAGGGACCCGTCTTCGGGGATAACCCCAGGCCAGACGGCTTACTCCGCTGCGGTCCGCCGGCGGGACCGCCTACTCACACCGCTGGTCCCCAGGACGTATGACTGCACGAGGTGGTTCCAGCTGCACGTACGGCAGACTTCTACGACATAGACGCTGAACTCCTCGTAAAGCGTCGCCATCCGGCTCAGCTCCTCGGGGGTCCTAGCCGACCCAGCCGCCTGCTTGAGCCCGTCACCGTACACCCACGAGACCAGCGTCAAGGACTCCTTGCGGCACAGCGGGCAGGTGACCGAGCTGGGCTCGCCATGGAACTTCGCCGCGCGCAACAGGTAGGGAGTGGCGTCGCAGACCTCGGTGAGACCGACCCTGCCGGCATAGACCTCCGCCAGCAGCGCACGGCGCTGCAGGGCGTAGTCCACCACTTGCCGTTGGGTCCGCACGTCCAACAGCCTACGCAACCATTGGGTGATCATCGCTGAGGCGTTCGGGCGGTACGACGACGCTCACGACGTAGGCAGATGTATCGACGCGATATAGTGCGGCTATACATCGGATGTCTGGTAGGAGGTGCCGCGTGCTGGAGCTAGCGGTGCTTGGGGTCCTGCACGACGCTCCGATGCACGGATATGAGCTGCGCAAACGGCTCACCGGCCTACTCGGGGCGTTCCGCGCCTGCTCGTTCGGGTCGCTGTATCCCACGCTACGCCGGTTGCAGCGTGCCGGCTTCATCGTGGAGGACAACGGACCCGCGGAGGACCTGCGCGACCCGCGGGCCGGCCGGGGCACGGGCTGGGCCAGCCGAGCGCGACGGGTGTACCGGCTCACCGCCGACGGCAAGGAGCGCTTTGCCACCTTGCTTGCCGACGCCGGCCCGCAGACCTGGGAGGACAACGGGTTCGGCGTGCACCTGGCGTTCTTCTCGCGGACACCGGCCGAGGTCAGGATGCGCATCCTGGAGGGTCGTCGCCGCCGAGTGGAGGAACGTCGAGAAGGGCTGCGCGCCGCGCTGGCCCGGACCGGCGACCAGATCGACCGCTACACCCAGGAACTACACCGAATGGGTTTGGAAACCAGTGAGCGCGAGGTGCGCTGGCTCAATGAACTGATCGCCCATGAAAAAGCCTATCCAGCCGCATCACCTCATGACACCGAAAGGGCGGACCATGACTGAAGGCCGCGACGCCGGTCCCGGTATCCGGGTCGCCATTGTAGGCGTCGGCAACTGCGCTGCCTCATTGTTGCAGGGCGTGCACTACTACCGCGATGCCGATCCCACAACCCGGGTGCCCGGACTGATGCATGTCCAGTTCGGCGATTACCACGTCGGCGACCTGGAGTTCGTCGCCGCATTCGACGTCGACGCCAAAAAGGTCGGGCGCGACCTGTCCGAGGCCATCGTGGCGAGCGAGAACAACACCATCTCGATCTGCGACGTGCCACCGCTGGGCGTCACCGTGGCGCGCGGGCACACGATGGATGGTCTGGGCGAGTACTACCGCGACATCATCACCGAGTCCGACGAGATGCCGGTTGACGTGGTTACCGTGCTGCGCGAGTCCGGCGCCGATGTGCTGGTGTCGTATCTTCCGGTCGGCTCCGAGGACGCGGACCGGTTTTATGCCCAGTGCGCACTGGATGCCGGCATCGCCTTCGTCAACGCCCTTCCAGTGTTCATCGCCTCCGATCCGGAGTGGGCCGCGAAATTCACTTCCGCCGGCGTACCGATCATCGGAGACGACATCAAGTCTCAGGTCGGCGCGACGATCACGCACCGGGTTTTGGCCAAGCTGTTCGAGGACCGTGGAGTGGAGCTGGTGCGCACCTATCAGCTCAACTTCGGCGGCAACATGGACTTCATGAACATGCAGGAACGCAAGCGGCTGCTGTCGAAGAAAATCTCCAAGACGCAGTCAGTGACCTCACAGGTGCCGCACGAGATGGAGAAGGCGGCGGTGCATATCGGGCCATCGGATCACGTGCCGTGGCTGGACGACCGAAAGTGGGCCTACGTGCGGCTGGAAGGCCGGGGCTTCGGCGATGTGCCGCTGAGCATGGAATACAAGCTCGAAGTCTGGGACTCACCCAACTCCGCCGGCGTGATCATCGACGCGATCCGCGCGGCGAAGATCGCCAAGGACCGGGGCATCGGCGGCCCGATAACCTCTGCGTCATCGTATTTCATGAAGTCACCTCCCGAGCAGTACTCCGACTCCGACGCCTACGCAGCTGTTGAGGCGTTCATCCGCGGTGAAGTAGACCGGTAGCTGGCAGTGGGTTGACGCCTGACATCCTGGGGCACCGGTACTCTGGCCGCCGTGCCCGCGTCCGCGCTGCTAGGAGTGCTGCTGCTGGGTGCTGGCGGGGCCCTGTTCCTTGTCGGGCTGCTCGGTTGGCAGCGGTGGCTGCCACGCAACCGGTTCGCTGGCATCCGCACCGCCGCGACGCTGCGTTCAGACGCCGCGTTCAGCGCGGCCAACCGGGTGGCGGCCCCGACCGTGGTCGCCGCCGGCGCGATCTGTGGCGCCGGCGGGGGCTTAGCCCTCGGCGCGGACGGCTCGGCGCTAGCAGTGATCGTTGCGGTGGCCGGCAGCGGTGCGGTCGGGCTGTTGCTCGCCGGTGGACTGCTGGGCCACCGGGTGGCCGCCGCCGTCCCACCGCCAACGGGTGGTTGCGCCGGCTGTGCCTGTAGCGGTGGCGGTTGCACCGCCACGTGAAGCGTCTCACTTCGCCTGCAATCCGGCGAAGACCTCGTCGACCACCCTGCGTGCGTACCGCGCCGACAGTGGCTGGTGGCTGACCAGCAGCCGGTAGTAGATCGCCCCGCCGGCAACCGCACATCCAACGACGGCGAGACAAACCGCATCACCGCCGCACTCAGCCGCCCTTTGAGCTGACCGACGCTGCAATTGGTTCCACTTGGCGGGTTCAGCCTCGCCTCAGGCTGCGATCGCGGCCAGCTGGTGTCGGGCCTGGTCGTCTAGGTCGATGTCGGCTACCGCGAGGTTGTCCTGCAGGTGTTGCGGGGAGGACGTGCCGGGAATCAACAGGACGTTGGGCGCCAGGCCCAATACCCAGGCGAGTGCCACCTGCGCCGGAGTGACGCCGAGCCGCTCGGCGGTGGCGAGTACCTGCTCGTTGTCCAGCACCGGGTTGGGTCGGGCGAAACCAGAGCCCAGCGGGAAGAACGGCACGAAGGCGATCCCTCGCGATGTGCACT
The DNA here is from genome assembly GCA_036266995.1 of Pseudonocardiaceae bacterium. Taxonomy (GTDB): domain Bacteria; phylum Actinomycetota; class Actinomycetes; order Mycobacteriales; family Pseudonocardiaceae. The sequence continues at coordinate 13,354 of DATAWX010000079.1, read as the reverse complement.
CCTCCAGGACCGGCATCGAGGCACGATCGACCAGGTTCAGCGGGTTCTGCACGCACGCGACATCCGTGCGGTCCAGCGCGCGCAACAACTGCTCGTGGGTGACGTTGCTCAGGCCGACGCCGCCGATCAAGCCGTCATCGCGCGCCGCGATCATGGCGGCAAGCTGGTCGTCGAACCGGTGCTCCGGTGTCACGTCGTCGATCAACCGCAGGTTGACCGCCGCCAGTTGCTCGACACCAAGGGTGCGCAGGTTGTCCTCGATGCCCCGCCGCAGCTCGTCCGGTTCGTTATAGGGAAGCCATCCACCGGACTCGTCGCGGCGCGCTCCGACCTTGCTCACCAACGCGAGGTTCTCGGGGTAGGGGTACAGCGCCTCCCGGATGAGCTCGTTGGCGACAACGGGCCCGTAGTACTGAGAGGTGTCGATATGGTCGACACCCAGGTCCACGGCGCGCCGCAGCACCGCCAGCGCCTGGTCACGGTCCCGCGGCGGACCGAACACGCCAGGACCGGGTAGCTGCATCGCGCCGAAACCGATGCGTGCGACGGAGAATCGGCCGAGAGGGAAGCGTTGCATAACACTGAGGCTAGACAGACGACGGTTCTCAGCGCGCCGGAGGCGCCGGTCGCCGGCGGGCGGTGACAGCTGTGACCTTCACGGCCGGCAACCGCGACATCGGCGCGGTCTACAAGGTGGGCGCGAAGCTCGCCGACGAGCTGGTCGGCCGCGCGCTCGACCGCGGCGTGACGTTCTTCGACACCGCCGACGGCTACGCGGGCGGCGAGTCGGAAATGCTGCTCGGCGGCGCGCTTCGGCGCCGAAGAGATGACGTCGTGATCGCCACCAAGGTCGGTTTCCGCACGGGTGCGCCGCTGACCCAGGCCGGCCTGTCCCGCCGGCACATCACCTGGTCGGTCGAGCAGAGCCTCACGCCGTTGGGCACCGACTGGATCGATGTGTACCTGGCCCACCGGGAGGACCCATACACGCCGTTGGCGGAAACTCTGTCGGCGTTCGACGCGCTGGTGGCCTCAGGCAAGGTTCGCTACCTCGGGTTCTCGAACTGGTCGGCCTGGAAAGTCGCCGCGGCCCTGGAAATCCAGAAGGCCACCGGCCTGGCACCGTTCACCCACGGCCAGATGCACTATTGCCTGCTCGGCCGGGATGTCGAGCGCGACGTCGTGCCGATGATGCAGCGCTACGGCCTCGGAATGACCGTCTGGAGCCCGCTGGCTTCCGGTTTCCTCAGCGGCAAGTACAGCCGGGAGACGTTGTCCGACCCGGGCAACCGCTACGCCGGTTTCGACATCCTGCCCTTCGACAAGGAGCACGGGTTCGCGGTCGTCGAGCTGCTGCGCACCATCGCGAACCGGCACGGCTCGAGCGTCGCGCAGGTCGTGCTGGCCTGGCTGCTGGCCAGACCGAGCGTGACCAGTGTCCTCATCGGAGCCTCGAAGCTCGCGCAGCTCGACGACAACCTCGGTGCCGCCGACGTGCACCTCACCCCGGATGACATCGCTGAGCTCGACGCCGCCCCGCGGCGATCCGGATCTCGTCCTCGATGATCTTGTAAGCGAGTAGCTGCTCGTCGGTGATGCGCCGCGACCAGCAGCCGCGCCTACCAGCCCACACTGCCTGGGACTCCCTTGAACGGGCCGACGACGTCCGCGGTGATCCAGCCGCCGTAGAACTCGCCCGGCTGCGGCGTCACCGGCTCCCCGTCCAGGGTGACCTCGTCGAACCGGCCGGCGTAGACGGCGACCCGATCGGTGAGTTGCGGGTAGCGTAGGTCGGGCTGCGGGTACCACCAGCCGACCTCCCGCAGCGGCGCGACGCCGGGCAGTTCCAGGTCGACGTAGTACGCCTCGCCCTTCCACTCGCACATCGTCAGCCGGGGTGCGGGCAGAAGCGGCACCCGGAACTCCGAGCGCGGCAGGTAGTAGGTCGGCGGATGCGACGTCTCCAGTACCCGGACCACGTCGTCGGTGTCGAGCACGAGCGTCCCGCCGTACACGATCCGGGCGCGACGCGACACCCGCTCAGCTCGGGGCGGGCGCGGGTAGTCCCATACCGACTCCTGGCCCGGGCCTGGTTCCTCGGGCAGCACCCCAGGTGGGCGGCCCGGCTGCACCGACCGGGAGAACCAGCCTTTCGATGACCCCGAGCGTGCCATCAGTTCTCGGACGGGTCGGCGGGGCAGGTGGCCAGCATCGCCAGCGGCATGCCCTGGCGGCGCAGAATCCGGCCCCACAGATCGGTGTCCGGCGGCGCGAGCACATCGTCGGCCAACGCGGGCACGATCACCCAGTCCCCGCGGCTGACCTCACCGGCCAGCTGGCCTTCACCCCAACCGGCGTAACCGGCGAAGACCCGCAACCCGCGCAGTCGCGGAGCGATCAGTTCCGGATCGGCGTCCAGATCGACCAGGGCCAGTGACCCGCGGACTTTGATCACGCCCTCGGTGCGCTCGGCGTCCACGCCGGCGGGCAGCGCGGCCACGCACAGCGCCGCACGTCGTTGCATCGGGCCGCCGACGTAAAGCGCCCGTGGCGCTGTGGCGTGTGGTCCCCATAGCGGCAGGACGTCGTGGACCGGCACATCGCTGGGTCGGTTGAGTACGACACCAAGCGTGCCCGACGCACCATGGTCGATGATCAACACGACGGTCCGGCGAAAGTTTGGATCCTGTAGCCCTGGGGCGGCGACCAGCGCCGATCCCCGTTCCAGGGAGTTCACCGCGTCCACGTCGTTAACCTCACCATTGTTGCGTACGCCGCAAAATCACCACGAGGCGCCCGACACCGCTAGCCTGCATGATCGTGACGTCGTCGCAAACCGTGGTGCTGCCCAGTGTGACCGAACGGCTGGGGATGCGGCGACTGCTGGGCACCCACGGATTCAGCCGGTTGCTGGCCTCCCGCTTCGCCGCGCAGTGGGGCGACGGGGTGTTCCAGGCCGGGCTGGGTGGCGCCGTGCTGTTCAACCCGGAACGCCAAGCCAACCCGATGGCGATCGCGGCCGGGCTCGCTGTGCTGCTTCTGCCGTACTCCCTGGTGGGGCCATTCGCCGGGGCACTGCTGGATCGCTGGGATCGCCGCCGGATCCTGATCATGGCGAACCTGCTGCGTGGCCTTCCGATCGTGCTGGTGGCGCTGGCGGTCGGGCTCGGTGCGGCGGGCCCGCCACTGTACCTGGGGGCCCTGGTGGTGACCGGATTGAGCCGGTTCGTCCTGGCCGGGCTGTCCGCCGGGTTGCCGCATGTGGTCCCGGCCCGGCATCTGGTGCAGGCCAACGCGCTGGCCGCCACCGTCGGATCGGCGTTCACCGTCCTGGGTGGGGTGTGCGCGATCGGACTGCGCGGCCTGGTCGGGCCGGGTAACACCGGCTCAGCATGGGTAACCGGCAGCGCCATCCTGGGCTCGCTGGTGGCCGCAGCGTTCGCGATCGGCTTTCATCGCGGCCAGCTGGGCCCGGACCGCATCGACGAGCCCGCCGAGGCCACCCGCGCGGTGGCTAACGGGCTGCGGGACAGCCTGGCCGCCGCGGCTCGGGTACCCAGTGTCGCCGCGGGCCTGGTCGCGCTCGTGGCGCACCGGCTCTCGTTCGGCGTGGCGACCCTGGTGGCGCTGCTGCTCTACCGCAACTCCTTCACCTCGCACGGAGTGTTCCGGTCCGGGCTCACCGGAGTCTGCGAACTGCTCGCCGCCGGCGCCGCGGGTTTGCTGCTCGCGGCGATGCTCAGCCCACTGCTGGTGGCCCGCTTCGGCCGGCGGCGCACCGTGCGGGGCGCCCTGCTGGTCGCCGGAATGGTGATCATCACGCTGGGCCTGCCGATGCTCATGTCAACGATGCTGGCCGCCGCCTTCGCGCTGTCCACGGCCGGCCAGGTGGTGAAGCTGAGCCTGGACGCCACCGTGCAGGCCGACGTCGCCGACGACGTGCGCGGCCGGGTCTTCGCGCTCTACGACACGGTCTTCAACGTCGGCTACGTCCTAGCCGTAGCCCTCGCCGCCACCCTGGTCCCCCCCAACGGCCACGCCCCCGACCTGCTCCTCCTAGCCGCCGCCGCGTACTTCATCGCCGCCCCCCTACACGCCCTCATCGACCACTCCCCAGTTCCCCCGCATTCAGCGGGCTCAGCGGGGTAAAACGAGGCCGGATAACCGCGCTGAGCCCGCTCAATGCGAGTCGGGTCAGGGGAGTAGGGACCATGGGGGGCGGTCGAGAGCGGCTAGTCGCGGGATCTGGAGGGCGGACCAGGGGCTGATTGCCCACGGGGCGGCCTCGACCAGGGCCACCACGTCTGGCCAGGGTGCCCATTGGTATTCCAGGACCTCGGATGGGTCGGGCCGCAGTGGGCCGTCGACGCTGCCCACCAGCACGGGACAGAACTCGTTCTCCACCACGCCGTCGGGCGCCACCGCCCGGTAGCTGAAGTCGGGCAGAGCCACCGCCCAGCGCACCAGCCGCAACCCCAGCTCCTCCCGCAGCCGCCGGGCAGCCGCCTCGCTGGCTGCCTCCCCGGGCAGCGGGTGGCCGCAGCAGGTATTCGTCCACACCCCAGGCCAGGTCTTCTTGCTGGTCGCGCGGCGGGTCATCAGCACGGCGCCGGAACCATCGAAGCCCGAGTCGTCGAAGACGTAGCAGGAAAACGCCAGGTGCAGCGGCGTCGCGGCATGATGCACCTGGGACTTGGGCAACTGCCCGATCGGTCGGCGGTCCTCATCGAGCAGGACGACCGGGGCGTCGTCAGGACTCGTGAGTGGCATTGAGTGCCATAACACTGTTACTCACTCACGAGCTGAGGTTGTCCTGCGCCCACCGGCGCAGGACAACCTCAGCCTCCTCCCGGGACAGTGGGCCCCGGTCCAGGCGTGCCTCCTTGAGGTGTCGCCAAGCCTGGCCGACCAGCGGACCCGGCGGCAGCCCGAGTAGCTCCATGATCTCGTTACCGTCGAGGTCCGGGCGCACAGCGGCGAGGTCCTCCTCGGCGCGGATCCGCCCGATGCGGGCCTCAAGATCGTCATAGGTGCGCTGCAGCGTCAGCGCTTTGCGGCGGTTGCGGGTGGTGGAGTCGGCGCGGACGAGCTTGTGCAGCCGGGGCAGCAGATCTCCGGCGTCGGTGACGTAGCGGCGCACCGCCGAGTCGGTCCACTCGCCGCCGCCGTAGCCGTGGAAACGTAGGTGTAGGAACACCAGCGTGGCGACCTCGTCGATGACGCGGGTGGGGTAGCGCAACGCGCGCAGCCGCTTGCGGACCATCTTCGCCCCGACGACCTCGTGATGGTGAAAGCTCACCCCGCCGGCGGGCTCGCGGCGGCGGGTGGCCGGCTTGCCGATGTCGTGCAGCAACGCCGCCAACCGCAGGACCAGGTCCGGCTCGCCGTCCTCCAGTTCGATCGCCTGCTCGAGGACCGTTAACGAATGCGTGTACACGTCCTTGTGCTGGTGGTGCTCGTCGATCTCCAGGCGCATCGCGGGCACCTCGGGCAGCACGTACTCGGCCAGCCCGGTGTCCACCATCAGCTCGACGCCGGCCCGCGGGTTGGCCCCGAGCAGGAGTTTGGACAGCTCCGCCGCGACCCGCTCGACGGTGATCCGGCTGATCTCGCCGGCCATCGAGCCCAGCGCGTCGCGGACTCGCGGGGCGAGGGTGAAGCCGAGCTGGGAGACGAACCGGGCCGCACGCAGCATCCGCAGTGGGTCGTCGGCGAAGGACTCCTCCGGCGTCGCAGGGGTGTCCAGTTCACGGCGCGCCAGCGCGGCCATCCCACCGTGCGGGTCGACGAAGCCGCCGGCGGCGTGCAACGGCAGTGGGACGGCCATCGCATTGATGGTGAAGTCGCGGCGGGCCAGGTCGGCCTCGACGGTGTCACCGAAGATGACGTCGGGATTGCGGGACACCCGGTCGTAGCGGTCCGCCCGGTAGGTGGTGATCTCGCACTGGATGCCGGCCCTCGTCGCGCCGACGGTGCCGAAGGCGATCCCAGTGTCCCACACGGCGTCCGCCCAGCCCGCCAGGATGGCTTGGATGGCGTCGGGTCGCGCGTCGGTGGTGAAGTCCAGGTCGCTGCCCAGCCTGCCCAGCAACGCGTCGCGCACGCTGCCGCCCACCAGGTACAGGCAATGACCGGCCGCGGTGAAGCGCGCGGCAAGCTCGTCGGCGACCGGGGCTATCCGCAGCAGCTCCACGATGGCATTGTGCTGCGCGCGGCTCGTAGCCGGGACGCGATTTCCGAGCGCGGACGGTGGGGGCGACACGAGGAGCGAGCGTAACTCCCTACTGCGGCGACTGACCCACGGGCACGCCGGCGACGCCGATACCATCGGCGCCATGCCTCCGCGCTCCAGCAAGTCCAGCCGAGACAAGGATGCGCGCAAGGCCTCTGGCCAGGGCGGCGGCAAGAGCCGCTCGGGTCGGATGCGCACCGTGGCCGAGACCTCAGCGGGTGGACTGGTGGTGGACACCGACACGGGGCGGGCAGCCGTGATCGGCCGGCTCGATCGGCGCGGCCGGCTGCTGTGGTCGCTACCGAAGGGCCACGTCGAGGACGGCGAGACGGTGGAACAGGCGGCCGTGCGTGAGGTCGCCGAGGAGACCGGCATCGATAGCGCGGTCGTGGCCGCGTTGGGCAGCATCGACTACTGGTTTGTCGCCGAGGATCGCCGGGTGCACAAGACGGTGCACCACTTCCTGCTGCGCGCGGTGGGCGGGGAGTTGTCCGACGCTGACGTCGAGGTCACCGAGGTGGCCTGGGTCGCGCTGGCTGATCTGCCGGCCCGGCTTGCCTATGCCGACGAGCGCCGCCTCGTCCAGCGCGCCACCACGATGCTCGCGGACTCCGCGTGAGGGGCCCGCATATGAGTGCTCCGGTATGAGATACGGGCTCTACCGTGGCGCCGCGACCGTCCTGGTGGCGATGCTGGTATCGGCGGGGCCGGTGTTGCTGGTGCTCATTTTGCTGGGGCTCGGCGGCACGGCGGCGCAAGCCGCGACCGCACCATCGGTGATGGGGCAACCGGACCGGCCGAACGTGCTGGCTCGGGTGGACCTGTCAAGTGTGTCCCCCCGGATGGTCACCGCCACCAGCGGGCCGGTTCTTCGGGTGACCGGCAGCGTGGTCAACATCGGGGACCAACCGATCACCAAACTCGCTGTCCGACTGCAACGCGACGAGCCGGTGAACTCCGACGACGCGGCAGCGCGGGCCCTGGCAGGCGACGCCGAAGCGCCGCACGTCACCCGATTCCAACCCCTGCCGGTCGACCTCGCCCCAGGGCAGAGCAGCCCGTTCACGCTGGCGGTGCCGCTGCGAGGTGGGACGGACCTGGAGTCGTTGCAGATCACCGAACCGGGCGTGTACCCGGTGCTGGTCAACCTCAACGGAAAGCCGGACGCCGGCGGCGTCGCGCGGTTGGCCTCGGTCCCATTGCTGTTACCGGTGCTCGGAATCCCCTCCGCGAGCCCTGGCGGACCGCCCGGCCCGGTGCTCGCCGCGCCCTCGCAGCCGGCACCGCTGACCGTGTTGTGGCCACTGGCCGCCGCACCCGACCGGCTACCGAGCGAGCCCGGCGAGCCGATGCTGCTGCACAGTGACCGCGCCGGCACGGACCCACTGGCCGCCGACGTCGCTCCCGGTGGGCGGCTGGACGGATTACTCGGTGCGCTGGAACAGTCGGTGCCACCCGGGTCACCGCTGGGCTCCGCGGTGTGCGTGGCGGTGGACCCGCTGCTGTTGGAGACCCTCGACGGGATGACCCACGGCTACCGGGTGGCCCACCCGGGCGGGATCAGCGACGGCACCGGCTCGCGGGATGCCCGGACCTGGCTCGATCGGCTGCGCACGGCCGTCCAAGGTCGCTGCGTGCTGCCGCTGCCCTATGCTGATGCCGACCTGGTAGCGCTGTCCCGGGCCGGCCTGACCGACCTGGAGGCGCTGGCCACCAGCACCGGCGCGCGGCTGGTGGGTGACCTGCTCGGGGTGCAGCCACTGACCGGGGTGAGCTGGCCGGCCGACCAGATGCTCGACGAACGAACGCTGGCGGACCTCACCGCACTCCAGACCCACGCCGTGCTGCTGGACCCTCGCGGCATCGTCGTGCCACCGGCCGCCCCACCGGGCCCCGCCGACGTCGTCAACCTGGTTGGTGGCTCTTCAAGTACCACCAACCCCGGCGTCGCCGGACCGGCCGTCCACAGCGCCACGCCCGTCGGTCTACTCGTCGACCCGGTGCTGACCAGCGCGCTGGCCAGCACCGCGAGTCCGCTGTCCGCGCAGGACGGGATCGGCGTACTGGCATATCGCGCCGCCGGCGGCCGGGCCGTCGTGCTGGCCCCGCCACGCCGCTGGCAGGCCCGGGGCACGGAGGCCAGCGCACTGTTGACCGCTGCCCGGCAACTGCAGGCGGCCGGTTTCGTCACGCCTCGCGAGCTGGCGACGCTGGCCGCAACCCGTCCCGCCGGTGCCACCGTCGCGGTGACGTACCCGCCACAGACCGGCGCGCAGGAGATCCCCCCTTCGGTCACCGCGGAGATCCAGCAGGATCGAAACGTCCTGCGTGATCTGCAGGTGGCCACCGTGTTGGATCCCGCCGCGAATCTCCGGCCGGCCGCCCTGCTCGACCCGCTGCGGCTCGGGCTGCTCCGTGGCGTGTCCGCGGCCTGGCGCGGAGCACCCAACCGGGCCGCGCTGATCACCAGCGAGGAGAGCAGCCGGCTCGACGAGCTACGGCGGTCGGTGCGGATCGTGCAACCACCCGGGCCCTACAGCCTGGCGGCCTCGGACTCCCCACTGCTGATCACCGTGAGCAATGAGCTGCCGGTCGGGATGCAGGTTGAGCTGAGCCTGTCGGAGACCGCCGGGCTGCGAGCGGGGGAAGTCGGGTTGCAGCTGGTGCCGGCCCGCAGCACCCGCCAGTTGGTGATCCCAGCGAAGGTCAACCGGGCCGGTCAGTTCAGCGTGGATGCCCGGCTGAGCACCCCGGGCGGCACCGCGCTGGGCGAGCCGAGCACCCTGCAGCTGCGCTCCGCCGCGTTCAGCAGGGTTACAGTCGCGCTCACCGCGGGCGCCGGCGCCGCGCTGGTCCTACTGGTGGCCCGCAGGCTCGTGCGCCGGGTACGCAGACGACGAGAAGCCGGGTGACGTTGGATACCGCGAACCGCACGCAGCAGTCGTCCGACGGCGGCCGGTCTCAGTACCTGCCCGGCCGGCGGTCGTCCGATGGCCGGCAGCCCTCGCTGGCCTCGGCCACTCGCACGATGGCGGTGGCGACTCTGGTCAGCCGGATCACCGGGTTCCTCCGCCAGCTCGCGCTTGCCGCCGTACTGGGGCTGGGCGTGGTCAGCGACTCCTACACGGTCTCGAACACGCTGCCGGCGATGCTCTACGAGATCCTCCTCGGCGGGGTGCTGACCAGCGTGGTCGTTCCACTGCTGATACGCGCCGCGAGAGACGACCAGGACCAGGGCGAGGCGTACGTGCAGCGGCTGGTCACCGTCGCCTGCGTAGCGCTGGGCGTGGCCAGCGTCCTCGCCATCGCCGCGGCGCCGCTGCTGGCCGTGTTGTTCTTAGGCGACGGCGAGGACGCCAACCCTCAACTGACCACCATGTTCGGCTATCTGCTGCTCTCGCAGATCGTGTTCTACGGCTTGTCCGGGCTGTTCGGGGCGATTCTCAACGCCCGCAGCAGCTTCGGCCCACCGGCCTGGGCACCGGTGCTCAACAACGTCATCGTGCTGGTGTCGCTGGGGATCTACACCCTCGTTCCGGGGGAGATCAGCGTCAACCCAGCGCGCCTGAGTGACCCGAAGTTGCTGGTACTGGGCTTGGGCACGACGGCGGGCATCGTCGCTCAGGCGCTGGTGCAGATACCCGGGATGCGCCGGGCCGGCTTTGCATTCGGCTGGCGATGGGGATGGGACTCCCGGCTGACCCAGGCGTGCGGAATGGCGGCCTGGTTCGTGCTCTACGTACTCGTCGGCCAGCTTGGCTTCGTGGTCACGACCCGCTCGGCGGCCCAAGGCGATCCGGGCGGGGTGGTGATCTACAGCCTGGTATGGCTGCTCCTGCAACTACCCTATGGCGTACTCGGCTACTCCCTGCTCACCGCGATCATGCCACGAATGAGCCGGGCCGCGGCCGACGCCGACTGGCGGGGACTGGTCGAGCACCTGTCAACGGCCAGCCGCTACCTCATCGTGCTGTTGGTGCCGATCACTGTGGTGTTCACCCTCGCCGGGGAGCAGATCGGTGTCGCACTGTTCTCGCTGGGTAAGGCGGGCACCAATGCCGAGCGGCTCGGTACCGCGCTGGCGGTTTCCGCTTTCGGTCTGCTGCCGTACGCGGTGACGATGCTGCAGCTGCGGGTATTCTATTCGATGGCCGATGCACGCACCCCGACGATGATCAACGCGGTGATGGTGGCCGTGAAGCTTCCCCTGTTGCTGGCTTGCCCGATGTTCCTCGATGACGCCGATGTGGTGCTCGGACTCACTGCGGCCAACTCGCTGTCCTGCGTGGTGGGCGCCATGGTCGGGCAGGTGTGGCTGCGCCGACGGCTCGGCCGGGTGGAGACCAAACGCAGTTTGCTCACCTTGGGTAACTGCCTGCTGAGCGCGGTTCCCGCGGTGGGCGCGGTGCTGGTGCTGCGCGCCCTGACTGACTTCAACGGCGTGGGCGGCGCCTGGATTGACCTGGTGCTCACGACGGTGATCGTCGGCGTCGTGATGGGCCTCGCTCTGATCGTTCTGCGGACTCCGGAGCTCACCGACGCGCTTCGCTCACCAGTCTTCGCGCGGTTCGTCCGATCAACTAGCCCTCGGGAGCCGTAGGCTTGACAATTGCCCATAAGAGCCGAGGTGTCCCGAAGGACCGAGATGTCCCGAGGAATCCCGCTGTCCCGAACGGACCAGGGAGAGTGACATCACCGTGAGCGAGTCGGCGGGGATAGTGCCACCCCGGTCCCACCCCCCGTGGCCGACTCCCGGGTGCGTTCTCGGCCGGGGCCGGTACCGCTTGCTGGCCGAGTTCGGCCGCGACGACCGCTGCGCCGCCCGCCTGTGGCAAGGCCGCGATCTGATGCTGGACCGTGACGTCGCACTGACCTTGTTTATCGCCGCGCCGCAGCACCCCGCGGAGCTCACACTGACCCGCACCGCCGTCGCGCGAGCGTTGCGCTCGGCTCGGCTGGACACCGCGGGCGCAGCGCGGATGCTCGATGCGCTGGAAGCGGTGCGCGGTGACGGCCCGAGCGGCCCGACCGTCGCGGTTATCGTCGCCGAATGGACGCCCGGGTGTGCTCTCGTCGACCTTTTGGATGGCGGCCCACTACCGCCGCCGATGGCGGCCAGCGTGCTCGCGGCCCTGGCTGGTGCCGTCGACGCGGCCCACAGCGCCGGTCTGGTCCTCGGCTGCGACCATCCGGATCGGATCCGGGTGACCACCGACCGGCAGGCCCGAATGGCCTTTCCGGGGCCACCCGCATCGAGCGGGTCCCGGGACGATATCCGCGGCCTGGGCGCGATGCTGTACCTGCTACTCACCGGGTGCTGGCCGCTGCCAGACGGACCACCCGGCCTGCCGCCGGCACCGCTGGGCACGGACCGGTTGCCGATCAGTCCGACAACCCTGCGGCCTGAGGTGCCGGTGGAGCTGTCCACCCTGGCGCTGCGCTGCATCGCCGGCCCAGGTACCGGCGGCGGCGTGCACACCGGGGCCGCCGTGCGCGAAGTGCTCGAGCTCAATGCCGTGAGCGCTGACGAGGACCTCTTCTCGGCAGGCGGCCGCGGCGGTGGGGTCCGGCGCCCGAACGATCCGCGGCGGGCGCAGCACCTACGCCGACTCAAGTTGCGTGCGTCGATGACGGTGCTGGGCGCCGCTACTCTGCTGATTCTCGGGTACGCCGGCATGCAGGTGGTCTCGGTGTTCGCCGACACCGGCGGCGCGCCGTTGGTCATCGCCAGTGCCCCGCCGACCAGCGCACCCGCCAATCCCGCGGTGCAGCCCGCGGCGGCTACGCCGGTCCAGGTCAAGACCTTGTCGGTCTATGACCCGTCCGGACTCGGCAGCCCGGACCACCAGAAGGACGTCGGCAAGCTACTCGACGGCAATCCGAGCACCGGGTGGTCCACCGACTCCTACTTCCAGCAGTTCCCCGCTTACAAGAAGGGGCTCGGCGTGATGCTGAGCTTCCAGGCGCCCATCGCGGCAGCCTGGGTGACGGTGGTGTCGCCGAGTCCGTGCACCGTGCTCGAGGTTCGCACCGCTCCATCGCCGAATGCGCGACTGGAACAGACCACGCTGATCGGTACCGCCACCCTCGGCGACGGCAGCACCCGGATCCCGCTGCGTGCTGCGCCCCCCGCGCGATACCTACTGGTGTGGATCACCACCCTGAGCGGCACGAAAGATCACCACCGATCGCAACTCACCGAACTCCGCGTCGAGCAGCGCGCCACCTGAAGTTGGCCGCTCTTCAAGGCAGCCCAACCCGCGCCCGCGGCGTCTCCAACGGCTACCAACCCACTCGACTCGACTCAGCCCGGCGGTGCTCACGTCAGCCAAACTGTACCCACGTGGTTCGCAGGACGTCGCGCGTGATCTCCAGCTGACCGCGGTGCTGGGCGAGCTCCTCGTAGATGTGCAGCAGGGCGCCGCCCTGGGTGCGGGCCAGCGGCAGCGACGAATCCGTGGCGTGCGAAGACCCGCGTGGTGGACCGAACGGCTCGAGCGCGACGATGTCGGCGCGCAGTTGCTGCCGGGCTCGCTCCGCGCGCTCGGTGAGTTCAGCAACGCGGCCGATGGCCCGGAATTCAGCAGGCCGGTCGCGCACAATGGCGCGGCCGGCGATGACCTCGCCGCCCCAGTACTCCATGACGCCCAGACAATGAGTGAGGATCGCGAATGGCGTGTTCGCGCCCGGCACGTCAGGTCGGCGATTGGCCAGGTCGTCGCCAAGCTCGCTGACTATCCGCACCATGCCGTCGAGCGCGTCGTCGAGGTAGTACAGGAAGTCGTCGATCGAGATCATGCCGCCAGCCTCCCAGACCCGACCGGACGCCCCCACCAGTCGTCGATCACCGCGACGATCCGGTCATAGTCCGTCGGCCGGGCGACCCTCGATTGCACGTCCTCGGCCACGCTCGCCATCCAACGGGGTTGATCAGTGCGCAGCAAGCAGCACCGCTGGCAGCCCGGATCGCCCAACCGCTGCGTTAGCGCTTGGGGGGTGCCCGGATCCCCTAACGTGGGGGGTTGTCAATCCCCTAATGCGGGTGGTTGACAACCCGGTGCGATCCCCGATGGCTAGTTCTGGGTGTGGCCCTACCTTTGGTCGCACCCCGCCGGGCAGCCC
>DATAWX010000078.1:0-13183 GCA_036266995.1 Pseudonocardiaceae bacterium | reverse complement strand
CTCGACAATGGAGTGACGCCACTGCGCGAGACAAGCGACCATCGCCTGCCTCGGATCCAGCCGCGTCTCTACCACGCCACCATTGTCGCACCCACCCCTGACAATCTCGGCGGGTTACCAGAGCCTCCATCAAGAGAATTTCAGCGATGCGATGACCAGTCGGCTGCGCTGGTCCACACACGCCGATTGCGATTTATAGTGAAATCTAGGGTTGACTCTATACAGCCGGGCTCGCGGCAGCTAGCCACTCATGGGGCCCATCGCGCCGTCGTCCATGTCGGTGACGGTGACGACGAAGGGCCGCATCATCTCGGTGTCCTCATGTTCGAGGATGTGACAGTGGTAGACGTAGCGGCCCGGAATGTCGAACCGGACTGCCACCTCGACGACATTGCCGGGATCGACCCTGATGACGTCGTTCCACCCGTGGACCTCGCTGGGCTCGAAGGTCCTGCCTGGGTTCTCGGTGTCGGGCACCAGCGGTGCTGACGTCCGGCGGGTCTCCGGGTCGTAGAGGTTCGTGTCCTGCGCGTCGGTGACAACCAGACGATTGCCCGTCCGGTGCAACGGCTGGAACTGGGACTGGTGGATGTGCATCGGGTGGGTATCGCCGGTGGCGTTGACGAACCGCCACACCTGCCACTGCCCCACCCTGGGCCGCAACGCCGTCCGGTCGTAGAAGGAGACCCGGCTACTCGATCCGGCCGGGTCGTCGGCCATCCACCCTTCCACCCGGTAGGCAACGGGGGCGGTATCGCCGGGAAGCTGGATGGCGATCTGTCCGTCCGGATCCTTGACGATCTCGTGCAAGTAGAGATGGCCCGGTGGGGTCGTTTCGGCGAGCAGGATGGTCCGGGTGTCCGGCGCGGTGATCGGGAACTGCTCGGGCTCGTCGGCGGGCGCCGGTTTCTGTTCGGTGGGCACGAGACGTCGAAACTCCGGGTTGAGCACAGCCGCCGCAGTATCTGTGAACAACGAATGGGGCGCGCCGCGCGTCGGGGCGTCGCCGTCGATGTCGAGCCGTAACACCCACGGGTACGGGTTGCGGTGCTTCCGGTCGCCGTGGTTCAGCAGGTGACCCAGCGGCGGTGGCGGATCTCCTCCAAACGGGGCCTGCGCGGAGTTGAGCAGCAGGAGCTGCTCACCGTCGGCCATGCCGGTGAGATCGACGAGGACGTCGATCCGGTCCGAGGACGCCAGTGTCAGAGCCTGGTCATTACCGAGCCGCCAGGCCCGCCACAACAGACCACCGCCGGTGCCGATCACCAGAACCCGGTTGTGTTGGGGCGTGACCACCAGGGCACCGTCCGCGTTCGTGCGCGCGGTCACCAGGTGCAACCGGTAGACCCGGGCGTTGCTGGCGTTGAGCAGCCGTAGCCGGTAGCCCATCGGCCGCAGCGGCAGCCTCGGCCAGAGCGCGCCGTCGACGAGAGTCAGCGGGCTGAAGGACTCGGCGGTATCGGGGGTGACCTTGTGCAGCAGTCGAAGCTCGCCGTCGACGACATCGAGGTTGCGGTCCTGCAGGACCAGCAGAACCTCCCCTTCTGCCGTGCTGGTCGGCAGGGCCAGCGCCTTCTCCCGCTGGTCCCGCACCAGATAGGGCCCCGCCAGCCCGGAGTAATTGTGATACCGGGTGCCGTTCATGGCGTGGTCGTGGTACCAGAGGAACTCGCCGACCTTGCCCAGGGCGAGGTCGAGGTTGTCGTAGCTGTTGGGGTAGGCGGAAAGCTGATCGGAGCCGGTGGCTGTCATGTTGTCCGGCCATCCGTCGGCGTCGGACGGTGAATGCGCGCCGTGCAGGTGCACTGTGGTCCAGCCGATCGGAGCTCGTGAGGTGTCCTCGGGTGCGCCGCCCTGGCTGCCGAGATAGTT
The DNA here is from genome assembly GCA_036266995.1 of Pseudonocardiaceae bacterium. GTDB lineage: Bacteria > Actinomycetota > Actinomycetes > Mycobacteriales > Pseudonocardiaceae. Next base: position 11,311 of record DATAWX010000078.1, on the reverse strand, counting down.
CTGTACTGAGTCTGTGTCGCCGTGTGGATCTGCCACGACCGCGGTGGCGATGGGCAGCCGTGCCGGCGTCGAGGGACCGACCGACGCCGGCAGCTGGTTGCGCCAACGCACAAACCCCTCGTGGCCGGCGGCCACCTCCAGCAGTGGTCCCGGCGAGACGACATGGCCCCCGACACCAAAACCCCAGGCCGGGACAGCGGGAAGATCGGGATGGATCGCGATCGTGGTCTCAGCGATGTCGATCTCGTGCACGGATCCTGGCCGCAGCTGGTGGGCCCGCGGCGGGCTCAGCGACGCCCGGAACGGAGCGAGCACCTGCTCAGGACACGTCGGGTTCGGCGGACCCGTGATGCTGCCACCTGTCGGTGACGCCGTTGGCGCCGTGCTCGACGTCGATGAGATCCGATCCCCACCAGCCATGCTCTCGCTGCCTCCTCGCCTCCAGCCACCGCGCACCTCGTGCCACGCGGCGCACGAGGGTACGCCGCGGCCCAGCGGCTCCTCGTGTGCCTTACTGGTGTTCCAGGCCGGACGTTTGCGGTGAGATGAGGCTGATGTCGTTCAAGGATGACCAGATCGCCCGGTTAGCAGCCTCCGGATGGTGCCAGTGCAGATCCGTGGCACGGCGGTAGCCGGCGCCGGGATAGCCCCGATCACTGCCGGGTACCTCGGCGACGTGTTCTCGGCCGAGCATTGGAGAACCGCCGAGACCGTGACAGCTGCCTGCAGAAGCACTTCAGTGGGGCCCGTTTCGCTGAAGAGACGGCATTCGGGGTGCTGCTGGTGCCCGATCCCGCGAAGCTGGACACTCGTCGACCGATGAGTTCCGACGTCCGGTACGACCAACTCGGCCAGGCCACCGCTGACGCCTTCGATGACCGGCTAACAGCCGGAACTTTGGGGATCGGCCCGGGCCAGGACTGGACGCTGGTCGCCACAGTCATAGGTCCCTACGGAATCTCACTCGGTAGCTATGAGCATGTGGCCGGTGGTCCCCTCGAGGCATTCACCGTCGCTGAGCATGACACGCGAGCACTCATGATCCGCCAGATTTGGGGTGCACGCGTCCTTCAGGGTGGGCGCACCTTGCCTGGTTGCGAGGCCAACGATCACTGGACGTTCACCCTGTTTGTCGGCGAGAGATTGATCGACGGCTGCGCAGAATCGGGAACCGTACTGCAAGGAAAAGTGCGATTCCGCCTCGGCAAGCCCGCCCGAGGAATCGGCCCTGCACGCATCGCCCCGAACAGATCGCCCACTGGCTGCGCGATGAACACCGCGTCCTTGCCGACCTCGCCGACGGCCTGTCCGCCGCAGTCCTCGCCCTCACCCACAACTTGGGTTCATAGTCTAGACTCAGAACCGTGATAGGCAATCTTGCGGACGCGCTTGCGGTGATCGGCGAGCGCTGGACGCTGCTCATCGTTCGCGAAGTGGCCCTCGGGCTGCGCCGCTTCGACGAGGTGCAAGCCGCGACGGGGGCGCCACGCGCGGTGGTCTCCGATCGCCTCCATCGCCTGGTCGCGGCAGGCATCCTCACCACCCGGCCCTATCAGGTTCCCCGCAGCCGGGCTCGACTCGAATACGCCCTGACCGACGCCGGCTACGACCTGCTACCGGTGCTGTCAGCCATCTCGGATTGGGCGCAACGCCACCTCGCCCCGGCGACGGCTCCCGAGATCGACTACCGCCACAGCGGCTGCGGCGGCCGGGTAACCGCCCGGCTGATATGCGAATGCGGCGAGCAGACCGGTCCGCAGGAAAGGCTCATCGCGCAGGTCAACCGCTAGGCCCGACACCCAAGAAGTCCCGAAACCAGGAGAAACGATGTCCCTCATCACCACCACCGACGCCGCGTTTGGCAACGACGTCCTCGCCAGCCCGACGCCCGTGCTCGTCGACTTCACCGCCGCGTGGTGCGCCCCGTGCCGGATGCTCGCACCGGTTCTCGAGCAGATCGCCGGCGACGAGGCCGCACGCCTACGCGTCGTGTCGATCGACGTCGATGCCAACCCCGTGACCACCCGGAAGTACCAGGTCATGAGCATGCCGACCTTGACGCTGTTCGTCGAGGGCGAGGTCGTGGCCCAGTTCGTCGGTTTCAAACCGCGAGCCGCGATCATGCGAGAGCTAGAGCCGCATCTGCACGACTGGGAGGCCCGTGCGCCACAGCTGCGATCGTAGCTATGGCGGTAGCTCGCTTGAGGTCCATCGCCACCGATCAGGACCTGGCAACCCTGATCAACGTCTTCACCGTGACCCGCATGACGCAGCAGCCGCTCGTCGATCTGCTCGTCGAGGCCACGGAGCAGGTGATGCGCCACCGCCCAGGCTTCATCTCGGCCAACATCCACGCCAGCCTCGACGGCACCCGGGTCGTCAACTATGCCCAGTGGCGCAGCCGGGAGGACTTCCAGGCGATGCTCGATGATCCCACGGCGCGCGAACACATGAGCGCCGCCGGTTCCCTTGCCACCGCCGAGCCGCACCTCTACGAGGTGACTTCGATCCACCATGCCTAACTGCGCAGGAACGCCAGCACTGGCCTCGCGATACGCTTGACCTCGACTAATATTGAGGATTTACGGTGGATACGTGACACCGAGATTCACGCCCGCGGAGCTCGACTACCTGCGTGGCCAACCTCTGGGCCGGCTCGACTCTGCGCTCCGCGCGGCCCTGGATCTATGAGCGCGGGTGCCGGTCCTAGTTCGGGTCCGGTCAGCACATGCTGATCAGGACGGCGATCGGCGACGACTGGTCGGCGATCTGGCCGTTCCTGCAGCTCGACATCGCCGCGGGCGAGACCTTCTGCTTCGACCGCGACGCGACCGAAGAGCGCGCCCGCGAGAAATGGTTTCCGCAACCTCCGGGGCACACGGTCGTGGCCACCGGCGACCAGGGCGCCGTGGTGGGGATCGCCGTGGTTCGGCCCAACCACAGTGGACCGGCCGCACACGTCGCCAACGCCAGCTTCTGGGTCAACCCCGAACACTCCGGGCGGGGCATCGGGCGGGCCCTCGGTACGCACGTCCTCGCCCAGGCACGCGCAGATGGCTACCGTGCCATGCAGTTCAACGCGGTGGTGGAGACCAACACCCGCGCGGTGGCCCTGTGGCGCTCGCTCGGTTTTGAGGTGCTGACCACCGTTCCCGAAGCCTTTCACCATCCCGTCGACGGCTATGTCGGCCTGCACATCATGTACCGCAGGCTCTGACCTCGAACCCGGCCCGGTCGTGCTCAGCCGATCCGTAACGCGTGACACGCCGATTGGGCTTTATTGCGGAATCTGCAGTGAGCGCTAGACAGCCGGATACTGTCCGATGATGGACCCGGTGCGCAATCCGTTCGCTCCTGGCGCCGGCCAGCGGCCACCCGAGCTGGCCGGCCGAGACCGCGAGCTGTGCGCCTTCGAGGTGGTGCTGGAGCGGGTCGCCCGTGGCCGCCCGGAACGCTCTCTCGTGCTGACCGGCTTGCGCGGGGTGGGCAAGACGGTGCTACTCGGGGAGCTCCGGTCGATGGCGATGCGCCAGGGGTGGGGCGCCGGCAAGGTCGAAGCCCGGCCGGATGGCGGGCTGCGCCGCCCGCTGTCGGCCGCACTGCACCGGGCGGTGCGTGACCTCGCACTGCGCCACCGCGCCCCGGACCGGGTTGACGAGGTACTCGGGATACTGAAGGCCTTCGCGCTGCGCGCCACACCGCGGGACGCCAAACTGCGGGATCGCTGGCAGCCGGGCATCGACGCACCGACCGTCAGCGGCCGGGCTGATTCCGGGGACATCGAGATCGACCTGGTGGAGCTGTTCACCGAGGTCGCCGAACTGGCCGCCGACGTCGGCACCGGGGTGGCGCTGTTGATCGACGAGATGCAGGACGTGGCACCCGACGACATCTCCGCCCTGTGCGCCGCGTGCCACGAGTTGTCCCAGTCCGGGGCGCCGCTCGTAGTGGTCGGGGCGGGGTTGCCGCACCTGCCGGCGGTGCTCAGCGCGTCGAAGTCCTACTCCGAACGGCTGTTCCGCTACCTGCGGATCGACCGGCTGGACCGCGCCGACGCCGACCACGCGGTCGTCGCGCCGATCGAGCGGGAGAATGCCGCGATCACCTCCGAGGCGCTGGACACGCTGTTCGAGACCTCCGGCGGCTACCCCTATTTCGTCCAGGCCTACGGCAAAGCCGCCTGGGACGCCGCGCCGATGTCACCGATAGGGATCATCGACGTCCAGGTGGCCGCCCCCGAAGCCGAGGCCGAACTCGCCGTCGGGTTCTTCGGGTCCCGGTTCGAGCGGGCCACCCCGGCCGAACGGGAGTACCTCCAGTCGATGGCCGAACTCACTGGCGGTCGAGACGAGCCAGTCGGCACCACCCACGTGGCCGAGGCACTCGGTCGACGGGCGTCCTCGCTGTCCCCAGCCCGGGACAGCCTGCTCAAGAAGGGTCTCGTCTATTCCGCGGAACGCGGGCAGATCGCTTTCACCGTCCCACATTTCGGCCGTTTCCTCCTCGGCCGGCTGGTCGGTTGATCCATCCAGCTGCCCCGAATGGGTGAACAGACGGCGAGTCGACGGAGGTTTGTAACAGCGCTCAGGCGTGTTCCGATGACACTTGTAGCCCCGTGATGCTGTTGGACCCCCGACCCGGCAGCCTCACGGGGCCTTCTTCTGCCTGCACTCCCCGTACCCGTCAGTTTCCCGTACCGTGAGTGCCCCGCATGCGGCGCCGACCGCGGCACGTACCCTCTTCGCCGTGCCCGTGCCCGATAGCAAGCTCGAGATCCAGATGCTGCACGACCGCGTGATGGTGCGCCTGGTGGGCGAGGAAAGCGAGCGCCGTAGCAGTGGGGGGATCCTCATACCGGCAACGGCCCAGGTAGCCAAGCGGTTGTCCTGGGGCGAGGTGTACGGGGTCGGCAACCACGTCCGCACAGTTCAGGTCGGCGACCGGGTGCTGTTCAACCCGGATGACCAGTTCGAGGTCGAGGTGCGCGGGTGCGCATACCTGATCATGCGGGAACGGGACCTGCAGGCGGTGGCCAGCGAGCGCGCCGAGCACGGAACGGGTCTGTATTTGTGAGGTCACCAGACAAGCCGGCCCGGCCCGAGCCATGGCCGTTGTTCGACAATCCGGCCCGAACCGACCCCGCCGGCACGACTGAGATCCCGCGGATCCTGGCAACACCGCTGCACCAGTCGGACCACAACCGCGCACTTCGCCGCACCGGGATCGTCGCGGCCGCCATGCTCGGCCTGCTGGCGCTGGTCTACTTCATCGACCTCGCGATGTCCTCCGGCGACGTCCCCCGCGGCCTCACCGTCGTGGGCGTACCCGTCGGTGGCATTACCCGGGTCGCGGCCGAGCAGCGGCTGCGTGAACAACTCGAGCCACGGCTGAGCCATCCGATCGAACTGCAGGTCGGTGACGTCGAATCCACCCTCGACCCGCAGCGGGCCGGTCTCACCCTGGACTGGGCCGCCACCCTCGACCAGGCGGGCAAGCAGCCCCTCAACCCATGGACCCGCCTGACGTCCCTGTGGCACACCAGGGAGTTGGGGGTGGTCACCGCAACCGACCGCACCGCTCTCACCTCGGCCCTGCAAGGGCTGCGCAACACAACCGACCGGGATCCCATCGAGGGCACAATCCACTTCGTCGGCACCCGGCCGGTGGCGGTCGAACCACGGTCAGGTCAGCATCTCGACGTTGCCGCCACCACCGATCTCATCCTCGCGCGCGGGATCCGCGGCGGCACGGTGCGCGCTCCGGTGACGACGCAGCCGGTGCGCACCACTGCCGACGGGGTCCGGGCGGCGCTGCGCGATATCGCCGAACCCGCCGTGTCAGCCCCAGTCAAGGTCACCGGTGACGGCCAGGACGCGACGCTGGCGCCGGACGTCATCGCGGCGGCGCTGCGGTTCGCGCCGGACAGCCGGGGTGGCTTGACCACCACCATCGACAATCCCATGGTGATCGCCGCGCTGAACCCGCAGCTCATCTCGACACAGAAACCAGGCAAGAACGCCGAAATCCTGATCCAGGGCGGTGCTCCGGTGGTGCTGCCCTCGGTCGACGGTCGCGGCATCGACTGGGCCGCCAGCCTGCTGCCACTGCTCGACGTGCTGCACAACTCCGGATCGCAGCGCTCCCTGGCTGCCAGCTACGTCACCCTGCCGCCGACTCTGAGTACCGCGCAGGCCAACGCGCTCGGGATCACCAGCCAGATCGCCACGTTCACCTCCGGCGGGTTCGCCACCGACTCCGGGGTGAACATCCGCCGGGTCGCGGAGCAGGTCAACGGCGCGATCCTGCGGCCGGGAGAGACCTTCAGCCTCAACGGGTACACCGGCCCACGCAACGCCGCCACCGGATACGTCGACGCCGGCATCATCGACCACGGCCGGCCCAGCCGGGGCATCGGCGGTGGCATCTCCCAGTTCGCCACCACGCTCTACAACGCCACCTACTTCGCGGGTATGACCGACATCGAGCACAAGGAGCACAGTTACTACATCAGCCGCTACCCCGCAGCTCGGGAGGCGACCGTCTTCGAGGGCGCCATCGACGTCAAGTTCCGCGACGACGCACCCACCGGCATCCTCATCCAGACGGCGTGGACGCCGACCTCGATCACAGTGACGCTCTGGGGCACCAAACACGTCGACGTCGAGTCGATCACCGGGCCGCGCACGGACTTCGTCGACCAGAAGACCGAGACGATCCAAGGCCAGCCGTGCACCGCCACCCAGGGGGAACGCGGCTTCACCGTCACAGACACCCGCGTCACCCGCGACGCGACCACCCACGCCGAGATCTCCCGCCACACCCGCAAGGTCACCTACGACCCCGAACCCCAAGTCATCTGCGCTGCCTAACCTTCCGCATTCAGAAGGCCGCTTCGGGGACGTCCATGAGGGCGTTGTCGGTGGATTCGACGATGGTGCGGCGGACGGTGAGTTCAGGGAGGACGTTGCGGGCGAAGAAACTCGCCGCGGCGACCTTGCCCTGGTAGAACGCCTCATCCCGGCCGGTCACCTCGCCGGCCAGCGCTGTCAGAGCCACCTCGGCCTGACGCAACAGCAGCCAGCCGATCAGGAGGTCGCCGGTGCTCATCAGCAGACGCACGGTCTGCTGGGCGACCTTATAGACGTTGCGCGGGTCCTGCTGCCCCGACATCACAAAGTTGATCATGGCCGCGAGCATCGCCTGCAGGTCAACCAACGCGGTGGCCAGGAACGCCCGTTCCTCCTTGAGCCGGCCGGCGTCGCGGCCGGCGTCCAGGAAGGCCTGGATCTCGCTGTTCAGGTGCCCGATCGCTTGACCGCCATCGCGGATGATCTTGCGGAAGAAGAAGTCCTGGGACTGGATGGCCGTGGTGCCCTCGTACAGGCTGTCGATCTTGGCGTCTCGAATGTACTGCTCAATGGGGTAGTCCTGCAGGAAACCCGATCCCCCCAAGGTCTGCAGAGACAAAGTGAGCATCTCATAAGCCCGCTCGGAGCCGACGCCTTTGACGATGGGCAGCAGCAGATCGTTGACCCGCGCGGCCATGGCGGCGTTCTCGCCACCGATCTCAATCGTGTCCTGGTAGGTCGCGGCGTAGAGGTACAGCGCGCGCAGGCCTTCGGTGTAGGCCTTCTGCAGCATCAGCATCCGGCGCACGTCGGGGTGGTGGGTGATCGTCACCCGGGGAGCGGTCTTGTCGCGCATCTGGGTGATGTCGGCGCCCTGTACCCGCTGCTTGGCGTACTCCAGCGCGTTGAGGTAGCCGCTGGACAGCGTCGCGATCGCCTTGGTGCCTACCATCATTCGGGCATACTCGATCACCTGGAACATCTGGGCGATGCCGTTGTGCACGTCGCCGAGCAGCCAACCGACCGCAGGAGTCCCGTGCGCGCCGAAGGTGAGCTCGCAGGTGGTGGAGACCTTGAGGCCCATCTTGTGCTCGACCCCGGTCACGAACACGCCGTTACGGTCACCGAGCTCGCCGGTGACGGTGTCGAAGTGGTATTTCGGCACCAGGAACAGCGATAGGCCCTTGGTCCCCGGTGCAGGCGTGATGCCGGGGCCCTCCGGCCTCGCCAGCACCATGTGCATGATGTTGTCGCTCAGATCGTGCTCGGCTGAGGTGATGAAGCGCTTCACGCCCTCGAGGTGCCACGAACCGTCGGGCTGCTGGATCGCTTTGGTCCGCCCGGCGCCCACGTCCGAGCCCGCGTCGGCTTCGGTGAGCACCATCGTCGAGCACCAGCCCTTGTCGATCATGAGTTGAGCCCAGCGCTGCTGCTCGGCGGTGCCGTTGCTGTGCATCACGTAGGCCATGCTGGGGCCGCTCATGTACATGAACACCGCTGGGTTCGCGCCCAGCATCAGCTCCGACGCGGCCCAGCGCAGGGTGGGCGGCGCACCGAAACCGCCCAGCTCGGAGGGCAGGTCCAGCCGGTACCACTCACCGTCCCACAGCGCCTGGTAGGACTTCTTAAACGCCGCCGGTAGCTCGACTGTGTGGGTCTCTGGGTCGAAGGTCGGCGGGTGGCGATCGGACTCGGCGAAGGACTCCGACAGCGGCCCGCGGGCCAGCCGGTCGAGCTCGGCGAGGATGTCGTGCGCGGTGTCGCGGTCCATCTCGGCGTACGGGCCGACGCCCATCCGTTCCTGCACTCGGAGCACCTCGAACAGGGTGAACTCCAGGTCTCGGAGGTTGCTCTTGTAGTGACTCATGTCCTCGCTCCAACGCAGTCGCAGAACGTCCTACTCATCGGTAACAGCAGTTTATTACCGGTCGGTAACCCCGGCAAGTCCGGCATACCGCGATCTGAGTCACTATGCTCCGAGATCAAGAAGTCAGTGCGCTTCGCTGCGCCGTCCACGACAACCAGACGCTCCCTCTACGGTGGACCCGACTACTCTGTACTCCCTGTGACCAGCCATCCGCCCGTTTACCGACCGCTGCTGAGTGAGCGCGTGCGGCGTCCCGCGGTGCTCGTTATCGCGCTAGCGATCATGGTGATCACTGTTTTCGGGATGCGCTATGCCGACCAGGGCATGCCGGGGCACCTCGACCGCAGCCTCGATACGTTGATCAGAAAGGCTCTGCACCGGGATCAGCCCATCACCAGGGCCCTGGTCAGCCTGGGGGATCCCGTGCAAGCAGCCATTCTCGTCGTTGCGGTTGCCGGTGCTGCCGCCGCTGCCAGGCGATGGTCCGGAGTGCTGCTCACCTTCGTCGGCACCGTTACCGCGGTCGGTATCACCGATCTGATCCTCAAGCCGCTCATCGGGCGGCTGAGCTACGGGCACCTGTCTTTCCCCAGCGGCCACACCACGGTAGTCGCCGCGGTCGCCTTCGCGACCGCCATCCTGATCGGCGGAGCGCGGTGGCCACGCAGTGTGACCCTGCGCCTGGTCGCCGGCCTCGCCGCGGTCGCGGTGGCAGCCGGTGTCGCGATCTCGCTCGTCGCCCAGCGCGTTCATTACGCCACTGATACGGTCGCCGGCTACTGCGTTGCTCTCGCTACCGTGCTCGCAGTGGCATTGTGTGTCGATTTCTTCGGGTCCCGATTTCGCCGCCGGCGGCCCAAGGAGTAGCTCAGAAGGGGTTGTTGAAACCTGGCCGTGAGGAGTCGTCGATCTCCACGGGCGGGACATTGCCCGCAGTGACGTTGTCTTTCACGGTGCAGCGCGTGGAGCTGTTGGTAATCAGGACCCCGCGCTTGAGGTTCGGACCGGACAGCTGGTTCTTGCGCACATCGACGTGGGGCCAGCGGCGCAGGTTCACCGCCTGATCACCGTTGGTCTCGCAGTCATTGCCGATGAAGGTGATCGACTGGGAACCAGCGGGAGCCTCACTGTTGCCGCTTTCATCACCCGTGGCGATCAGGCAGTTCTCCGCCACATTCCGGCAGTCGTTGCCCACGATCGCGACATCGAAGGTGGCTGAATGGCCGGTGTCGAACGTCTGGAAGCAGTCGGGATGGGGAGCAACCGCCGAGCCGCCGGCGGAGATATCCTGGATCGAATTGCTGATGATCCGTAGGCCGTTGCCGAAAAAACGCACACCATCAGCGTCCCCATCGCCGCCCGCGACCGTTCCACTCACCCGATTCTCCCGCACGGTGATCCGCTGCCCGCTGACGGAGATGCCGGTCGTGGCGGCATGCGTCACGGTGTTGGATTCGATGGTGGAGTCGGTGCAGGTAGCGCAGATGATCCCGCCGCGCTGGGTGTCACGAACGATGTTCTTCTGCGCAACGATGCCAGTCCCCGCGAGCAGCAACTCGCCACCACCGGCGACCGTGAAGCCCTGGATGATGACATGGTCGGCGAGGACGTGGAGCTGGTGGACGGTGATGTGCCCATCGGAGATGAGACTGATCGGGTCTTTAGCGGTACCGGATCTGGTCAGCGTCAGATCGACGTTAGCGAGGTCACCGCCGAAGAAACACAACAAATCTCCCGGGGCGGCGGCGTTGAGCGCAGCCCGTGCGCCGTCGATGTTGTTGATCGTACGGGTGCAGGGCTCGTCAGCGGAGGCGAATCTGACGGTGAGCAATCCCACACCGAGAAGTGCGGCAGCGCACACCGCCATCGTGCGGGCGACCCGTGTCACCGACACTTCACCTTGCCCCACGCAAAGGCGCACATCGCGACCAGGGTAACCCTCGGTGCACGCCGCTTACCCGCTGTGCATGAAGGACACGCGGCAAACATAGACAACCAAGGTGTCTCAGACAAGAAACAGAGAGAGCTCAGCCGTCATCGGGCGGGTATTCCATCAGAGTCGGTGCGAAGTACCAGTTCTGTTCGGATAGCGGGCTGGCGCAGCGTGGACACTCGCCCCGGTGCCGGCGGGCGGCGCGAACCGTCGACCACTCCTCGTTCAGCCTTCGACGCTCCTCAGCCTGCCGGCGAAGCTTCGGTTGCAAGGCTTGGGTGGTCCAGCTCGCTCCGAGCAGCAGCCCGAGGCAGAGCAGGAGGACCGAACCCAGCAGGACCCAGCCCAGGTGAGATGTTGACATGATCATGAGGTCTCCACCCGGTAGTCGGTGTCGGGCACGTCGGTGATGAACATGTGCCCTGGGGCGTGGGTGATCGCGAAAGGTGGGCGGGAGGCCTCAGGGTTGCCGGATCGTCGATCATGGTCATGGCGTCGGCTCCGTGGACGAGGGAAACGGCTTTAGAGCCTGTTGGCAAATGGTCACGCTGCTTGTCGATCTTGTAGTTCGGGTGCCGGCGCTGCGGTGCGGGGTCTGCCCCATCGGGGATGAGGCGGCGTGCCGGAGTTCTTGCGGTCCAGTTGCCGGGTCATGATCGTGAC
>DATAWX010000077.1:0-36541 GCA_036266995.1 Pseudonocardiaceae bacterium | reverse complement strand
ACGGAGCAGGCGTTCACGGTCAGGCCGGCGTGCCGGCCGGGGCCGACCCGACCGGATGACCACGCGGTCACCCGTGACGGACCTCAAGCGGTGGGAACGCGGAGCGTCAGTAATGCGGAGCACCAGTAATCGGCGCATCAGTAATAGTGTCGGCGGCCACCGATGGCGTAACCGACAGCTCCCAGCACCTCCAGGATCACCCCGATCACTATCAAGATGATCCCGAGAGTCCACAGAAGCGGAATCGCTAGCAAGTACGCCACGACCAGCAAGACAATACCAAAAACGATCATGATGCGCCTCCCGGATCCAGTGGTTATGGTCAAGCGAGGATGTCGGGCAGACCGCTGTGTCGGGTGGTACTTGACAGCCCAGGATGGCGGTCATGGCTGCCGCGGTTCTGCGGTAGCGACTTGGGAGACCACTGCAGAAGGTCATCGCGGCCAGATCCGCGAGGAGATGAACCGGGTCCGCGGCGAGGCCCTCCCCAACGCGGCCTGCACGACCGGCGCGGCGCCCAAGTCGATCTCGCCAACGACCCGCAACACGACCATCGCGCCGGCAGCGCAGAGCGTTGACTGGGTGGCACAGGAAAACAAATACCAAGCAACGGCACCGTTGTTAACCCCGGCGGTAACCGCCCGGTGAGAGGTATCTCCTGACCCGGTGTGCGCTAGCTGCACTGCCACGGCGAACCCTCCAGCAGACGACATCACGCGTCGCCGGGGTCCGGGGCTACTACGGCAACGTTACCAATCTTCCTGGCCTACCGACACCGCCCCAGGGGTGAGACAGCAGCGATCCGGTTACCTATCGGAAGCAGGGAGCCGCCCCGGCCGTCGTCATCGTTGAGTGACGTTCAGCGGTCAACGGGCGGGAATGTCAGTGGGTCGCTCTGCGACAGGCACTGTCAGGGTAACGCCGAGATACAGATAATTGGGACCGTGGGCGTCAATATGGGCTGGTCAGCGGTCGGCGGATAGTAGGTTGAGGGGCTTTAGTGATTGTGATGATGTGGTGGTACGGCAACGAGATGAATGCTTGGGGCTACACGCTGATGACCGTGAGCATGATGCTGTTCTGGGGGCTGGTCATTTACGGGGTGACCGCCCTGGTCCGCTATCCCGCCCGTGGGGATCGGTCGGTGGCTGCTCGGCCGACCGCTGAGCAGGTGCTGGCCGAGCGGTTCGCCCGCGGCGAGATCGACGAGCACGAATACCACCAACGCCTGGACACGCTGCATGGCGGGCCCCGGCCGCTCGTCAAGCCCTGAGCTCCTCAGGGCCACCCGGTGGGAGGACTAGTCGCACGCATGACCCAGCACACCATGGAGGTCGTCTGATGAAGGCTCTCGTCTATCACGGACCCGGTCACAAAGCGTGGGAGCACGTAGCCGATCCGAAGATCACCGACCCTACCGACGTGATCGTGCAGGTGGACACCACTACCATCTGCGGAACCGACCTGCACATCCTCAAGGGTGACGTCCCTGCGGTGACCGAGGGGCGGATCCTCGGGCACGAAGGAGTCGGCACGATTATCGAGATCGGCGAGGCGGTGACGAACCTCGCCGTCGGGAACCGCGTGATCATCTCCTGCATCACCTCGTGCGGTTCATGCTCCTACTGCCACCAGCAGCTTCCCGCGCACTGTCTCAACGACGAGGGGACTTCGGGTCTTGGCTGGATCTTCGGTCACCTCATCGACGGAACCCAGGCCGAGTACGTGCGCGTGCCCTTCGCCGAGAACTCACTGCACAAGCTGCCCGACGGGGTCAGCGACGAGTCCGCGATCATGCTCTGCGACATCCTGCCCACCGGCTTCGAGATCGGGGTGCGCAACGGCCGGGTCAAACCCGGCGACGTCGTCGCGGTCATCGGGGCCGGACCGGTGGGACTGGCGGCGATGATGACCGCAGGGCTCTACGGCGCGTCTCGCATCATTGCCCTCGACCTCGACGGCAACCGGGTCGATCAGGCCAAGGCCTTCGGCGCCACCGACGCCGTGAACAACGGCGACGCCGGCTGGAAGGATGCGGTGCTCGCGATGACCGACGGGCAGGGCGTGGACGTCGCGATCGAGGCCGTGGGTGTGCCTGCGACCTTCCAGGTGGCCACAGAGCTCGTCCGCTCCGGAGGAACCGTGGCCAATGTCGGTGTGCACGGGACGTCGGTCGAGTTGAGGCTGCAAGACCTGTGGATCAAAGATGTCGTGATCACCACCGGCCTCGTGAGCGCCACCACGACCCCGATGCTGCTCAGGCTCGTCTCCCAAGGCAAGCTCGCGCCGGAGATGTTCGTCAGCCATCGCTTCACCTTCGACGGCATCCTGGATGCCTACGACACCTTCGCTCAGGCGGCGCAGACGAAGGCCCTGAAGGTCGCCATCTCGCGCTGACACCACGACGGGGCCCGGTTCGGGATCGTGGTGGGAGGGTCTCCGGCAGGGCCGGTCAGCCGCGCAGTCCGGGAAGGAAGGGGTCGACCGGGTAGGAGGGCGCTACCCGGACCCGGACGTGCAGGGCCTGGCAGCCGTCGGGGTAGGCGATCAGCGGGTTGAGTTCCAGTTCGATGACCTCGGGCAGGAGCTGGGCCAGCAGGCTCACCCGGATCAGCACGTCGCGCACCGCGCTGATGTCCAGCGCCGGGGCTGCGTGCGGACCGAACAGCGCGGCCGAGCACTGCAGGCCGTGTAGAAGATCATCGGTGTCCGCATCGCCCAGCGGGGTCAGCCGAGCAGTCCGGTCGGTGACCACGTCGGTGTCCACACCGCCGAGGCCGAAGACGACCAGCGGCCCGAACACGCCGTCGGAGTGCACCCCGACCATCAACTCGCGGCTACCGGCGGCGGCGGTGTCCCCGGCGGCGGGGGCGGGTCTGGTGTCGACCATGGGGATGCCGAAGCAGCGCAGCAGGTCGCTGGTGTGGTGTGGATCCAGCCAGCCGCCGGTCGGCTCAGTACGGAACCTCTCCCGCAGAATCGCCAGGGCCCTGGGCGCATCTACCTTGGGCGGTAGCGTGGCGGGTGGGTTCGGGCGGCGTTGCCAGCGGGTGTACTCAGCGAGCCGGCCCAGTACCGCGATCGCTGCGGCCGGATCGGCGTAGCTGACCGTCCTGGGCGCACCGTCGGCGTCGGGTATCGCCGCCAGCGTGGCCTGCTGTCCGAGGCGGACGGCCAGCAGGGGTTTGTCGCCCTCGGCGATCGTGGCGAGTGCGGTGATCGGGTCACCGAGGGCCGTGCGCACGGTTGCGGCGATGACCGCGTCTACGCCGGGGTCGGCTCGTAGTGCCGCGACGCATCGGTTGAAGGTCTCGACGTCCACCGCGGCCGTGGTGTGCACCGGGTTGTTCGGTGATGCGGGTTCAGGTAGGAGGGCTCGCAGCGTGGCGACCGTCCCGGGATTCAGTTGGGCCAGTACCACGCCGGCGTGGGCGCAGGCGTCCGCGGCAAGTACCCCGGCGGCGGCGGCATTGGTCACCACCGCGACTCGGTTGCCGCGCGGTAAGGGTTGCCAGCTCAACGCGGCGAGCGTGCCGACGAGTTCGGCCGGGGTGTCCACCGCGATCACGCCGGCCTGACGGAACAGTGCGTCGCGGGTGCCTACCGGGGTGGCGGCTGCGGCGGTGAGCGAGGCAGCCTCGCTGCTGCCGGCCCGCACCGCCAGCACCGGTTTCGTCCGGGCCAGCCCCCGCGACAACCGACCGAACTTGCGCGGGTTGCCGAACGACTCCAGGTACAGAGCGACCGCCGTGGTGGCAGCGTCATCCCGCCACCACATCAGCAGGTCATTGCCGCTGACGTCGTCCTTGTCGCCGGTGGACACCATTACAGACAGCCCGAGCCCGAGCTGGCCGAGTTGCTCGCGCAATGCGATGTCCATCCCGCCGGACTGGGTGACCAACCCGATCTCACCGCTCGGTGCCGGCGACACGGCGAAGGTGGCGTCTAGCCGCACCGCAGGATCGCTGTTGGACACACCCACGCAGTTCGGCCCGACCATCCGCATCCCGTACCGGCGCACCGCTGCGACCAGCCGGTCGTGTCGTTGCTTGTCATTGGTCAGCCCAGCCGAGATCACCACCAGCGCCCGCACCCCGCGCCGCCCGCATTGCTCGGCGACCTCAGGCACAGCGTGCGCGGGAACGCACAAAACTGCCAGCTCACAGGCAACTGGCAGCTGTCTGACAGTGGGATAGGCGGGCACCCCGAGGATCTGCTCGGTGTGCGGATTGACCACATACAGCTGACCGGAATACCCGCCGGTGATGATGTTGACCAACACGGCGTGGCCGATCGAACCCGGTTGCCGTCCGGCACCGACCACGACCACCGACTCCGGGCACAGCACCGAACGCAGGCTCGCGGTGTCGGCCACCCGTTCGCGTTCGGCCATCGCGTCGAGGTACGTCTCGACCTCATCTAACACCAGCTCAACGCGCGTGACGCTGCCCTGGCCGCGCACCCGGTGCGGCAAGCCACAATCGGCAAGCACCCGCAGCATCCGACCGTTCTCAGTCAGCACCTCGGCGACGAACCTTCGCACGCCGTGGCGACGGGCCAGGGACACGAGATGGTCCAACAGCAACGTGCCGACACCATGGGCCTGCACCGTGCCCGACACCGCCAGCGCCATCTCCGCCTCGGTCGGATCGGCGAGCACCTCGTAGTGCGCGACCCCGATCAGCTCCTCATCGAGGAATGCGCCCATCGAGGCGTGTCGCACGTCCGCCGGCGCGGTCATCGCGCACACCAGGTCGTTCACCCTTAGCGGCAGCGGCCCGAAGAACCTGAAATACCGATCGCGCTCAGCGAGACTCTCGTGCAGCCGCAGCACTGCGCCCTGATCATCCGGGCCCAGCGGTCGCAGCAGCCCGACCCGTCCGTCTGCCAGCGCCACGCGCACGCCCCCGGTCACCTGCCCTTGCCGATCTCGATGTGGTTCGACCCGGGCTCCTCCACATCCACTGCAGGCGTGCTCACTTCGACAATGCCCGTTGGGGTAGCAGACGGTGAGGTCACCGGCGGGTGGCGCCGGCGCAACTCGTCGGCGCCCCAGACCACGAACGGGTTGGGCGCTGCGTCGGCCACATCGGGCCCGGTCACCTCGGAGGTATCGCCGGAACTCACAGCTCGCCCGTCGGGAGACCATCCGGGATAGCCAGCGACACCGTCACCCGCCCCCTCGGGAGGCGCATCGATCACACACACACAACCCATCAACTCCCCGGCTGAGCCGTATCGCTCATCTGCCCTGCGCAGCACCGGGGTCTGGGGCACTCAACGACAACCAGGCCAGCGTAGCGGCCAACGGGAACCCTCAACCGCCTTCAACGGTGAACGGCCCGAAACATCTGCCCGGCCCGGACGAGACCGACCGGCCGCTAGGTCGTGGTGGCCACCCGAGCGGGCACCGCATTCGGCACCGAGGCGGTGCTGTCGGTGGCCCGGTCGAAGAAGCCGGAGCAGTTCGACCGAGAAAGGCATCATCCAGTGCGCTGACGCCCAACCGGTCCGCCACTAAAGGCGGAAACACCAGCCGCGAACCAAGCCACGTGGACTCCGCACCATTATCCAGAATGTGGTCGCCCCAGCACCTCGGGGCAGCGTCCGTTCGTTTCGACCCTAGCTTTCCCATGGCAACCGTATGCGCCACGAACAAGACTGGGTACACCTAGATTCGCTACTCGGCGCTGGGATGGCCGGTGAGACGGAAAGACCCGTCAGAGATTCACTTCCTGACTATGCGGGCTTCGGCGAGCAGGGCGCCGGGCTCCCCGTGATCCGTCAGCAGCAAGCGCAGCCGCTGCACTGCGGTAAACATGCGGGACTTCACCGTGCCAAGCGGGGCACCGGTCAGCACTGCGATCTCACGCTGGGTATAGCCGCCGAAGTAGGCCAGGGCGAGCGCCTGCCGCTGCTCGATGGGTAGGTGATGCAGCGCCGCGCGTACCTGGCCGGCCGCGACACGTGCCATCGCCGCCTGGTCGGCGCCTGGTACCGGGGTGGGTGGCCAGTTCTCGCCCGCCTCTGGTGCCGCCATCATGCGCCGACGGATGGTGCTCTCTCGTCGCACCGCGTCCACCGCCCTGTGGTGGATCAGTGTGAGCAGCCAGGTGGCGAAGCCGCCCCGTGACGGGTCGAAGCGGCACGGGTCGCGCCACAGTGTCAGGAAGACCTCCTGCACCACTTCCTCGGCCAGCCCCCCATCGGCACAGATCCGGCAGGCCAGCGAGTAACAAGGCCGGACGAAGCGCTGATAGAGCTGAGACAGGGCCGCCCCGTCGGCATCCCCGAGTCTTTGCACCAGTTCGGCGTCGGAAGGTCCCCCAGCCGTGCTGGTAGCCGGCTCCGCAGCATCTCGCCCTCGGGCGAGCCGAGGGGCGCTCCGCGGCACCACCGCAGCGGGACCGCTGATACCGCCGATGGCGACCCTGCAGGGGGTACCTTCTGGGCTGGCGTGCTCTGGCTGCACCGCCACGACGGGGCCTTCCGGCAGAAGTCATTTCGACGTCGCCGGGGTCCGGGGCTACCTCATCCATGATACAGATCCGTCTCCGGTTACCACACCGCCCGAGGGGTGACAGAAGCCGCGTTACCGCAGCTCAGCTGTTTTGGCGTTCCACAACGCGGGCACCGACTCCGTCTTGCCTGACGATGGGTCGAAAGAACGTGGACTACACTCATTGGGGTGCGGGGGCGGCGCAGCATCACCCGACATCAGTGGTTGCTGGTCGTCGTCCTTGCGGTCGGCCTAATCGGTATGCATCACCTGCTGCTCGTGTGCACCGCGCATACGATGCCGATGGCCATGGCGACAGGCGCGGGGTCGAGCCCGGTGATCGTGGCGCCGACGAGTTCGACGCCCACCCAGCACGCCGACCCCGATTTGGCCTGGACGAATCCGGTTGAGGCGAGCGCGGTGGTGACCTCGCAGGCCGACTGTTGTGATCCCATGGACATGGTGGGGCACTTCTGCTTAGCCGTGTTGACCGCTATCACCACCCTTGCCGCCACGTTGATCATTGCAGTAGCTCGCCGTCAACCAGCGGAGCCGGGGCACCTACTGGTGGACGTCAGCGCGGTTACCACGCGGGCACCGCCCGTCGGTTGTGCTCGGCTTACCCAGCTCTGCGTACTGAGGCGCTGATCACCGCTGCTCTTCAGCGATTGATTCAACCGACCCCGTATGCAGAGGAGTACACCCATGACCACGCGCACGATCATGACCTTGCTCGCGGCTGCGGTCGCCGTCACCGTCGGTACCGACCTCGGCGGCTGCGGCACCAACGCCACCACTCCACCCTCTAGTAGCACGACTAGCTCATCGCCAGTCGCTCAGGCTCACAATCAGGCCGATATCACTTTCGCTCAGGGCATGATCCCGCACCACGCCCAGGCCATTGCGATGTCCAACATGGCCACGCTACGGGCGGTATCACCTCAGGTGAAGGGCCTCGCTGCCCGCATCGAGGCCGCTCAGCAACCCGAAATCGATCAGATGAGTGGATTCCTGCGCGCTTGGAACGCCCCGGTGCCCTCCCCTAACAGTCCGATGGGTGGCATGGGACAGGGCGACATGATGGGGCAGATGCACGGTGCTATGCCCGGCATGATCCCCGGCGGCCAGATGCATCAGCTCGGGCAATCCAGTGGCGACGCGTTCGACCGGATGTTCCTCCAGATGATGATCACCCATCATAAAGGGGCTATCACGATGGCCAAGACTGAGCTCAGCAACGGACAAAACCCTGACGCCCGCCAACTCGCCCAGCGCATTATCGACACCCAACAGCGCGAGATCACCGAAATGCAGACCCTCCTCGGCGGGTAGTGACCCGCCCGTGGTGCCCGCTGTGGTACACAGCAGGCAAGGCTCCTTGATCCATCACAACCTCCGCGCACCGACACCGGACTGGCCATGTCGAGTAACGACCTGATCGCCAGACCACGCCCTCACCCAGTGCGTGGTCACTGCGGTCGGGTCGGCGAGATCGTCAGGTCGGCGATGTCGGGGGCGTGGGTGATGACCGCTTTCGCTATCTGTGAGAGGGGTCGGTTGTGGTTGCGGGCGTAGGTGCGCATCAGCGTGAATGCCTCGGCGACGGTGATGTGTCGGCGTTCGGCGAGGATGCCTTTGGCCTGTTCGATCAGGATGCGACTGTTGAGCGCGGTCTGTAGTTGCTCGGTGACTATCTCGCTGTGTTGGAGGGCGCGGGTCTGCAGAATGCTGATGGTGGCCACGTTGGCAAAGGACTGCGCCATCGCGATGGTTTCGGCGGGGATGGCGGTGGGCATGCTGCGGAACAGGTAGCGCCCCGATGATCTGCTCGCGGAGCCGCATCGGCACTGCCTGGACCGCAGTGAAGCCCTGTTCGCGGGCGGCGGTGGCAAACCGTGGCCACCGTTGCGGTAGCGCGCCCAGATCAGCGCAGGCCACGCTGTGGCCGCTGTGGTAGCAGTCCAGGCAGGGCCCTTCCTCGTTTTGTAGCTGGAACAGCTCCAGCAGGCGGGCCTGGTCGGTCGACGCCGCTACCAGGTTCAGGGTGTCCCGCTGGTCGACCAGCAGGATTCCCGCCGCGTCGACACCGAGTAGCTGCACACAGCGCTCGGTGAGGGTATGTAAGAAGTCGATGCCATCGAACCCGAACACGAGGGTGTCGGCCAGTTCGACGAAGGTCTCGGTGATTCGTTGATCAAACATTTACTTCTGCTCCGTTTCTGGTCTTTCAGCCACCGGAGCCCGCTGCGCCTGCGTTGTCGGTATCTGGTTCAAACCTTCAAACCGTAGCCTGCGCTCGGTGACGTCGCGGGCCACCTGCGACAGGCGGCCGGTGAGGTAGGCGTGGGCACACAATCGTAGGAACGCCGCGGTGAGCTCGCTGTCGAGCTGCACCGAGACCATCCCGGTAGCCTGGTTTACCCTCGGCCCAGCGGTACTCGAACTCGCTGATGGGCAGGTCAGTCCCCTCGACGGTGCCTGGTTCCGGCAGGTGATCCGCCCACAGCTGCTCGCAGCTGGCGACACTCAGCCCAGCCTGGGCGTCGTGTCCGTAATCCATCTGGCCGATCACGTGCACTGTCGTGCCGCGGAACTCGCCGCGGCGCCTCGCCTGGGCTCGTGCCCGACCTCCTCCATGCCTGCGCGCACCCTAATCAGCCACACGGGTTTCCTGAACCGGCGAGCGCGGCTACGATTCGTGCACACGCCCCGGACCCCGGCGCCACGAGAGCCCGGCGACTCGCGCCGAGCACCAGCCTTCCGAGGGTATCGATGCACATTCCAGGGCCGTCGCGATCGTCTGAGGTCGCACATGACGCGGGTGTCCCCCCAACGTCACCAAGCTGGACCCGAGCGTTCCACCGGGCGTGGCGGGCACTCGTGGCAAGGTCTGTACAAATTCCGGTGGGCCGGTGATCAACCGACAGGCCGGCGCGTGCCCGGTCGAAGATGTGGAGTTCGAGCGCCGCAGGCCTAGTCCAGTGCCCCTAGGCCTGTCGAATGGCAACGTTCCGCCAGCCATGGCAGGCGCCGAGAATTCTGCCGACCCGTTGGACCACTTCGAACAGTCCGGGGATGGCATTTGGGACGATGAGGAGCCCCAGGCGCTGCGCCAGGCCCGCAAGGACGCCGAGTTCACCGTCTCGGCCGACTCGGTGCGGGTCTATCTCAAGCAGATCGGCAAGGTCGCGCTGCTCAACGCGGAGGACGAGGTGCGGCTCGCGACGCAGATCGAGGCCGGACTCTATGCCGCCGAGCGGGTGTGCAGAGCCGAGAACCTCACCGAAAAGCTCTCCCCGCAGTTGCGCCGGGATCTGCGTTGGATCGTGCGCGACGGGCAGCGCGCGAAGAACCACCTGCTGGAGGCTAACCTGCGCCTGGTCGTGTCGGTGGCCAAGCGCTACACCGGCCGCGGCGTGCCATTGCTGGACCTGATACAGGAGGGCAATCTGGGTCTGATCCGGGCGGTGGAGAAGTTCGACCACACCAAGGGATTTAAGTTCTCCACCTATGCCACCTGGTGGATCCGCCAAGCCATCACCCGGGCGATGTCCAGCCAGGCCCGGACCGTTCGGATCCCGGTACACATGGCCGAGGTGATCAATAAACTGTGCGGTATCCAGCGCAAGCTGCTTCCGGAACTGGGTCGCGAGCCCACCCCGGAGGAGGTGGCAAAGGAGATGGACATCACCCCGGAGAAGGTGTTACAGCTCCAGGACTACGCCCGGGAGCCCATCTCGCTGGATCAGATCGTCGGCGGGGAGGGCGACTCCGCGCTCGGTGACTTCATCGAGGACTCCGACGCCGCGGTCGCGGTCGACGTGGTGTCATTCACCCTGCTCCGGGACGACCTGCGAGCGGTGCTGGCCACGCTGTCCGAGCGAGAGGCCAGCATGGTCCGGCTGCGTTTTGGCCTCACCGATGGCCAGCCGCGCACCCTGGACCAGATCGGCCACATCCACGGCGTCACCCGGGAGCGGGTCCGGCAGATCGAGGCCAAGACGATGGCCAAGCTGCGTCGACCCTCGCGCTCCCAGATACTCCGCGGCTACCTCGACTAACAAACGGACGCTGGCCCAGGACTAGTTGGGGAGAGTAGGAGCAGTACTACGCGACCCCAAGGACATCTCTCACTGCCGGGCGCTCTTAACTTATTCGGCGCCCACGCTCTGCGGGCAGCAAATAATTCGAGCGGACGAGGGTCATGCCGTCTCGGCCAACGGGCGCGCTCGAACTGACCGCTGGGATTGCCAGCAGGTTGTGATGCATTCACCCCACACCCTATAATGAACGCAGCATTAACGTCGATGGCGACTCCTCGCAGCTATGTGGATACGTGTCGATCTCGCTGCTCCAGACCCCGGCGGCGTCCGTTGAGGACATCCACGGGGGCAGTGATGCGGCGACACCAACATGAAAAGCAAGCCGCCGGTCTCACCATCGCTACGGACCTGCGGTCGGGGCTGACCCGTGGCGACGACGTTGTCGATGTGGCCACCTGGGCCGGTTCGGTACCCGCCGCCACCGGAGTGGCACCCCGGGTCCGGTTCGGCAGCAGGTGGTTCAACCTACTATGGCTGCTGCCCCTTGGGTTCGTCCTACTACTGGTCGCGGTGGCCGTCGCAAAGGGCCTGCGCCACATGCCCGTGATGGCCGAATTCATCGCCCGATACCCCGGCACCGCCACCACCGACCTCCCGGACACGGTGGGCATACCGGGGTGGGCTCGATGGCAACACTTCCTCAACCTGCTCCTGATGATCTTCATTCTGCGGTCGGGACTGCAGATCCTCTCCGATCATCCTCGGCTGTACTGGACCCGGCACTGCACCCCGGGCCGAGACTGGTTCCGGGTGCAGAAACCGGTTCCGCCCGACCCGCTGTGGACCGCCAAACAGGACTCGATCAGTCTTCCCCGCCAAGTCGGGCTGCCCGGCCTGCGACACTCGATCGGCCTGGCCCGCTGGTGGCACCTGGGCATCGACGTCCTGTGGCTGCTCAACGGACTGGCCTTCTACGTCCTGCTGTTCGCCACCGGGCACTGGCATCGGCTCGTTCCCACCAGCGCTGAGGTGTTCCCCAACGCGGGCTCGGTGCTGATCCAGTACCTGTCGCTGGACTGGCCGCACGACAACGGCTGGGTCGCCTACAACGGGCTGCAGCTGATCGCCTACTTCATCACCGTGTTCATCGCCGCCCCGCTCGCGCTGCTCACCGGACTGGGCATGTCACCGGCACTGTCGGCCCGACTCACCCCGATCAGCAGCGTGCTTAACATCCAGTTCGCACGATCGTTGCACTTCCTGGTGTGGGTGTGGTTCGTGGGGTTCATCACCGTCCACGTCGCGTTGGTGGCCACCACCGGCGTGCTGGCCAACCTCAACCACATCACCACCGGACGCGACAACAGCACCTGGCTCGGGTTCTGGCTGTTCGCGGCGTGGATGGGCGTGGTAGTCGTCGGTTGGGTGGCGGCCACCCCGCTCACCCTGCGCCAGCCCCGGCTGATCCAACGCGTCGGCGCCGCCCTACTCGGCCCGACCCAACGGTTGTTCGAACACCTCGACCCGAAACCAGGCCAGTACACCGCCGACGACATCTCCCCATACCTGTGGCACAACGGCCGCTACCCAGCCTCCGCCGAGTACGACCACCTCACCGAGGGCGGGTTCGCCGACTACGCGCTGCGCATCACCGGGCTGGTCAGCCACCCCGTCGACCTGTCCCTCGAGCAGCTCCGCCGGTTGCCCGGCCACGAGCAGATCACCCAGCACTACTGCATCCAGGGCTGGTCGGGTGTGGCCAAGTGGGGCGGCGTGTCCATGCAGACCATCCTCGACCTGGTAAAACCCTCTTCCGACGCGAGATGGGTGGTGTTCTACTCCTTCGGTGAGGGCGCCGATGGGGGCACCTACTACGACGCCCACTCCATCGAGCACATGCGCCACCACCTCACGATGCTCGCCTACGACATGAACGACGAGCCGCTCTCGTTCGGCCATGGCGCACCGCTGCGGCTGCGCAACGAGATCGAGCTCGGCTTCAAGATGGTCAAGTGGATCAAAGGCATCGAATTCGTGGCCGACTTCCACGACATCGGCAGCGGCTATGGCGGCTACAACCAGGACCACGAGTTCTTCGGCTACCGCCAAGCCCTCTGAACCCGCACCCACCGGAAAGGCACATCCATGCAGAAGTCGTCGCTCACCGCCCTCGCCCGTGAGCAGCTGAAGATCGCGCGGGAGGCCTCCAGTGGGCGCAGCGCGCACACCGTGTACGGCGGCCATGAACACGTACTGCGCCAAACCCTGATCGCATTGGCCGCAGGCCACAAGCTGGATGAGCACGACAACCCCGGAGAGGCCACCGTGCACGTGTTGCACGGGCGAGTGCTGCTGCGCGCAGGCGACGTCGAATGGAAAGGCTCTCCCGGTGATCTTCTCATCGTGCCCACCGCCCGGCACGCCCTCGAAGCGATCGAAGACTCAGCCGTACTGCTCACCGTGGCCAAGCACAGCTGACACCACGGCGGCGGCATGGGTCGGCCATGCGCTGTTGGCATGGTTGCGAACTGTAGCGGCCGATAGATCGGCGCCCAGCTCAGATGATCATCGGCGCTGGGCGGGGATGTCGGCGTCCCGCGTCGGGGCGCTGATCAGCCCGCTCACCTCGACTCGAAAAGTTTCGATGAGCGTGGCGATCACGCGCGCTGCCTCGTGCAACGCCACGTGGGTGTGGTAGGCCTGCATCGTGGCGGGCGTCGATGGGTCCTCTTGGCCGGCGAGGAGCCATTCCTCGAAGCTGCGCCCCGCGACCTTCATGGCGAGCTCAGCGTCGTGCCACTGGGTAGCAGTGGCGATCGCGCGGGTGCCCCCGGTCCAATGTTGGCGCGGGGAATCGCCTTGGTCCATGCCGGTGGCCCTTCCTGTGCGGCGGTTGTTGGGTCGATTGCCGATGAGCTCGGTGCGAGCGTGTGGCAGCAGGACCACGCGCTGCCGGGCGGCTGGTGGCGGGCCGTTGGCGGTTGCCGTCGGCTGCAGTGCGCTCAGAGCCTGCTGCTGGGCCAGCCGTATCGCGGCCGGTGTGACCCCCAGGGCGGCCACGACGTCCGTGATGGACAGCCCGGCCACGATCCGCAATAAGATGATCTCGCGGTCCGGGCTGGTCAGCTCGGCGATCAGCGCAGGGAGCCGGGCGCAGTGCCTGGCGTCGACTCGCCGTGGCCTGCACTCGCCGGAATCCGAGGCAGCCGGGGGCGCCGGCTCGACGGGCGCAAGGGTAGGCGGTGGCGCCACCGATGCCCCCTCGCCAAGGGCAGCGCCACCGCTAGGACCGGCCGCCGTGCTCGTCCCCCGAACCCCCGTTCCGAGTTTCGGCTGCCGGCCGCTGGATCCGGTGGGGCCGTAGCCCACCGGAGTTTGGGTAGACCAACCCACGAGCATCCGCCACGCTCGGGGCCGATTTGAGGACGTCACGGGGTCACCTGCACGATGCGCGTCGTCAGACGATCGCGATAACCCTGTAATACGGATGGCTACTCCCGGACGGCCGGTGCTCAGCGCGACTCGCCGAGCACTCATGGCGCCGGGGTCCGGGGCGTGTGAAACGGATGGTAGCCAGAATCGGCCGTACAGTAAACCCAGTTGACCGATTCATAGACGCGCAAGCCCGGAGCAAGGTTGTCACGCATCGTTACCCCCAGGAAGCCGCTCTCCTCCAGTTCCCGTCTCCCGCGTCTAGCGAGGTGCGCTGCACCGGTACGGTTGGAGATCAACTGAGCACTACCCGGGAGGGCAGCGGACCGATGCGCTCTAGAAGTCGCGAACTCGACAGCAGAGTTGTTCGCGGCTGGCCCGGCGACGCTGACGTCGAGTTCGGCGCATCGACAGTGGTGTTGCGGTGCGAGTGATCCACTGTCACGGGTCCCCGGAGGCGGTCTGGGAGCTGGACGCCGCGCTGCACGCCGTGCTGGCCGGCGGCGAGGCAGTGGCGCCGCTGGGGCCGGGGCAGGCAATCTCGCCGCGGGACCCGGGCCCAGGCCAGGCGGTGCTGTGCACCTCGGGCTCCTCCGGAGGGCGCAAATGGGTGCAGCTCAGTGCCGCCGCGCTGCGCGCGTCCGCCGAGGCCACCCACGCGCGGCTCGGCGGCCCGGGTCGGTGGCTGCTTGCGCTGCCCACCCAGCATGTCGCCGGCGTCCAGGTGCTGGTTCGAGCGGCGCTCGCGGGCAACCGCCCTGCGGTGCTCGACCTGCGCGGCGGGTTCGACCCGATCAGCTTCGGCGTCGCCGCGAACCAACTGGCCGGCGACGCCGAGCGGTGCTATACGGCGTTGGTCCCCACCCAGCTGGTACGGCTGCTGGACACCGATCCCGGCCCGCTCGCCCGGTTCGACGCCGTGCTGGTGGGCGGCGCAGCCACACCCGCTGTTCTGGTGGGGCGGGCGCGGGCAGCCGGAGTGCGGCTGGTGACCACCTATGGCATGACCGAGACGGCGGGCGGGTGTGTCTACGACGGGTGGCCATTGGATGGCGCCCGAGTTCGGCTGAACACCAGCGGGAGCATCGAGCTGACAGGGGCGATGCTCGCCACCGGGTACCTCGATGCTCCTGAGCAGACTGCGATGGCGTTCCGGGACGGCTGGTTCCAGACCTCCGATCTCGGACGGTGCGATGGTCAGGGCCGGTTGCAGGTGCTCGGCAGAGCTGACGACGTGATCGTCACCGGCGGGCTCAACGTGGCCCCAGCCGAAGTGGAGGCCGTGCTCACGAACCTGCCCGGAGTCGCCGCCGCGTGCGTCGTCGGTCTGCCCGACCCGGACTGGGGCGAGCGGGTGACCGCCGTGGTGATACCCGCCGATCCAGGACTACCGCCGGAACCCGGGGCGCTGCGGGTGGCCGCCGGCCGGATGTTGACCGGGGCGCAGGTGCCCAAGGAGATCGTCGTGTTCGATGCGCTTCCCCTGCGTGGGGTCGGCAAACCGGATCGACGGGCCGTGCGGACCATGCTCGCTGCTCGGGATCGCTGACCCGTACCCACTTTCGCGCACGTTGGGTACATGTTCACCCACTCCGGGTATGGACGGCCGCGCGGATCGCGGGTTCTGTAGTACCTACCGTCTCATCAATCACATCTGTCACAACGGAAACACCTGTCCCCGACATTCAGGGAGCATTCCGTGGCGCTGCCGGCTCGACGCTGCCTCCGTACCCGCAGCACGGCCCGAACAGCCGCCGTGGCCCTCGTCGCGGTGCTCGCACTTCTCGGCGGGACGAATTTCCCAGCTCTCGCCCAAGACAAGCACCAAGAAGACAAGTCCCAAGAAGACAAGCCACAGGGCAGAACCACGACGTGGACTGTCCGCCTGGTCCCTGACCGGGATGACACCAATGTGCGGTCCGACGCCGGCGCACTGCGCCTGACCACCGCTGCGACTGTGCCGGCGAGCATCAGATCCGGCCGGCCGGAGGGCATGCTCCTCACCGCGGTGCATCCACTGACCGAGCTCAGCAGCCAGGTGACGACGGAGTTCGTCGCCGACCAGCCGGCAGGGTCAGCCGTCGCGGTGGACGTCCGGGGCATTCGCGGCGACGGATCGTGGACCGAGTGGGTGACCACTGCTCCCAAGGTGCCGGCAAGGCTGGGCGCCGCGGTGACGGGCGTGCAGGCCAGGATAGTGCTGCACAGCGGTCAGGGTGGCGCAAGCCCACTGGTGCGATCAGTGCGGCTGACCGCGCAACCCGGCGTACAGCTTCTCGCCGCTCGCCCGCGCAACGCCCCCAGCTACCGGGTGTTCGCCACCCGCGAGGGTCTCGTCGGGGGCACTACCGCCAACGGCCACCTGATCGTGCCGCGAGATCACTTCGTCGCGCTGCCCTCAGCCCGGGGACTGGGCCCCCGCGATTCGGGCGACTACACGGTGAAGGTGTGCGCGAGCAACGGCCGATGCGAATGGGCGCCGGTGTGGGACGTCGGTCCGTGGAATACCACCGATGATTACTGGAACGCCGCAGACGACCGCCAGACCTGGCAGGACCTGCCGCAGGGGCGGCCCGAGTCGCAGGCCGCCCACGACGACGGGTACAACGGGGGCCGGGACCAGTTCAACCGGCAGGTGGTCAACTCAGCCGGGATCGACCTCGCCGACGGCACCTTCTGGGACGGTCTGGGGCTGCGCAACAACAGCTGGGTCACCGTCACCTATCTGTGGACTGACGGCGGGACGCCAGCCATCGTGGCGCTCCCGATCCTGCCCGTCTTCAGCGGCCCCGGTGAGCAGTACCCGGCGGTGGGTCTGGCCGCGCAGCGCGCCAAGCTGCTCGTCGAGTGCACTACCACCGGCCGTGCCGGAACCGCCGATCGGTGGCTGCGGATCGGCCCCAAGCAGTTCATCTCTGCCGCGCACGTCACCATCGCCAAGACTCAAGCGCCGGATACCCGCTGCGCGACCCCGTAGGGTTGCAGCGTGGCGAACGTGGCGCAGTGGGTGGAGGGGGCGCGGCCACGCACTCTGCCCAACTCGATCGCCCCAGTGCTCGCGGGCTGGGGCGCGGCCGCGGCTCTCGGCGCGTCACACTGGGCGCGGGCACTGCTTGCGCTGGTCGTGGCGCTGGCCCTGCAGATCGGGGTGAACTACGCCAACGACTACTCCGACGGCGTTCGCGGCACCGATGCCGTCCGGGTGGGACCGATGCGGCTGGTCGGCTCCGGTGTGGCGGAGCCCGGCGCGGTCCGCACCGCCGCGCTGGTCAGCTTCGCCGTGGCCGGGGTGGCCGGACTGACGCTGATCGCACTAGCCGGACAGTGGTGGCTGCTGGCGGTGGGCGCCGCGTGCCTTGCCGGGGCGTGGTACTACACCGGTGGGTCGCGCCCTTACGGTTACGCCGGGCTTGGCGAGTTGGCCGTGTTCGTCTTCTTCGGGCTGGTGGCGGTGCTCGGCACTCAGTACGTCGTCAGCGGGCGGATCACCCCCACTGGCGGCGTCGCGGCTGTCGCGGTAGGGGCGATGTCGGCCGCGGTGCTGGTGGCCAACAACCTGCGAGATATCCCCACCGACGCCGCGTCAGCCAAGCGCACTCTTGCCGTTCGCCTCGGCGACCACCGGACCCGCATGCTCTACACCGCGCTGGTGATCGTCCCGTTCGTCGTGACCATCGGCTTGGCGGTCAGCCGGTGGGCCGTGCTGGGCGCCCTGCTCGCCCTGGTTTTCGCGGTACCCGCGCTGCGCCGGGTCCGGGGCGGGGCAACCGGACCGGAGCTGATCCGCGTGCTGCGGGACACCGGGTTGGCGTTGCTGGTGTGGGCCGCCGCCACCGCCGCCGCGCTGGCATTCTCAGCGAGCAGCGACATACAGGCGGACCGGGGGCTATCCGCGTTGCTCACCATGGAGCTGCCGGCGTAGCTGGTCTCGCTGCGCTTTCCGACGCCCGGCAACCGCGGCCAGCCCGGCGTTCACCCTGGTCCGCAACGACCCCAGCAGCAGCATCGACAGCGGCAGCGCCAGTACCACCGCGAGCAGGGCCGATACCAGCAGGGGAACGCCGGCGACGAAGAGGAGCAACGCCGCGACGGTCACCAGTGCCAGCCGGGCTGCGCTGTAGAGCGCGAGGTCACGGGCGATCGCGCGGCCGTTCGGTGGGTTCTGCGGTGCCTCCACGACCCTGAGCTTAAACCAGGCGACCAGCCCGAATGCGTTGATATGTGTAGCGCTCCGGACAACGGGTACTTAACGGCCAGCGACACAGATATTCAGCTGCATGGAGGCGGTCATGAGCACGATCGGTTGGATCATTCTAGGGGTCGTCATCGTGGCCGTCATCGTGGCGGTCATAGTGGCTGGGGCGCTGGCGATGCGCTCGCGGAGCCGGGCCCGGCTGCAGGAACGCTTCGGGCCCGAGTACGACCGCGAGGTGGCCGCGCGCGGTAGTGAGCGGGACGCGGCGCTGCACTTGAACGACGTCGCGGACCGGCGCGACCAGTTGGACATCCGCCCGCTGGATCGGACGGCCCGCGACCGTTACACCCGTCGGTGGGAGGCAGTGCAGTCCGAGTTCGTCGACCAGCCCGGTGGGGCCCTCGACGAAGCTGACCGGCTGATCACCGATGTGATGCGCGACCGCGGCTACCCGGTCGAGGACTTCGGTGAGCGTGCCGAGCTCGTCGCCGCGGACCACCCGCAGGTCGTTGAGCACTACCGCGCGGCACATGCCGCGCGACGCGACCATCGCGGGAGCCCGGGCGACGTCGACACCGAGGAGCTCCGGCAGGCGTTCGTGCATTACCGCGCGCTGTTCGACGAGCTGGTGCTCGATCACTGAGCCGCGAGACATCACTCACGGAGGTAGGAGATGGATACCCAGCTAGAACCCGAACCCGAACGGCGAGAAGGCCTGGGCGGCCGAGTACGTCGTTTCATCGACAGCGAGTTGAACCGCGCTCTGGATAAGAAGGATCGCGAGTCCGCCGAGGGCGTGACTGACAAGGGCGATACCGACAATCACGGTGTCCCGAGTCGGGCCCCGGAATCCGACCGGCAAGCAGAACCCGACCGTCCCGCCGCGGACCCACCCAGCCGCCCCGCCCAGTCGGTGACGACCGCACCCGCCGACACGACCTACGACTCACCCGTACCCGCCTCCCCTGCTCACGACTCCCCGGTACACGTTGCCGACCACGATCGCGGTGTTGCCGAAGCTGCCGCCAGCCCGGTCCAGGGCCGCACTAGCGCGGAGGCGGTCGCCGATGGCAGTGCGGAGCGAGTAGGGCTGCTCGACGACCCGGCCGGGCTGCGTGACCAGTGGCAACGAGTGCAAGGCACGTTCGTCGACGACCCGCAACGGGCGGTCCACGAGGCCAGCGCGCTCGTTGACCGGACGCTGCAAGAGATCCACCGCAACGTCACCCGCGGGCAGACCGGCGACCCGACATCGACCGAGGACCTGCGGGTGAGCTTCCAGCGCTACCGCGAGTTCTTCCAACGGCTGCTGTCTGCGTGATGGACTCGGTGACGGCAACCCGCCGTCGCGCCGAGAACAACCAACGAAGGAGATGACGATGGGTCTTGCCGACAAAGCCCAGAACAAGGCCGAGGAACTCAAAGGTGAGGGCAAAGAGGCCGCCGGCCGGGCCACCGATGATGATGAGCTCGTGGCCGAGGGTAAGACCGATCAGGCGAAGGGCAACCTGAAGCAGGCTGGCGAAAAAGTCAAGGACATCTTCAAGTAACGAGACACCGAGCTGTCCTGCCAGACGCCTGTGGCCCCTGACTGGTGTGCGCAGTCAGGGGCCACATGGTTGCGCGCAGGCCTAGCCCTCCTGGTTCGGGACCCGCGGACCGCCGAAGGGGCCCGACACACGGTCCACGCACCGATTTGGCGGGTTCATCCCATTACCGGCGCTTTACCTCTACAGCACCGTTCGAGTACCTGCCGCGTGACCTGTCACGATACTCCGATAGGTCCCGACTGTGAGGTCGACGAGCTTGGGGAGGCCCGCGATGTCCCAGCCACAGCCCACTGAACGCCTGCTGACGCCGGGGGAGGTAGCCGCACTATTCCGAGTGGATCCTAAGACAGTCACCCGGTGGGCCTCTGCTGGGCGGATCGGCTCGATTAGAACCCCGGGCGGCCACCGAAGGTTCCGGGAGGCCGAGGTGCGCGCACTGCTCGCCTCGCTTACCACCCCAGCGCCGATGGATCGCGCTTCGGACCGCCCTTCGCGAAGAGCTGCCGGATGACATCCGGGTGACAGGTTCGCCGACCTCCCGCGACGCTACTACGCTGGGTGGCGACGTCGAGGAGGTGGCCGCCGTGCCGTACCTGATGGCGGCGATCGGGGTGGCTGGGGTTGCCGCGCTGCTGTGGAAGGCGTTAGGGCCGCACCGTCCGCCCGCGCGCTTAGTGGTCGCACCGGATGACGATCCGGAGTTCCTCCGAGGCTTGAACCGTAAGCCGCATCCGCCTGGAGACGAGGTCTGACCGTCTTCGCTACCGGTGTGCCCAGGTGACCGCGTGCGGGAAGTCGTCGGCGACTGTCGCCGCCAGCTCCAACGCGGCGAGCCGGGCACCGGGCCCGAGGCGGTCGAGGTCGATCTCGCCTCCCTCTTCGAGGTGCTCATCGAAGGGCATCCGGCAGACCGATCGGCAGCGGGCGGCGAAATGCGTGGCGACCCGCTCCAGGTCAACCTTGCCCGCGGTCGGCCGCACCGAGTTGATCACAGCGACTGACCGGCTGACCAGCTCGCGATATCCATGCGCATCCAGCCAGTCCAGGGTGGCCGACGCCGAACGGGCGCCGTCGATCGAGCTGGAGGAGACGATGACCAGGGAGTTCGCCAGATCCAGAACGCCCTTCATCGCGGAATGCATCAGCCCGGTCCCGCAGTCGGTGAGAACGATGTTGTAGAAGTGCTCAAGCACGTTGACCGTGCGCCGGTAGTCGGCCTCGCTGAACGCCTCGGATACCGCAGGATCCTGCTCACTGGCGAGGATCTCGAGGCGGCTGGCGCTTTGCGAGGTATAGGCCCGAATATCTGAGTACCGGCGGATCCGGTCGGCGTCGCGGAGCAGGTGCCGCACCGTGGCGCTGGTCTCCAGCGGGATCTTCTGGGCCAGCGTGCCCCGGTCGGGATTGGCGTCTACCCCGACCACCCGGTCACCGCGCAGCGACGCGAGCGTCGAGCCCAGCGTGGCGGTGATCGTGGTTTTGCCGACGCCGCCCTTCAGGCTCAGCATCGCGATCTTGTAGCACCCGTTGACCGGTTGGTTGACCCGGGAGACCAGTTCGCCGCGCTGCAGTTCCGCGGTGCTCTCCCCGAGGTTGACCGAGCCCCCAGAGGCGACGTACAGCGCCCGGCGCCAACCGGAGCGCGGGGCTTTGCGAGTATGCCGGAGTAACTGAGCGCTGGACAGGTCGTGCGACGAGTCCCCCGGCTGGCCGCAAACCTGATTCGGGCGAGACGGGTCGTCGCTGGCGGCCTCGTCGGGTCGTCCGATCACACCTAGTTGCCTCCGATGAACGACAGCATCTACAGCCCGGCGTAGGAGTGTAAGCCAGCGACGACGATGTTGACGAAGAACAAGTTGAACAGCATCACCGCGAAGCCAACAACGTTGATCCACGCCGCCGGGGAGCCACGCCATCCGGCCGTCGCCCTGGCGTGCAGGTAGCCCGCATACACCACCCAGGCGACCAAGGCGCAGGTCTCCTTGGGATCCCATCCCCAGTAGTGGCCCCACGCGGCCTCGGCCCAGATCGCGCCGGCCATGATCGCGAAAGTCCAGATCGGGAAGGCGACCACCGCGGTGCGGTAAGCCACCCGGTCCAGGGTGGCGGTATCCGGCAGCCGGGCGACGATCCGTGAGCCGGCCCGCGCACTGACCAGATAGAGCGCACTGGCCACCCCGGAGACCAGCAGGATTCCCGTCGCGGTGATGGCGGCGGAGACATGGATGGTAATCCAGTACGAGTTCAGCGACGGGATCAGTGGCGCGGCCCGCGCGTAGAGCACCGTGCCGCCCAAGAACATCAGCACCACAACGGGCAGCAGCACGAACCCGCCCAGCTGGCGCAACAGGGTTGCGCTGCGCTGCCGGTACAGCGCGACCAGCCAACAGGCCACCGCCACGCAGCAGATCGCCGAGGTGAACTCGTACATGTTGGCCCAGGGCACCCGGCCGATCGCGGCACCGCGCAGCGCCAACGAGCTGGCGTGCACCAGAACCGCGAGCCCGGTCAACGCAACCGCGGACCGACCGATCCGCTCGGGTTTTCCGCGCCGTGGCGCGGTGTCCGGAGGAGCCAGGGTCGCGACCGCCCCGCTGCCCTCGGCAGCCACCCGCCCCGCTGCGGTGGCCACCGGGAGCCGACTCGCTGAGTATTCGACGGCGTGCAGGATCATCGCGACGAGGTAGAGAACCAGCGCCGTGCCATACGCGAGGTCGCTGTAGTACTCCGCAACCGAGTTGATCGGCACTCGCTCATCCCCCTTCCTGTGAAACCACGATAGGCACCGGTGGATGCAGCTGTCCGGGCGGCAGCAGGTCAGCGGCGATCTGCTCGAACTCCTCGCCGTAGCCGGCGGCCTCAGTGCGGGCCAACCCGCCCAGCTCGACCACGGTACCGGCCAGTTCCGCCGGTGTGACGCGCACCCACAATCGACGGCGCTTGACCAGCAGGGACAGCCCCAGACTGCAGAGCACGAGGATCGCGAAGCCGAGCACCCAGAGCTGTGTCGGGTCGTAGGAAACCTGCAGCGACACGAAGCGGGTGACCCCGTCGAAGTGCACCACTGTGTGGTCAGGCAGGGTGAGCTGCTGCCCGGGCCGGAGGTTCTGTCGCGCCACCTGCTTCAGGCGGCCCGAGTCCACCATGGACTGATCGATCGTGAAGATCGACTGGCCACGGCCGGAGTTGTTACCCAGATCGCCTTTGAGCACGTCGATCGCGACAGCCGGGTCAAGCATGTCGGGGAACGCCGAGGACAGCAGTGAGCCTCGAAAGGCGGCGGTCGGAGCGAACAACCCCGTGATCGCAAGCTGGCCGGTACGCCGGGCCGCGTCGTCAGTGACCCCGGGTGGGTCGAATTTGGTGGTGCCCTCCGACAACATGCTGGCCAGGTCCACCGGCGGCCACTGCACCACGGCGCTGCGCTGCTGCCCGTCCGGGAAGGTGACCGTGAACTGGGGTGCGTAGCCGTTGCCGAGCAGGTACACCCGGGTACCGCCGATCCGCAACGGTTCGTTGACCTGCAACAGGTAGGGATGCCAGGTGCCGGGGGCGATGTCGTCGGGGCCCTGGTAGGTGATGGCGGCGCGGTAGTCCTGCGGCGCTCCGGTGGGCAGGTAGGTCGGCGTGAAGGCGTTGACCTGCACGCAGAACGGGGTGAGCGCGGTGCCGTCGACCGACCGGCCCGGGCGGAACGAGTCGTAGGACAGCGAGCCGGAGTTGCAGAACTGTGAGCCGTTGGCGAGAACTATCACCTGGCCCTCGTAGCTGACCAGCTTGCCGATCGCGAAAGACACCAGCAGCCCGAGCAGTGCGACGTGGAAGACGAGATTGCCCGCTTCTCGCAGGTAACCCCGTTCGGCGGACAGCGTCCGGACGCCGCCGGACTCCTCCCGCTCGGCGATTCGCCAGCCACGCAGCCGCCGTCGTGCGGCCGCGATGACCTCAGCGGGGGTGCTGGCGGACTCACCGGCAGCATGGAGCGGCAGACGGGCGAGGTTGCGGGGGGTGGCCACCGGGGCCCGACGCAGCTGCCGGGCGTAGTCGATGCTGCGCGGCACCACGCATCCCACCAGCGAGACGAACAGCAGCAGGTAGATCGCGGCGAACCACGGACTGGCGAAAACCTCGAAGAAACCCAGCCGGTCCAGCACCGGCGCCAAGGTCGGGTGCTGCGCCGTATACGTCCGCACCCGCTGGGCGTTGAGCGAGTACTGCGGCAGCAGCGCCCCCGGCAGCGCGGCCAGCGCCAGCAGGAACAGCAGCGCCAATGCGGTGCGCATGCTCGTCAATCCACGCCAGGTATTGCGAGCCACCGCCATCAGCTGGGTTAACCGGGCCATCAGATCGGCGTCTCGAAACCCCGGACCGGCCCTTGGATCACGGCGATGAGTTCCGCCCACATTCCGGTCACCAGTGCCAGCCCGACCACGATGAGCAACGCCCCACCGACCAGCTGGACCCCGCGGACGTGCTCGCGCAGCCAGGCCATCGCCCGGACCGCCCGCCGGGCGCCGAACGCAAGCAGCAGGAAGGGGACCCCCAGCCCGAGGCAGTAGGCCACCACCAGCAGCACTCCGCGAGCCAGGCCGCCGCCGGGGGTGCCGACGGCCAGCGCGATCACCCCGGCCAGGGTGGGTCCCAGGCACGGCGTCCAGCCGAGACCGAATACCGCGCCGAGCAACGGTGCGCCGAGCAGGTGCCGTGACCCCAGCCCAGGTCGCGGGTGTACGCGGAGGTCGCGCTGCAGGCTGGGGACCATCCCGACGAACACCAGCCCCATCGCGATGGTGATCACACCACCGACGCGCTGCAGGATCACCTCGTTGAGGGTCAGCCGATCCGCGATGCCGAGCACCGTCACCACGCTGGCGGTGAACACGACCGAGAAACCGAGCACGAACAGCCCGACCGCACTGAGCACCCGCCCCCGGCCTTCGCCCCCACCTTCATCGCAGTCAACACCGACCAACCCGGTGAGGTACGCAAGGTATCCGGGCACCAGCGGGACCACGCACGGCGAGGCAAAGCTCACCGCGCCCGCCACCACCGCCAACCCCGCCGCCAGCAACAACGGCCCGGAGATGGCGAATTCGGTGAGCCCCACATCGCTCAGCGTAGGTCGCGGCAGCTCTTCAAGTACCACCAACCCCCGTGTGCGGGCGCTTTCAACCTCTACCAACCCCGCTGGGCACGCCACCGGCACGCCGGGACGGACACGCCGAAGGTGCTCAGGCCTGCGCTGCGATGCGCTGCACCACGGGCTGCAGATCCTGCGCACGCATAGCGTGCAGGAAAACGGCGGCGACCCGGTGGTGGCGGTCGAGCACGATGGTCAGTGGCACCACTGAGCGGGGGACACCGTTGAGCGCGAGCAACGTCCGGGCGGGCGGGTCGAAGATCGACGGGTAGGTGAGGCCGAAGTCGCGGGCGAAGTCCGCCCCGGCCTGCCGACTGTCCCGGACGTCGATCCCGATGAACTGCACGTGCTGAGCCGACGTTGCCTGAGCCACCCGCACCAGGTCGCCGGCTTCGGACCGGCACGGTCCGCACCACGAGCCCCAGATGTTGAGCACTACCGCCTGGTCGGGGTAACCCGCCAGCGACACCATCGTCCCAGGTTCGGTCACGCTGTCCCCGGACAGCTCGCCGACGGTGCCGCGGCTGGCCGGCGGATCGTAGAAGATGTCAGTCTTCCCGCCTGGTGTGACGAATTCGAAGGTGCCGCCGCGGGCTACCGCGTCAGTCCCCGTGGCACAACCAGCCACCAAGAAAGCCCCTAGAAAGGCTACTGCGAGCAGCAACAACGCACGCTTCATGCCCCGGTTACTCTCGGATCTGAGGAGCCGGCGGGCTGGCTGTAAAGCACCTCGAGCAGCGCTTCGCCGTCGAACACCAGGCTGGTCAATGACGCCAAGGCGCACTGCCTGCGCCGCGGGTCGTGCCAGAGCCGCTGCCCCGCCAGATGCCGGCGCAAGGTATAGATCGGCAGCTGGTGTGACACGCACACCGCTTCGTGCCCGGCGGCCCGGTCGCGGGCCCGGTGTGTCGCGGCGAGCATCCGGTCGGCGATCTGCTGGTACGGCTCTCCCCAGGACGGCCGGAACGGGTTACGCAGCTTGGGCCACGACCGCGGGGAGCGCAGCGCCCCGTCACCTACCGACACCCGAGACCCCTCGAACACGTTGGTCGCCTCGATCAAATCCTCGTCGGTGAGCAGCTCCAGGCCATGCCGGGCGGCGATCGACTCCGCGGTCTGCTGTGCCCGCAGCAGCGGCGACGCGATCACCTGCACCACGTCGCGATCGGCGAGATGGTCAGCGACTTTCTCGGCTTGGCCGACGCCATCGTCGGACAGCCGGAACCCGGGTAGCCGACCGTAGAGGATCCTCTCCGGATTGTGCACCTCTCCGTGGCGCAACAGGTGTACCACGGTGCGGCTCATCCTGGTCGCCTGGCTGCAGCGGCGGCCTGGGCGGCAGGTGACACCGCCGCGGCGATCACCCCGAAAGCCTCATCGTCGAGCGCCGCGGAAACGAACCAGGACTCGAACGCACTGGGTGGAGCGTAGACGCCGTGCTCGAGCAGCGCGTGGAAGAACGCCGGGAAGCGCCAGATCTCAGTGGCACGCACCGCGGCGTAGTCCCGCACCGGCCCGCCAGTGCTGCCGGTGGTGCCGGTGGTGCTGGTGAAGAACACGCTGAGCATCGAGCCCGCGGTCTGCACCAGGTGCGGCACGCCGTGGGCGTCCAACGCCTGATCCAACAGGCCAGCCAGCCGGGTCGCCGCAACGTCCAACTGGGCGTAAACGTCCCGGTCGGCGGCCCGCAGCGTGGCCAACCCGGCGGCCACCGCGACCGGGTTTCCGGACAGCGTGCCCGCCTGGTAGACCGGCCCGGCCGGCGCCAGGTAGGACATCAACTCGGCGGAGCCACCGAACGCCGCCGCCGGCAACCCGCCGGACATCACCTTGCCGAAGGTGTAGAGATCGGCCGGCACGTGCTCAAGCCCGAACCAGCCCGCGGCCGAGACCCGGAACCCGGTCATCACCTCATCCAGGATCAGTAGCGAACCGTGGGCATGGCACAACTCACGCAGCGCGGCGTTGAATCCTGAATCGGGCGGTACCGCGCCCATATTCCCAGCCGCGGCCTCGGCGATGACGGCGGCGATCTCCTCACCGCGCGAGGCGAACACGGCCCGGACCGCGTCGAGGTCGTTGTAGGGCACCACGATCGTGTCCGCTGCCTGCGCCCCGGTGACGCCTGGGCTACTGGGCAACCCGAAGGTGGCGACGCCGGAGCCGGCCGCGACGAGCAGCGCGTCGACATGCCCGTGATAGTGCCCGGCGAACTTGACCACCACAGCGCGCCCCGTTACGCCCCGGGCCAGCCGGATCGCGCTCATCGTCGCCTCGGTACCCGAGTTGACCAGGCGGACCTGTTCCACCGGCTCGACTCGGCGCACGATCTCCTCAGCGAGCTCGATCTCACCAGGGGTGGGAGTGCCGAAGGACAGCCCCCGGGTGACGGCTGCTTGGACCGCTTCCACCACCGCGGGGTGTGCGTGGCCCAGGATCATCGGCCCCCAGGACGAGACCAGATCGACGTAGCGATTGCCGTCGGCATCCCATAAATGAGGACCCGCTGCTCGGACCATGAAACGCGGCGTGCCACCGACCGCACCGAAAGCCCGCACCGGAGAGTTCACCCCGCCGGGGATCACAGCACAGGCCCGATCGAAGAGCCGAGCCGACTCGGTGGCTGTCACGTCCGAGGGCAGACACAGGTGTGCTGGGCGGTCGCCTCGTCAGGCGTCAAGACCCCCGGATTCACGTCAAATACCGCACGTGATCCCGAACGGACGACATGCGGCAATCGTATCCATCAGCTGTATCGCCGTCGCGAGGCCGCCACCATCATCCGCCGTTCGGCGTCGAGCAACAGAAGTGCGGCCAGCGTCGCCGCGCCGGTGGCGGCCAACCACCAACGCCCCTCGATACGGTTGAGCGTGACGCCACGGCGCACGGTGGCCAGGACGATGCCGCGCTGCCAGCACCACCAGGCCAGCCCACCCAGTACGAGGGCGGCAATCACCTGACCGACGGCGACCAGAGTTCGGGCACGGCGGGAGCGCACTCACCTACCCTAATGACCCAGCCGTCGCCTGTGTAGCGGATGCGCCCAGCGGATCGATCTTCGCCAAGATCGTCAAGCTGGTCGGCCTTGCCATGATCGCCGGAACTGAGGCGCAACCGTGCAGAATTGCACGTTCATCTCTCACTTCCAGCGATCATGGCCGATTCCCGACCAGCCGTGAAGCGGTCCGGACCTGGCGGGATTGTCAGTGGTCGCTGGCAACGTGGTCACCGTGATCCAAGACCACGACATCGATCGACAACTGCGCCGCCAGCACGGCGCAGTGAGCCGGGGGCAGCTGCGCGAGAGCGGAATCAACGCGAACACCATCGACACCTGGGTGCGCCGTGGTCAACTCCGGCGAATCCTGCCCGCGGTGTACTCCACGGGGCCACCGTCACTGGCTACCCGAGCGCATGCCGCTCACCTCTGGCAACCGAAGGGTGTGGTGAGCCATCTCGCCGCAGCATATCTGTGGAAGATGGCGGTCGACGAGCCTGCCGTCGTGCACCTGACGGTACCGCTGGGCATAGTGCGAACGTCGCCCGTGCCCTGGCTGCGACTTTTTCGCCGGGACACACCGCGCAACCGGTACAGCACCGTCAGCGGGCTGCCGGTCACCGACGTGCCTCGCACCGTCTTCGACTGCCTTGCGCTGCTCGACGACGCCGCGTGCGCTGCCCTGCTCGACCATGCCACGGCGACGTTGACCTCGGACCGAGCGCTACGCATGCGGTACCTCGAAGATCTTGGGCTGCGCGGCTCACGTCGCATCGCTGCGCAGCTGGCGTCGCTGGTGCCTGGTGCGGCGTCTGCACCCGAGCGCCTACTCGCGCACGGCCTGAAATCGGCCGGCCTGACCCACTTCCTGATCAACGAACCCGTGTGCGGATACATCGCGGACTTTCTCGATCCGGTGCGGCGGCTGATCCTCGAGGTGGATGGTTACCGCACCCATGGCACTTGGCTCGCCTTCCAGGATGATCGCGCCCGGCAGAACGTGCTCGTGGCGCACGGGTACACCGTCCTGCGCTACACCGCCCACGATGTCCGGACCAGGCTCGGATCAATCCTCGACGAGGTCACCGACATGGTCGCCCGGACCCGCCAGCAGATCTCATGATCGCCGAATCTGAGCCGCAGCTGTGCAAAATTGAACGGTCAGATCTCAGTTTCGACGATCATGGGCGGCGTAGCCGCTCGGCAGCGGGCCGCAGGCCGCGGCAGCGGCCCGGCTGGCGGCGCTCGATCAGCGCAGCCAGCCGGCGGCTTGCTTCGCCCAATAGGTCAGCACCAGATCAGCACCGGCCCGGCGGATGGAAGTCAGTGTCTCCAGCACGGTGCGCCGCCGGTCCAGCCAGCCGCGCGCCACCGCGGCCTCGACCATCGAGTACTCGCCAGAGACCTGGTAAGCGGCGACCGGGACGTCAGCGATCTCAGAGACTGAGCGCAGCACGTCGAGATAGGACATCGCGGGCTTGACCATCACGATGTCGACGCCCTCGGCGAGATCCAACGCGGTCTCGCGTAGTGCCTCGCGCGCATTGGCAGGGTCTTGCTGATACGTCATCCGGTCGCCGCGCAACTGGGAGTCCACCGCTTCGCGAAACGGCCCGTAGAACGCCGAGGCGTACTTGGCGCTGTAGGCCAGGATCCCGGCATCGGGGTGTCCGGCTTCGTCCAGCGCCGCCCGGATCGCCCCGACCTGACCGTCCATCATGCCGCTGGGCCCGACCAGGTGCGCGCCAGCCTGCACCTGCGCGACGGCCATCTGCCCGTACACCTCAAGGGTCGCGTCGTTATCCACCCGACCGGCCGCGTCCACTAGCCCGCAGTGCCCGTGATCGGTGAACTCGTCCAGACAGGTGTCTGCCATGATCACGATGTCGTCACCGACCTCGGCACGCACGTCCCGCAGTGCGGTGTTGAGCACACCGTCCGGGTCGATCCCGCCGGAGCCGGTGGCATCCCTGGTTGCGGGTACGCCAAACAGCATGATCCCGCCCAGCCCGGCCGCCACCGCCTCTGCCGCGGCCTTGCGCAGCGAGTCCCGAGTGTGTTGCACGACACCCGGCATGGACAGGATCGGGACCGGCTCGGTGGCCCGCTCCTTGACGAACACCGGCAACACCAGATGCCGCGCCTCCACGCTGGTCTCCCGAACCAACCCCCGCATCGCCGCCGTCGTCCGCAACCGCCGCGCCCGACTCACCGGGTACATCACGTCCCCCTCCCGTCGCGTTCTGGATGCAGAACGCGACAATCGAGGCCCGATTTACAGCAGTCTGCATCCAGAACGCGGAAAACCGGGCACTAGCGTCGGCGGTTTTTGGCTTTGCGGGGTGGTGGGAGGGCGCCGGCGGCACGGAGTTGGGCGGCGTGCTCGGCGAGGGCGTCTACCAGGGCTCCTACCTGGGCTACCTCGGGTTGGACGTCGACCCGGAGGCCGAACTCGATTGCGGTCTCCGCGGTGGCCGGGCCGATGCAGGCCACGATCGTGCGAGTGTGCGGCTTGCCAGCGATACCGACCAGGTTGCGCACCGTTGACGAGGATGTGAAGCACACCGCGTCGAAGCCACCCGTCTTGATCATCTCACGGGTGTCCGCGGGCGGTGGAGCGGCCCGCACCGTGCGGTAGGCCGTCACATCGTCGATCTCCCAGCCCCGCTCACGCAGCCCGGCGGCCAACGTCTCGGTCGCGATGTCCGCGCGCGGCAGCAGCACCCGGTCCACCGGGTCGAGGATGTCGTCGAACGGTGGGAAGTCGACCAGCAACCCTTCGGAGGACTGGTCACCCGAGGGCAGCAGCTCGGGGACGATCCCCATCGCGCGCACCCGCTCCGCGGTGGCCTCCCCCACGCAGGCGATCTTCACCCCGGCGAAAGCGCGGGCATCCAGCCCGAACTCGGCGAACTTGTCCCAGACCGCGCGGACCGCGTTGGTGGAGGTGAACACCACCCACTGGTAGCGACCGTCGACCAGCCCCTTGACCGCACGCTCCATCTGAGCCGGCGACCGGGGTGGCTCCACCGAGATCGTCGGGACCTCCACGGGCACCGCACCGTGCACGGCCAGCCGGTCGCTCATCGCGCCGGCCTGTTCCTTGGTCCGCGGCACCAGTACCTTCCAGCCATACAGCGCCCGGGACTCCCACCAGGACAGGTTCACCCGCTGCCCGACCACCGAGCCGACGGTCACCACCAACGGTCCGCCGAGCTCACCGATGTCACCGCTCAACGACGCCAGCGTGGTCTCCACGGTGTGCTGGGTTGGCATGGTGCCGCCGGCGGTGACCGCCACTGGGGTGTTCGGAGTCAAGCCGTGTTCGACCAGCGCGGAGGCGGCCTCCGCGAGGTGCGACGCGGTGGCGTGCAGCACCAGTGGGCCCGGTACCGCGGCCAGCGACGCCCAGTCAACGCCCGCTCGGACGTCGGCTTCAGTGTGCCCGGAGCCCAGCGGTACCCCGGCGAAGGCCGGCACGGCGGTGCCCATCGGCACCCCGGGCACCACCTCGAACGGTGTCGACGTGCGGGCCACGGCCAGCGCCTCGGCGACGACAGCGTCGGCGGTGAGCGGGTCACCGGACACCAGGCGCACCACGACGCGGCCGCCATTGGCTTCGGCCACCAGATCCTTGGCGACCTCACCGGGCTCCCCCACTGCCGGGCGCACCTCGGCTCCTGAGGCGGCCAGCGCGAGCACGTCGGGCGGCACGTCGGGGTCGGTCACCAACAGCTCGGCACAGCTCAGCAGGTGCTGCGCTCGCACGGTGAGCATCCCGGCGTCACCGGGACCAGCACCGACAAATGCAATCTGTCCAGTGGTGTTACAGACACGGCTCATCTAGCTACTCGTTTCCCATCAGGCCGCGACCCGGACTGCGCAGCGCTGGATCCACTCCCAGCGCGCCAGCACCCAGGTCCAGCAACTCGGCCGCAACCTGGCGGCCGAGCTTCTCGGCATCGGTTGGCTCCCCATCGCAATACGGCCCATCGGAATGCGGCCCGTCGGAATGCGGCCCATCGGAATACGGCACGGTGGCCGACGACCGGAGCATTCCATCGTCCACAGTGGCTGCAACCCCCCGCAGGAACAGCCGCAACACGACCCGTCCCTGGTCATCGAGGTCCTCGACGACGTCGGCGAGCGCACCGACCGGGGCGATGCAGGCGGTCGCCATCGAGGCGAGCAAGGCCCGCTCGGCGGTAACCGTGGCACGCACCCCGGCATCATCGATCACCGTGCCCAGCAGGTGCTCGGTATCCAGGTCATCGACCCGGCATTCGCAGGCCAGCGCTCCCTGCCCGGGCGCGGGCAACATCTGCAACGGATCGAGTAGCTCAGTGGCGCGATCGCTGCGGCCGAGTCGGGCCAGCCCGGCTGCGGCGACCACCACACCATCGACCTCGCCGTCATCGACGCGACGGATCCGCGAGTCGATGTCACCTTGGATCGGCACAGTCTGCAGTCCCAGACCCAGCGCCCGCAGTTGTGTGCACCGCCGCGGCGATCCAGTGCCGAGCACCGCCCCAGCGGGCAACTCACCCAGCACCATCCCGTCCCGGGCCACCAACGCATCGCGCGGATCCGCTCGCTCCGGTACCGCGGCGACCACCACGCGAGGATCCGCCCCGATTGGCAGATCCTTATAGGAGTGCACCACGACATCGACGTCGCCCTCGGCCAGGGCCGCACGCAACGCTGAGTAGCCATCGTCGGCGACAGGCACCGGCACGACACGAACCGCTACCCCGGCGGTCCGCAACCGCTGCGCCACCCAGCCGGTCTGGGCGACCGCCAACGCACCATCCCCGGTTCCCAGCAACAACGGCGACCGTCGCGCCACGGCCATCACCCGGACCCGGACAGGTCGTCGGGCGCTGATGGGCGGATCGGTGCGGCGATGGCAGCGGCTGCTTGTGGGTCGAGTTCGAACAGCTCGCGCAGCGCGTCGGCGTAGGCTTCGCCCCCGCCGGCCTCGGCGAGCTGCTTGACCCGCACGGTGGGGGCATGCAACAGCTTGTCCACCACCCGACGCACGCTGCGGGCCAGCTCCTCGCGCACTGCGGCATCGAGTCCCGGCAACCGGCCGTCCAGCCGCAGCAGTTCCGCGTCGACCACCTCAGCGGCCCGCTTGCGTAGCGCGGCGACCGTCGGGGTGACCTCCGCGCTTCGCTGGGTAGCCAGGTACTGCCGCACTTCCTGGGCGACAAGGCGGTGCGCGGTGCTGACCACGTCGGATCCCGTACCGCGCTGTTCCATCCGGCGAGCGACGGCGCTGAGGTCCAGCAGGATCACGCCGCGGACATCACCCACCGCGGGCTCGACGTTGCGTGGTAGCCCCAGATCACACA
Source organism: Pseudonocardiaceae bacterium (assembly GCA_036266995.1). Taxonomy (GTDB): domain Bacteria; phylum Actinomycetota; class Actinomycetes; order Mycobacteriales; family Pseudonocardiaceae. Next base: position 3,330 of record DATAWX010000077.1, on the reverse strand, counting down.
CGACGAGCGGAGCTCGACGGTGGCTTACGGCGATCTGCCTGACCTGCTCGACGCTGAGCACGGCGCCGGTGGCGCCGGTGCAGCAGATCACCATGTCCACAGTGGTCAACACGTCGACCACACCAGCCAGGCTGACGGCACGGGCGGGGGTGCCCTCGGCCTCGCACAGCGCGGCCAGCCGCTGCGCGCTGGCTTCGGTCCGGTTGGCCACCACGATCTCAGCGACTCCGGCTCGGCGAAGCTGGGCCGCGGCCAGCGCGCCCATCGAACCGGCGCCGAGGACCAGCGCCCGGCGTCCGGCCAAACCCACCCCGTGTGGCGCTGATCCGTCTCGACCGGCACCGGCCAGTTCGCTCGCCGTCGCGGCGAGGGCTTCGGAGACCACGGAGGCGCCAGCGGCGCCGATCCCGGTTTCAGTGTGGACGCGCTTGCCGACCCGTAGCGCCTGCTGCGCTACTTCGTGCAGGGTGCGCCCGATAGCGCCCGCTTGCTCGGCGCCGGCGTACGCGGTGCGCAGCTGACCGAGGATCTGCGACTCGCCGACAACCATCGAGTCGAGCCCGGCGGCCACCGAGAACAGGTGCTCCACACCGGCCGCCGCGTAGTGGACGTAGAGGTGGTCAGACAACTCGTCCAGCGCACTGGCGGACTGCCGCGACAGCACGTCGGTGATATCGGCGAGCCCACCGTGGAAGGTCGCCACCACCGCATAAACCTCGACCCGGTTGCAGGTGGACAGCAGAAGCGCCTCCGCGACGTTCTCGCGCGCAAGCAACTGGCACAGAACCTTGCCGGCATCCGCGGCCGACACCGCGACTCGCTCCAGCACCTCGACCGGAGCGCTGTGATGGGACAGACCGACGACCAGAAGACTCATCGGCTCACCGCGATCGGATCGACCGGGTCGACCACCGGTCCGACCCCGTTACCTCCGCACCGGCGGACCTGGTGAAACGACAGGATCTGCAGCTCTACTGCGAGGTCCACCCGGCGAACCTCGACATCGTCGGGCACCTGCAGCACGACCGGAGCGAAGTTCAGGATGCACCGGACTCCACCAGCCACAAGCAGGTCACACACCCCTTGCGCGGCGGGGACCGGGGTGCAGATCACGCCGATGGTCACCTCTCGCTCGGCGCACACCGCCGGGATGCTGTCGACGTGGTCCACCGGCAACCCGCCGACGGGGACCCCGATCAGGTCCTCGTCGAGGTCGAACAGGGCCGTGACCGGGAAGCCGCGGTCGGGGAAGCCTGGGTAGTTGGCCAGCGCATGACCGAGGTTGCCGATGCCGACCACAGCGATGCTGTGGTGCCGGGTGAGCCCGAGCAGCCGCTCGATGTGCTCCACTAGCCGCGCAGTGTCATAGCCCACCCCGCGGGTGCCGTAGGAACCCACGTAGGACAGGTCCTTGCGCAGAGTCGCGGAGTTCACCCCGGCGGCGCCGGCCAGCACCTCGCTCGACATGGTGGTCACGCCTTGCTCGATCATCGAGGTGAGCACCCGAAGGTAGACGGCGAGACGGCCGACCGCCGCCTCGGGTACGGAGCGGTACGGCAGATCGTCAACGCTAGTGCTGTACCTGCCGTGCTCGTGCACCGTCACGCGTGACTTCCTCTCGATCACACACTGACTCTCGGATCTCGCACTGGCGAACCCCGTTCCGGGGCTGGTCGCGCGCTCCTGCCAGGCGTCCACGGTAGCCGCTTGTGAACTCAGGAACAAAGTCGCGATCTTGCTGGCCCAGGACATGGGTCAGGGGCGGCTCGCTCACGGAGCCGCCCCTGACCAGTAGCAGCAGCTGGTAATAGCTGCTGTGGTGCGGATTAAGAAGCCGGCGGTGACAACACCTGTCCGATGACGAACACGGTGGCGTTCTTGGTGGGAATGTTGCCGCACAGCACCGGCGCACCATTGACAGTCGGTGCTGCCGCGGTGCCGCCGATCGTGATCTTGGCGCCTTCCAGGCTGTCCACCGAGCCGGCCTGGACCAGGCCCGCGGCGTCGTAGCGCGTGCCGACCACGTGGTAGGTCAGGATCTTGGCCAGCTTGCTGTTCGGTGTCGCCACATCCGGGGCGGTGGTGAGCTGGTTGAGAATGCCCGGGTTCTTGGCCTCTAGAGCCTGGAACGCCGAATCGGACGGAGCGAACACGGTCAGCGCGGGTGCGCTGTTCAACGTGTCGCCCAGGTTGGCGGCGGTCACCGCCTTGGTCAGGGTGGTCAGCAACGGGTTGTGGCTGGCCGCGGTGGCCACCGGGTCGTTGACCATGCCCTGCGCCGAGCCCGGACCCTGGGTGGGCACCTGGCTGCAGGCCGGACCGAAGATGTCACTGACCTGGGTGACACCACTGCCGGTGGGCGCTGGCGCACCCGCATTGGGCGCAGCCTGCGCGCTGGACGCCGGTGGCTCGCTGGAAGCTTGGCCGTTGGTTGCTGGCCCCTGCGAATTGCTGCATGCGCCGACCACGGCGGTCAGTGCCGCCAGAGCGCCGGCCGCGGCCAGTCGCTGGATCTTCCTCACTCGATCTCCTCGTCTGCTGGCTGGCTGATCTTCAGCCTCGCCGCATTACTTTCGGTGATCCCGCCTGGCAGGTTCACGCCAGACGGATGACTAATTAGGCGTTCCCACCAGCGAACCGCTGAAACCGTTATGTGGTCTGTGTATATGAAATCGTTACGAACCGTAGGCCCACCGACAATGGACGGTGGGAACATGCGTCAGGGGCGGCTCCCGATGGGGCCACCCCTGACGTTGGTAACTGCGGTTTGACTAGGAGGCCGGCAGGGACAGCACCTGTCCGATGACGAACACGGTGGCGTTCTTGGTGGGAATGTTGCCGCACAGCACCGGAGCGCCATTGACGGTCGGCGCCGTCGCGGTGCCACCGATCGTCAGCTTGGCGCCTTCGAGGCTGTCCAGCGTGCCCGCCTGGACCAGACCCGCGGCGTCGTAGCGCGTGCCGACCACGTGGTAGGTCAGGATCTTGGCCAGCTGACTGTTCGGCGACGCCACATCCGGGGCGGTGGTCAGCTCCTTGAGGATGCCCGGATGCTGAGCCTCCAGAGCTTGGAATGCCGGGTCGGCCGGGGCGAACACGGTGATCGCCGGTGCGCTGTTCAGCGTGTCGCCCAGGTTGGCTGCGGTCACCGCCTTGGTCAGCGTGGTCAGCAGCGGGTTGTGGCTGGCGGCCGTGGCCACCGGATCGTTGACCATGCCCTGCGCCGAGCCCGGGCCCTCGGTGGGCACCTGACTGCAGGCCGGACCGAAGATGTCGCTGATCTTGGTGACGCCACTGCCGGTCGGTGCCGTCGCCGCACCAGTGGGCGCG
>DATAWX010000076.1:0-2563 GCA_036266995.1 Pseudonocardiaceae bacterium | reverse complement strand
GAAGCCGACGACACGCGCCATGGTGATCAGCGTCCTGATCACCGCGACAACCTCGGACACCGCGGTCGCGCACCTGCTCAGCATGCCGTGCACGAATCCCCTCCGATGGCCCCGCTCCGCCGCACAGGTCGGCGATCAACTCGACGCAGCGCTGCACCGGTACGTGCTGGTAAACCAGCAGATACACCGCCAGGGTCTTCAGATTCACCCCGTAGCTGCAAGGGGCCGCCGACACCTCGGCCGGCAACACCCCGACATGCTCGGCGCCGCAACCGCAGCGGACCCGGTAGACGTCGTGCTGGCTGACCTTGATGTCGACCTCGGGCAGGTCGTGCACCTGATGCGAGCGCTCGATGCCCACATCGCGGACCCCGGCCAGATCCGTCCCGCACCCGCAGCGACCCGCCGGGCGGTGCGGCACCCACTCATCCGGGACGCTCACCCACGGCATCGCGCTGCCCTTCGCGTCCTGCTGCTTTCCCCGCTTGCGCCCGAGCCCTTCGCTCGCTCCGGTGCCGGCTTCGCCCTGCCCGGAAGATCATCGCTGGACGGCGGCATGGAGGAGTTGCCACTGTTGCGCGAGGCCTGCCGCTCAAGCCACCGCACCCGCTCCTCCAGCGCCGCGTTCGCCTCACGCAACTGGCTAATCACCCCAGCCTGCTCCCGGGCAAGCGCGATCAGCTCCTCGCGCGACAGCTCATCCAACCCGGCCACAGCGCAAGATCGTCACGGCTCACGGCCCGCCCTCACGCACCAACACACCGCAGATCAACTACGGACCTGCATGCTTACGCGGAGAGGTGGCGGGAACAAATATTCTCAAGGATGAAGCTGCGTCTTGCGGGCGGCGGTCCATCGGTCTGCTTTTCGTGTGGGTGTCGAGCCGCCCGATAATCTCGACGTGGAGCTGACTAAGAAGTGGAGTGGATCGGGTCAAATTTGAATTCGCTCAGCTCGTGGCGCACGGCGAGTACCGCGGTGAATGGCCCGCTCACGTAGTCGCCGTTTTCTAGGACGAACCGGAAGCCCGGCCCACTGCCGCGGGTACCACTGAAGTCCGCGGCGCCGCGCGCTAGCCTTTCCTCGGGGCTATCCTCCTTGTCCTTGCTGTACCCGAACGCGAAGTCATCAAGGACGAAGCTGCCCTTGCGTATCTTGTGCCAGTCGTCAGCCAGCAGCACCGCCGTGACGCTTCTCGGGTCGATGACCAGACTCATGGATGGCGCCTCTCGTGTTCGAAGTGACTCATGTTACCCGGTCAAGCCCCAAGATCCGATCGAGCACGGCGAACTCCTCGCTAATTTGAAGGTCAATCCCAACGCTGCACAGGTCTTCAACTTCAGTGTAGTGTGGGGAAACCGACAACGCTGGGAAGAGCTGTTTCTCCTGCTCGACCGAAGAAAGTGCGCTGCGGGCCGGTTATCTCGATAACCACGGCGCTTTTGCAATCTCAGTTATGATCAGGTTCCCGGCCGGCTGGGCTCGGCGCTGGCATTTCCGCCAGCACAGGGCCACCTCGTGCTGGCAAGCCACGACCTTTTCGAGTTTACCGGCCTGCACGTGAGAGTGGGCCTGGGGCCTCATGATCCGTGGTGTTCAGGACACGGATCATGAGGCCCCAGGTGGAACGAGAGCGTAGTGCGGCAGCGGCGATGTTGGTCATGCTCGGTTTTGTGGTGTTGGCCGTATCGGAGAATGAGGGTGAGATGGAGCAGGCGGTCGAGACGACCGCCGATCTGGTGGGCTGTCCGAGCTGCGGGGCGGTGGCCGAGCTGCATGATCGGCGGCCGAGCTGGGTGCGGGACGTGCCCACGGGTGGGCGGCCGGTCACGGTGGTGTGGGTCAAGCGGGTGTGGCGTTGTGCGCACGGGTGGTGTCCGAAGCGGACGTGGACCCCAGACAACTCCGGAGACGGGCGCACGACACTCGCCTGGCGTTTCGAGCCAGATAGGCACACAGTCCTCACCCACCCGCGCATTGATTGCGTTTACGCACGTAGACGGCACGGGTCTCTGCGCCCCTGTTGGCCGGGTGTGCGACAGTCAGGGATATTGGGTTGTGCCGGCGAGCCGGCTGTCTCCCTCAGCTACGGAGGGGGTCGCCTCCCAGCGTGGCACACGGACGCGACAACGACAACTTTTTGTCGATCCGGGTTCCGCAAGCGCCTAGTACGGCAGCCGCAGTGTGTGATCTCGATCGGCGTGTCGTGACCATGGAGTCCGTCACGGCGTGATCAACTTCGGGTGTGATGTGCTTGAACGACAACGCCATGGCTGCGCCGCCGTCGACAGCTGGTGATCGTCTGGAGCGGTGGCGGGCGGGGTTTGAGGACATGTTCGCGCTGGTCGCGGGCCGGTTCGCGCAGGTGGAGTCCCGTCGCCGGGCCAGGATGTATGTGCTGGGATTGCTCTCGGGAGCGGAACGGAAGAACTCCTGGACGATCGCCGAGGCGGCCGGGGACCTGACCCCGGATGGGATGCAGCGGTTGCTGAATTTCTACTCCTGGGATGCCGATGCGGTGCGCGATGACGTGGTCGGGTATGTGCTGGATCAACTCGGTGAC
>DATAWX010000075.1:0-16923 GCA_036266995.1 Pseudonocardiaceae bacterium | reverse complement strand
GGAGAATCGAACAAACGATCGCGAACCTGAAGACCTGGAGAATCCTCCACACCGACTACCGCCGACCACTCGCCACCTTCGCGGACACCATCAGCGCCGTCATCGGCCTACAGTTCTACCAGGCCGCGTGAATAAGCCTCCGTGTGTGCAGCGTGCTGACGCGTGGGTGATAGTTCCCCCGCGTTGTAGACACACGACGGCCCGACGGGGAGACCGACCCGGCCGTCATGCTGCGAGAAGGGCAGCTCATGGTCGTCCCAGCGTTCCGCACCCCAACTGGTGGTGTCACCCGATGCCGCCGTGCTCGCCATGGCCCCACCGCTGTTGTTCGCCAGCATCGACGGCGCCGTGGCCGCCGCTCGGGGGGTGCCGGTCCGCCTGCTCGGCTACGGCTTCCTCGCCCTGGTCGGCGCGGCCACCTGCGAGGCGACCCAGGCCGTCGGTGCACTGCTGCTGCTCGGGCTGCTCGCCGCACCCGCCGGGACAGCCCAACGCCTCACCTCCCGGCCCTACCTGGTGCTATTTTTTCCTTCGCCGGTCTTGCGGCGGCCTCGGTGTGGGCCGGCCTGGTGGTCAGCTACACCGTGCCGGCCCTTCCGCCGAGCTTCGCCATCCTCTTCGCCGTTGCCACCGGCGGCTACGCCCTCGCGCTGCTCAGCACCCGTCGCCAGCAAAGCGTTACACCATCTGGGTGGCATCCGGGCTATCGTCGAAGGTCAACCATTAACGGTCACGGGGAGGTCGGGATGGGGCTCGGTGGGATCGCCGTGAAAGCGGCAGGGATGGTGGCCAGCGGCATCGCCGGGGCGGTGGTGGTGGACGGGGCCAAGCGGCTGGTCCCAGCGCGCGGGGTGCACGACGCTGCGGTCTGGATGGTGGCGTGGGGCCTGCGAGGCGTACGGGCGGCCGAGACCGGGACCGAGAAGGCCCGGCTGACCACTGCGGACATCGTCAGTGAGGCGCGTGAGCGGATCGGGGAACAGTCACTGCCACCGGGTTCAACAGCTGAGCACAATCATTGATCATGCACACCACCCCGCCGGGCGGCCCCGTGTCGATGTCAGTGATCTCCGATGCCGCGGGACGAGTACGATTCGCCACCCCGGGTCTCACCGGAAGCCCGGCGCTGGCGGTGGCCGTGGAGGACGCGGTCGATCCGGTCGTCGGGGTTCGCCAGGTCCACGCCTTTCCCGGTACCGGTCACATCGTCGTGTGGTTCGATCCGTCCCGCTGCGACCGCGCCGAGCTGCGCGAGGCCATCGACAAGGGACTGCGGGCCGACCCTGAGGCCACCGCCGCCCGGTCGCCACGCTCAGCCGATGTCGCGGGTGGCGACCTGGTGCGGCTGATGGTCGGCGGCGCGACGCTGGTCGCGTTGGGTACCCGACGCCATGTGCTGCGCCGCCCGTCGCTACTCGGGCCGGCCAGCCGACTGGCCGCCACCGCCGTCACCATCTTTGCCGGGTACCCATTCCTGCGGGGCGCAATGCGCTCGGTGGCCGGGGGCCGGCCCGGAACTGACGCGCTGGTCTCGGCGGCGACCATCGCCAGCCTGGTGTTGCGCGAGAACGTGGTCGCACTGACCGTGCTGTGGCTGCTCAACATCGGCGAGTACCTGCAGGACCTCACCCTGCGCCGCAGCCGCCGGGCCATCTCGGAGCTGCTCACCGGCTCACAGACCAGGGCGTGGCTGCGGCTTGGCGACGGCACCGAGGTGCAGGTCGACATCGCTCACCTGCGCGTCGGGGACCAGGTGATCATCCATGAACAGGTCGTGCTCCCGGTCGATGGGGTGGTGGTCGTCGGCGACGGCGTGGTCGATCAGGCGGCGATCACCGGGGAGACCTTGCCGGTGTCGATCGGCCCGGGTGCCCAGCTGCATGCCGGCTCGGTGCTGCTGCGGGGGCGGTTGGTGGTGCGTGCCGTGGCCGTTGGCCAGGACACCGCGATCGGACGGATCATCGACCGGGTGGAGCAGGCCCAGAAAGACCGGGCGCCGATCCAGACGGTCGGGGAGAACTTCTCCCGCCGCTTCGTGCCCGCCTCCTTCGCCCTGTCCGCGCTGACCCTGCTGGTCACCCGGGACCTACGCCGGGCAATGACGATGCTGCTGGTGGCCTGCCCATGCGCGGTGGGGCTGGCCACGCCCACGGCGATCAGCGCGGCAATCGGCAACGGTGCCCGGCGCGGCATCCTGATCAAGGGCGGGGCGCACCTGGAGGCCGCGGGCCGGGTGGACGCGATCGTGTTCGACAAGACCGGCACCCTCACCCTGGGCCGCCCGGTCGTGACCAACGTGGTGTCTTTCGACGATGGTTGGTCCCCCGAGCAGGTGCTCGCCTACGCCGCCAGCTCCGAGATCCACTCCCGGCACCCGCTGGCCCAGGCGGTGATCCGCTCCACCGAGGAACGGCACATCGCGATCCCGCCGCACGAGGAATGCGAAGTGTTGCTCGGCCAGGGGATGCGGGTGCAAAGCGACGGTCGCATCCTGCTGATCGGCAGCCTCGGACTGCTGTGCGCACAGAACGTCCCGGTGAGCACCAAGGCCCGGGGCTGGGTACGCCGACTGCAAAAAGCCGCCGAGACTCCGCTGCTGCTCGCCGTGGACCGCAAGCTCGTCGGGCTGGTCAGCCTGCGCGACACCGTGCGCCCGGAGTCTCGGGAGGTGCTCGACGCGTTGCGGGCCGACGGGGTCGCTCGCATCGTGCTGCTGACCGGCGACCACCCCACCACCGCGGCCGCGGTCGCCGCCGAGCTCGGCGTCACCGAATGGCGAGCCAACGTGCTGCCCGAGGAGAAACAGGACCTGGTCCGCGCCCTGCAAGCCGACGGACACACCGTGGCCATGGTCGGCGACGGCATCAACGACGCCCCCGCGCTCGCGCTGGCCGACATCGGCATCGCGATGGGGGTGGCCGGTACCGACGTCGCCGTCGAGACCGCCGACGTCGCACTCGCCGGCGACGACCTGCGGCGCCTGCTGGACCTCCGTGACCTGGGCCGCCGCGGGATCGGGCTGATCAGGCAGAACTACGCCATGTCCATCGCGGTCAACGCCACCGGACTCCTCGTCTCCGCAGCCGGCGCGCTCTCCCCGGTGGTCGCCGCGATCCTGCACAACGCCTCCTCGGTCGCCGTGGTCGCCAACAGCTCACGGCTCATCCGCTACCAACTACCTGGCGAACATTCGCGACCTTCTGCGCGGGCCCGCCGAGGCGGCCGGGGTCAAGGATCCGGACGTTTTCGCTCGGTACTGCACCACCACGGCATCACGGTGTAATCGGCGCGGCCGAGGCATGCCGCTCGGGCTCACCCGTGGAATCAATGGACCGATCTGGAGTGTCGCACTGGTTGGGGTTGGGTCCGGTCGCGCAGCGAGGGCAGAACCTCAGCCCCGAGCCGGGTGATGTTCTCCAGCGTTCGGGCGCGGTCACCGGTGCCCTCGACCAGGAGAATGAGGTGACCGATGCCGGTGCGCTGCGCCGTGGTCCTCAGCTTGTCGAGGCAGTGTTCGGGGGTGCCGACGGGGTGCAGACGGCACAGCAGCTCGGTGTACTCGGTGGGGTCGCGTGGGTGATGCGGGGCACCGTCGGCGCGGCGGTAGCCGGCCAGGCCGGGGCCCAGCCAGCGGGGAAGACAGGTGCGCATGGTCGCCATCGCCTCGTGCTGGCTGTCGGCGACGTAGGCGAGCGCGGCAGCGAGGTGCCCGAGCGGGCGGGTCGCCACCTGGTTGTAGTGATCGATGAGAGCTGCTTTATCGGCGTCACTCGCGTGCATGCCCAGCAGCAGTGGCAAGCCACGCTGCGCGGCGAGCTCCACGGTGGCGGCTGTGGTGGCGGCCAAGATGACCTCGGGGTGCGGTGGGGTGCGCGGCCGGGGAACGATGTCGACGTCGGAGAACCGGAAATGCGCTCCAGAGGCGGCGAGGCGGGGCCCGGTCAGGGCGGCGAGCAGCAGGTCCAGCGACTCGGGGAAGCCGTGTTGGTAGCGGTGAAGGCCGGTACCGAAGACCTCAAGGTCGATCCACGGGCCACCCCGGCCGACGCCGAGGCGCAACCGCCCGCCGGAGACCTGGTCAAGCAGCACGGCCTGCTCAGCCAGCGCGACCGGATGCTGGGTGGACAACACGCTGACGGCGGTGCCGACCGCCACCCGGCGGGTGGCGCCGAGCAGGTAGCCCGCCAGGGTGATCGCTGAAGGGCAGATCCCGTAGGACATGAAGTGGTGCTCGGCGACCCACACGTCGTCGAAGCCGGCCTCCTCGGCCGCGACCGCAGCCGCGACCGTGGATTCCAGCACGGTGGTGTGGTCCTGGCCGGGGAACTGTGCAGCGAGCAGGAACACCCCGAACCGCATCGTCAGACCGCGGTCAGCAGTCCCGTAGCTCGGGGCTCTGGTTGAGCAGCTGGCCGCGCGCGGAGATAAACGCCCGGTAGCGAGCGCTGCTGGTGGCGGAGGGTCGGAACGCGGCGACGCGGTGGCAGTTCTGGAAAGCCAGCGTCACCCCGAAGTGGCGTTCCAGACCACCGCGGATGGCGTCAGACGCCAGCGCCCGCAGCAGCTGCCCCCGCTCGGCCTCACCGGGCGGTGGAATCTCGTGGTCAGCGAACTCGGCGGTCTCCCCGGCAAGGTCAAGGTCGGCCACCACACCGCTGATGACCTGCCAGGCATAAGGCAGCGACAGCCGCACGCAGTCGACGAAGTCGGTGTCATCGACCTCGCCGTGTTGGGCGCGCTCAAGTAGGGCGGTGGGAACGTCGAGGGACATGGCTTCCTCCGGTGTGAATGTGCGGTCAGGGCGTGCTAGACGGGAGCCGGCCCGACCGAGGCAGCGCGTCGGGGCCGTGCACGAAATCCGGGTCGATCTGATCGGCCAGATCGCACCCGGTGCGGTCGTTGGCCCAGGCGGCGGCGTTGCGCACATGGAACTTGACGGCCTGACGCTGGTAGCTGACCCAGTCCTTAGAGGTGCCGTCCACCACGTCCCGCATCGCGTCCAACGTGGCGGCGTTGGCCGGTTCCAGCTCGCTGATCGGGCGGATCTCACCGCGCTCGGCGGCGCGGACATGCCCGGAGCGACTCACCCAGCCCACCAGATCGGTGCCGAGCTGTCCGCGGAGGAACGCGGCATCCTCCTCATCGGAGACCTTGTTACCTACCACCGCGATCCGCACCCCGAAGTCGCGGGCATAGGTGCAGTACTGGCGATACACCCCGACGCTGCGCAAGGTGGGCTCGCAGACCAGGAACATCACGTCGAAGCGAGTGAACAGCCCGGAGGCGAAGGAGTCAGCGCCGGCGGTCATGTCCACCACCAGATACTCCTCGATGTCATCGACGAGGTGGTTGAGCAGCAGTTCCACCGCCCCGACCTTGGAGTGGTAGCAGGCCACCCCCAAATCGCCCTCGTCGAACGGGCCGGTCACCGCGAGCCGCACCCCGCCGATCTCCCGCACACAGGCGTCGTAGATCGGGTTGTGCTCCACGATCCGCAGCAGCCGGGAACCCGCGCCGGGCGGGCTGGTCTTGACCATCACCGCGGCCGAAGCGATCCGCGGGTTGGCCCCCCGCAAGTAGTCCTTGATCAGTGGTAGCTGGCCGGACAACGTCGGCAGCGCCGCCGAGTCGGCCTCAGTCGCGCCGAGCGCGACAGCCAGGTGCTGGTTGATGTCGGCATCCACCGCCAACACCGGGCAACCGGTGGCCACCAGGTGGCGGACGAGCAACGCGGCCAGCGTGGTCTTACCGCTGCCACCCTTGCCTACCAGAGCGATCTTCAAACGCGTTCTCCAATTGCTGGTTGAGCTGGAAGCCCCGGAGACTACTGACAACAGTTATCAGTGTCATCCAGGGGTGGGCCGTCTGACGATCGCTGGAACGGTTGGATGCCTCACAGCGGTCAGTCACGGTGCGCATCCAAGAAACCAGTCAGCCCGACGAACGACGATGAGCAGATCGATCCGGACACCGATGGCCAGGCCGAGCAACCTCGTCTGCCCCCATCAGAACTCGAGAGACCGACAGTCGAGAGATGTTCGGTGTAGATCGCATGGAAGGCAAGATGCGCTGGAACGGATACCGACTAACCACGAGGGGGCATCACGGACTCGCCAGACACCAGTCTCCCCGGTGCGGCCAGGCACACAGCACCCGGGGGCTGACGGGATGGCGCAGCGGTCCCACACGCACCGTGTTACCCGATAACTCTGGGTAACACACGCCTGCCGAAGGGGCCAGCCGACGGGAGAATCGCACAGCGATCAGGGCGAACGCTCGCGGGTGTCCGTCCCATGCGCGGGACACCTTGAACAGATCCACCCAAGGTCATCCCCGGCGCCATCACACACGACAGGCGCTCCGCCGCCCGCGATCCGCGCGCTGGCAGACCAGCCGATGACGACAGCCCGCAGGACCAGTCTCGGCCAGCGTCCTCTATTCGGCAATACAGGGCGGTCGCCGTCAGGTGCCAGAGACGACATAGGGGGCGAGGAATAGTCGGGGTGCTGTCGGCCCTGCCCGTCACTTCGAGTCGAGCACGAACACCGGGATCTGTCTGTCGGTCTTCTTCTGGTACTCGGCATAGGGCGGGTATGCCGCCACGGCCCGCTCCCACCACTCGGCCCGCTCAGCGCCCTCGACCTCGCGCGCGACGTAGTCCTTGGTCACGGTCCCGTCCTGCAGCGGGAACTCGGGGTAGGCCTTGATGTTGTAGTACCAGGTCGGGTGCTCTGGGGCGCCGCCCTTGGACGCGACGACGGCGTACCTGCCGTCGTGCTCCACCCGCATGACCGGGGTGTAGCGCAGCTTGCCGGTCTTCGCGCCGCGCAGCGTCAGCAGCACGATCGGCGACCCGAGCACCTCGATGCCCTCTGTGGTCCCGGTCTGAAGGATCTTGCTCGTCTGGGCCTGCACCCAATCCGTGGGGCTGAGTTCTACTACGGTCTCGTCTGCCACGTCCACGATCAACACGCCGCGCGCCACGGTCATTCCCGTCAGACGGTACGTGCGAGGGCTGTTGACCCGCGCTCGGCGGCATGCGCGGACGTTCGGCTGGCCAAGGATCCGGATAGCCCCGGTGCCGGGTCACCCAGGCGCTGATGTGGGTTTGGCGTTGCGGGCTTGGCGGCGCACGCCAAGGGGCACGAGCAGTCTGCCGATGCCGTGGCCTTTAAAGTCAACTTCGATGGTCAGCCGTGAGCGACGCCCGTCATCGAGTGGGTCGACGGTCACGTTGACGATCGCCCGGATGGGACCGTCGATGCCGTGTACGCCCTACGCCCGGGGCGGGTCGATGTGGGTCACCTCGGAGGTGACGGCTCGCTCGGCGAACCCGATTTTGCGAGTGGTCAGGCATTTCGTACCCACTGCGGTCGGACCATCGGTGACCTCGGGGGTCGTGGTGATCGGTGACATCAGTCCTGCTGGTCGAACAGGCCGGCGAAGCGTTGCAGGTACAGCGGCCAGCCGCTCTGGCCACCGACACCGTCGCTGACGCCTTGCCAGCCCTCTCCGTGCCGGTCGAGGTGGCGGTGCTCCAGCTCCACCCGGGTGCGCTGGGCCGTTTCGGCGATGAAACGCACCTCGACCTCGCTGGTCTTGTCCGGATCGGACTCGATCTGCCAGCGCGGGTCGAGGTCCCAGCTGAAGATGACCCGGTGCGGCGGTTCGTAGGCCAGCACGCGCGCCCAGCGGCACTCACTGCCGTCCACCGCCCGGTCGTAAATATGGCCACCGACTCGAGGTTCGAAGACCGTCTCAGCCAACTCCACCCCCAGGATGTTGTGCTCGGGCGGCTTGAAGTCACCAACCGCTCGAGGAACACCACGAACGCGCGCTCGATCGACGCCTCCACCACGATCTGCGTCCGCACCGCTGCCGGTCCCGGTTGGGTAGTCATCACGCCTCCTGCGATTTGCTCGGCGGACCGTTTGTAGGCCACCAGCGCTCTGGTCCAGAACCGGTCAAGCTGCGCACGAAACGCGGCCAACCCTTCCGGATCGATCGATAGATCCGACGGTTGCCGACCGGTTGATCGACCACCAGACCGTATGGGGCTCGGAAACTCGATGCAGCGCCCTGCTGGTCTTACGGCATGAGAACACCGTGTGGCGCCGACAGGTGGACCGGGTGCACTACACGCCCACCGACCGAGCGTGGCAGGCCGCCTTATCCCGCCTCATGCCACGTCGCCGCTGGGCGGAGGTCTTTTCGGTGACTCCTGCCACGATCCTGGCCCTGGCACCGCAGGCTGGTCTCGCGCAAGTGGGACTACACCGCATGCCGCCTTTTGTCGGGTGAGCGAAATGCGCGAAGGCGTCCCACTGGCTGCTTCCCTGAGGGAAGAAGCTGTCCAGCCGGTCATCGGTAATGTTGGGCATAGTAGTAAAAACCTTGTGCTGAAGCGGCTCGCGGCCGAAAATCGGCGGATCCGGCATATGCAACGCTACGCGGACGCGGAGCGAGTCAGGGCCGGGCAGCGCAGTCGAACCCGGTACTCGATCACCGAAGCGGGCAGGAAGGCCATGCAGGCCTGGCTGCGCACCCCGCCCCTGCCGCCGTTGCTCGAATTCCAGGGTCTCCTGCGCGTGCTCTTCGCCGACCAGGGCACCGTCAATGACCTCCAGGCTGCCCTGCGTGCCACCAACGAGCAGGCCAGGGCAATGCTGGAGGGACGAAATGGACCTCATCCGCGAGGCACTGAGAACCGGTGGACAGTTCCCCGAGCGCCTGAATCTGAGCGTGCCGGTCGCGGAGTTCCTCGACTCCTACACGCGGCTGATCATCGACTGGACCGAGCGCACCGCCACGGAGGTCGCCGGCTGGGACAGCACCCAGCACCGCGGCCTCACCCGAGCCGAGCGGGCGAGCCTAACCAACATGCTTGAGAGGAACGACGCGGCCGACCGCGCGCGCAGCGTAGGCTCCTGACCCGACCGCAGATCACCTTGCCAGGGCACCTCTGCCGGCGCGGCGGCGTCTCGCTCGATCAGAACCAGCGCATCGCGTGGCCGACCGTCGCACTGCCCCACGACGGGAACCCGAACACGGGCCGACCGCGGCCGGCATCGCGCATCGCGGTGATGGCCGCGATAGCCGTGGCCGCGCAAGCCGACGAAGTGGTGGCCAGTTGGGAAACCCTGGACGTCGCCACGACCTGCGGCAGTCCAAACGGACTTCGGCGCTGTTCTGAGTCCGGTCTGTTCCGGCCGCGGCGATCGTGTTGTGGGCGTGTGCGACGACCTCACCCTTGGATGTCGTGGTACCCCGGTGGACGGGCCGGAATGATCAAGACCACCGTCTGGCCGATCGTCTGGTCCGCCCGGTGTCTCAAGCAACACCCGGCGGCGGGGTTTCACGAGGTGATCTGTCCATGCGGGTCGCGGGGTCACGATCGCGTCACCGGAAGCCATGTCAGAGTTGAAGTTGCTGTTCAGCGATCTCTTCGCTTCGAGACCAGGCTGTGGAACCTCGTCGATGCGCGACTGCGCGCCGAATGCGACCTGCAGCTCACCTGGTTCGAGCCGATGCAGGTAATGTCGAGCAGCGGTGCGTGTCGGGTCTATGACATCGTCGAGGAGTTGTCGATCACTATCGGCGGTACGAGCAAGCTGGTGGATTCTCCTCGATCATCGAACTCACCCCAGCCGGGAGACGGCTGCTGGCCAGAGCCGATGCGGTGTTTGAGGACGAACTGCAGTGTCGACTCAGGTCCTCGATCTCTGCCGCGGCACTCGTGCGGCTCGGTTCGACTCTCAGGGTCCTTCGCTCCGCGATCAACCAGCCGCCCGACCGAGCGGTCGGAGGGCCGCAACGTGATCGTCGCGCTGGCGCCCTATCCGACTACCCGAGGAGCAAGTCAATGACGAACAGCACCGACGACGTCGATCCCACCGTGGCGCCGAGTGGGACCGGTTGCGTGGAGTGCCTAAACGGTGCATCTCCGGGTTGGTGGCTGCACCTGCGCCGCTGCGCGGCATGTGGGCACATCGGCTGTTGCGACAACTCACCCAGCCAGCACGCCACCGCCCATTACAGAGCGACAGGACACCCGGTGCTGCGGAGTTTCGAGCCGGGCGAGGACTGGTTCTACGACTTCCGCTCCGGTGGCTTCCTCGCCGGACCAATGCTGGCCCCGCCCGATAGTCACCCCGCCGATCAGCCTGTACCGGGCCCGGCCGGCGCCGTACCCGCCGATTGGCAGCGCCACCTGAATTGACCGAGCAGGTGAGTGCTCGCTGGATCAGGCCAGGTCGCACAGGAGAGACGCGGGCCGATCATGATGGTGCCTTGCGGCGTTGCCGCTTGCGGTTCGGGGACCACGGCCACACCGGACGCTCGGACAACTCGCACCGGCCCAGGCCGAGACCCATCCCCCACACGTGATCAACCTCGCCGACTACCAGGTCCGCCGCAGACCGATCCTCGACGGGCTCACCAGCGAGTATCAGATCGCAGCATGACCCAACGGGCACCCAAAAACCCGCTATATTCAAGCCCACAGGCGGTGGCGTGGTGGCGGCGCAGTACCGTGACGGTGAGCCGATCGAGTGCGATCAAGCGAACGCTGCCGGCGGTCTTGGTGTCACAGATAGACAGTTCGCCACCGTGGTGCTGGAGTTGCCGGTTGACCAAGAGCGTCCGACCAGGGTGATCAGGACCGCGAGCAGTCCCGACAGGAGCTCGGGCGGCTTCTGCTCGGCTCGGTGAAAGAGCACCTCTCACGGCACCAGCGACTCGTGATCGTCCCGTCGGGTCCGCTGAATCTACTCCCGTTCACGGTGCTGCCGCACGGCGAGGACATCCTTGGGGCAAGCCACGTCGTGTCAGTCCTGCCCGCGACAGCCCTGCTTCCTCGGCTTGCTGGTGAGCGGGCGGAGACTGGCGAGGTGCTTGCCGTCGGTGACCCATCGTTCGCTGCGGAGACCTGCCTGCCACGCCTGCCCGGCACACGCATGGAGACACTCTCGGGCGCGAAGCAGCACGGCACCGTCCCGCTGTTAGGTGGGTCGCTGGCCGCTGGGACCCCCTGGTGCCCCTGGCCAACGCCGACTACCTCCATGCCCGCCTGCACAACAGCCGCTTGGATGTCCTCGATACCGGCCATTTCGCCTGGGAGGAGGCGCCCGAGCAGTACGCCGCGATCGTCACCGCCTGGGTCAACGGCGGCTACCTCGCCGGAAGCGCAGCTCACCAGTGGTAACCCCACCCCCGCTCCCGAGTAGATTTGGACGCTGCCACGTTCGACGCCATGTTCGCCGGCAACGTGCGCGCGGCGCATCAGTTAGGCCGCATCCCACCATTGACACCTCAGCTGCCTGACCTAACCGGCGGGCCGTGAATGATGAGATTATCTAGTGGTCTCTCAGGTCGGGTACGCGGTCAGGGTGGCGGTGGTGAGTACCGGCACTGAGGAGAAGAAGTAGCATCGATGCTCGTCGGCGGCAGTGAGGCTGTCCATCCATCGGGAGGCATCGTCGGGGGATATTCCGCCGTTCGCTGTCGCGTAGGCGGCGATCAACCGGGCAGCCCAGTAGCTGAAGGTGTCTGCATGAAAATGGCGATTGAGGATGGTCAGCGGCCGCTGGTGCACGGCGGTGAAGCCAGCGTGCTCCAGCAGCAGCGGTAACACCACCGGCAGGTTCGGATGCGGTGCGTGCCCATGCCATGCCGAGACCATCCGGTCGGTCAGCTCCGCTTCACCACCCGCCCACCACAACGAGCCCCAGTTGGTGGCCACGTTGACGAACCGTCCACCAGGTTTCGTCACGCGTGCGGCCTCGGCCACGGCGGTTTCCACATCCGGCACGTACTCCAGCACTTGGACATAGACCGTGGCGTCGAAGAGCTCATCGGCCGCGGCCACGGCGCGCATGTCTTCCACCCGTACCTGCACCTGAGTCAGGTCCTTGCAGTGCGACCGGGCCGCAGTGAGCTGATCAGGACTCACGTCGATCCCGATCGCCAGGCCCTGCTCACCCACCGCCGCACCGATTTCACGCAGCAGCAACCCGGACCCGCACCGGCCTCAAGCACCTGCTCACCCGGAGCAACCGCCAGCGCCTCCAGTACAGCCAGGCGTCGGGCAACCAGATCCCGACAGGCCGCCAAGCGTTGCTGGACTACCGCCAACTCGCCCACATACTCCATATCTCTCCATAGTTCCCGTCGACCGGCTCACCTCGGCGGATTTTCCCACGGGCGTCGCACTCGCACTCGTCACGTCGCAACCCGGTCCTGCGCCACCAGTCGGCAGGCCGTCACGTTCGGTCCAATGCAGATACCGTCACATCACGCGGCGTGGGCGGTGCCGGTGAGTAGGGCGTGTCCGTCGCGGAACCGGACACCGTCGGCGCAACGGGCCTCGACCTGGCCGCCGGCGAACTGCTCGGTGTAGAGCCGGGCGTAGAGCCCGTCGTGAGCGAGGAGCTCGGCGTGCGTGCCTTGCTCGACGATCCGGCCGGCCTCAACAGCCAGGATGACGTCGGCGCCGAGGACGGTGGACAGGCGGTGGGCGATAGCGATCGTGGTGCGTCTCTGGGTGGCGTGCTCGAGTGCCTGCTGGACCAGCCGTTCGCTGGCGGTGTCCAGCGCGCTGGTGGCCTCGTCCAGGATCAGGATGCGGGGATCTTTCAGCAGCACCCTAGCGATGGCCAGGCGTTGTTTTTCCCCTCCGGAGAGCCGGTAGCCACGCTCGCCGACCACGGTGTCGTAGCCCTGAGCGAAGGACAGGATGCGGTCGTGGATGTTGGCCGCCCGCGCGGCCGCTTCGATCTCGTCTTGGGTGGCGTCCGGGCGGGCATAGCGCAGGTTGTCCGCGATGGTGGAGTGCAGCAGGTAGGTGTCTTGGGTGACCATGCCGATCGCCTCGGCCAGCGAGGCCTGCGGCAGGTCCCGAACGTCCTGGCCGTCGATCAGGACCCGGCCGCGGTCGACGTCGTAGAGCCGGGGGATCAGGTAGGACAGCGTCGTTTTGCCCGAACCGCTGGGACCGACGATGGCGGCGAGCTGGCCGGGCTCGACGGTGAACGAGATGTCCGCCAGAGCGTGGACTGGCGCACTCGCGGTCTGCGCCCCAGCGGCCGGGTCTGTCGCCTGGTTACTGTAGGTGGGCACGGCGCCAGCATCGGTGGCGATGGGGTAGCTGAACCAGACACCGTCGAGTTCGACCCGCCCGGCCAGGTTGGTGGTGTCCAGCACTCGGGCGTGTGGGCTGTCGACGATGCGGGGGGTCAGATCGAGGTAGCCGAAGATTCGGGCGAAAAGGGCCAGCGAGGTCTGCACGTCCAGCGAGACCCGCAGCAGGTTGACCGTCGGGAACAGCAGCCGGGTTTGCAGGGTGGTAAAGGCGACGATCGTGCCGGCGGTCACCGTCACGCCACCGCCGCTGACGATGAGGAATCCGGCGACGAGGTAGACCAGGGCCGGGGTGATCCCCAGGAATGTCTGCACCACGGCGAAGAAGGACTGCCCGGTCATCGCCTGTCGGACCTGTAGCTCGACCTGGCGGGCGTTCTCGGCCCGGTAACGGGCAAGTTCGTAGGCTTGCCGGTTGAACACCTTGGCCAGCAGCACACCGGACACCGACAGCGACTCCTGGGTCAGCGCGGTCATCTCTGACAGCGACTCCTGGGTCCGACCGGCCAGCTTGCGCCGGACCCGGCCCACCCGCACCTGCAGCAACACGAACAGCGGGATCAGCAAGACCGCAACCAGCGTCAGCCGCCAGGACAACACCACCATCGCCACCAGCGCGGCGAGGACCGTGACCACGTTGCCCAAGATGGAGCTGGCGGTCTCGCTGAGCACCGACTGCACCCCACCGACGTCATTGGCCAGCCGAGACTGGATCGCCCCGGTGCGCGTCGCGGTGAAAAACGCCAGATCCAGCCGCTGCAGGTGCTCGAACAGCCGCCCGCGTAGATCGGCCATCACCCGGTTGCCCAGCAGTGTGGTCTGGTAGGTCTGATACACCCCGATCAGCGCGGAAACCACCGGAATCACCACCATCCCGGCAACCAGCCACGCCAACAGCCCCAGTCGCACCGCGCCCCCACCAAGTGGGAACAGGGCCCGGTCGAACGCGGCCTGGGTGAGGAACGGGGTGATGATGCCCAACCCGCTGGACACCAGCACCGCCACCACGATCACCACCAGGCTCGCGCGGTAGGGCGTAAACAGCGCCCAGACCCGCCGACCCAACCTCTCCGGTTCCATCCCCGGACCCTAAGTGGTGCCAGCCCAGACCTCCGCGAGCACCGCGCGCAACGCCCGGCCTGGACCGGGACCGGGTTGTACAGGCCGCGTTGATCTTGTCGTTGCGTGGGCGGGCGACCGGGGCACCGGTCCGGCGATGTGCGCGGCCGGTGGGTACGGCACCGGACCGCGCCGAACTCGGCCGGAGATTAGGTCCCGCCCTTTCGAGCCACAACTGCGCGCTCAGCTCACGGCGGCGCCGAACCACTTGGGCAGCTGGCTGAGCAGATCTTGCTGGTCTTCACCGACCCACGCCACGTGGCCGTCCGGGCGCAGCAGCGCCGCGGGCACGCCCAGTTCCTCGCTGACCTCGACGACGTGGTCGACCCGGTCTGCCCAGCCCGCCACCGAGAGCCGGCCGGTCTGGTCGAGCAGTAGCCCGCGACCGCCGTGCATCAGCTCGTAGAGACGCCCCCGCTTGAGCCCCACGTCCCGCAGCCGCCGGCCGAGCAGCTCATGTCCCTCGCCGAAGTCGTAGCGGACCCCGATCGCAGTGATCTTCTCGATCAGGTACCGGTTCACGTCCTCGAAGTCCATCAGTTCCGACACCAGCCGGCGCACCGCCCGGGGACCCGGCTCGACGGACAACAGCTCCATCTGCGCGCGGGTGTTGTCCAGCACGGCGGCGGCCACCGGGTGCCGTTCGGTGTGGTAGCTGTCCAGCAGCCCCTCCGGTGCCCAGCCGTTGACCTCGGCGGCCAGTTTCCAGCCCAGGTTGAACGCGTCCTGGATACCGAGGTTGAGCCCTTGGCCGCCGGTCGGCGGGTGGATGTGCGCCGCGTCGCCGGCCAGCAGCACCCGGCCGACCCGGTAGCGCTCGGCCAGCCGGGTGGCGTCGCCGAAGCGGGAGAGCCAGCGCGGTGAGTGCGCGCCGAAGTCGGTGCCGGCGAGCTTCCGCACCTGCTGCTTCAGCTCGTCCAGGGTCGGCGGGACCGTGCGGTCCTCGGCTACCCCGTCGGCGGGCGCGACGAGGCGGTACACGCCGTCCCCGAGGGGCATGGCGCCGAACCGCTTCTGGGTCTTGCGGACTTCGGCTATCACGGCGTTCAGCGTCTCCGGCGGCGCGGTCAGCTCCACCTCGCCCAGCAGCGTGTCGACCCTGGTGGGCTCGCCGGGGAAGCCGACGCCGAGCAGCTTGCGCACCGTGCTGCGGCCGCCGTCGCAGCCGACGAGGTAGCGCGAGCGCAGCTGCGTGCCGTCGGCCAGCTCGACGGTCACCCCGTGGTCATCCTGGCTTAGTCCGACCAGTTCGCAGCCGCGCCGGATCTCGACGCCGAGCTCGGTGGCGTGCTCGGTCAGCAGGCGCTCGGTGGTGGTCTGCGGGATGCCGAGGACGTACGGATGCGCGGTGTCCAGCCGGTCCGGGGCCGGCTTGCTGATGCCGGCGAAGAAACCACCGACCGGGTACTGCTTGCCGAGCGGGAGGAACCGCTCCAGCAGACCGCGCTGGTCCATCACCTCGATGCTGCGCGCGTGCAGGCCGAGCGCGCGGACGATCCTGGTCGGCTCCGCGTCCTTCTCCAGCACGAGCGCGTGCACGCCCTGCAGCCGCAACTCGCTGGCCAGCATCACGCCGGTCGGTCCGCCGCCGGCCACGATCACGTCAATCATGAAAACCCCATTCAACAAGGTTGCATGTCGGCCAGCTGCTCCGCGCAGTCCGGCGGCGCGCACACCCGCACCTCCGCACCGAGTGCCCGCAACCGCACCGCGAGTCCCACCGGCGGTTCGACGTCCCGCGAGACCCACACGTAAAGAACACACGTACTTCGCGAATCCCTGATTTCCGCAGGTTCTGGCTTCGGCCGGAGATTCTGCGGCACGACCCGGGTCTTGCCGCAAGCCCCCCGGTGCGCTATATGTTGAGAGTGGCAGGGAGTGGGTGCTCTCCTTGCCTTTTGTTGTCCGTTGTGGATGGACAAGCTCCTCCCGAAGCGGTGACGCGCCGCGTACGGCGATGGCGGTGGTCCAGGAGGGCCTCCCACGGCCCTGCCGATGCAGCCGCAGAACGAGAGGTTCTTCGCCCTCTTCCAGCTTGGCCGGCTCGAACGTCGTCGAGAGTGTCGCCATTCTCATGGAGTTCTCCGCCGCACCGTACGCCCCGAAGCATGGGCCTGGTAACACCCATCACAACACCGTGACCACACCCAAAGCAGTCTTGTCAGGGTAGTATTTGTACCTGGTCACGAACCTTGAGGGGCATTGAAAAATGCTTTGGCGTCATCCCAATTCAAGTGGATGCAGCCGTGTGACCATTTGTTCACGTTGTCAGCGTGGAAGGCGTCTCCCGGGTAGAAAAACACCGAATAGGGCATCGGCGCGTTGTGGAACTCGGTGCTGCGGTAATGAGCGTCCTTGGACAGCACATGGAAGGTGCCGGTCGGTGTGGGATACGCCGAGTCTCCCCCAGTGGCCGTCACCGGACCGTAGGTGATCCGCCCCTTCGCATCGGTCAGCCACGCCTGATGACGCGAGAGCACCACACAGGCTTTGGCGCGGACCCCGCACGGCGTGGCAGACACCACCTGAGGCCCTGGTGGGGCGGACGCTGGCGGTGGTGCGGACGGTGGTTTCGTGGTCGTTGCCGATGCCGCTTCGGCCATCCCCGCACCGCCGGCAATCACCAGTGCGGCGGTCAGCGCTGCGGTGGCGGCACCCTTCACCGCG
>DATAWX010000074.1:0-26840 GCA_036266995.1 Pseudonocardiaceae bacterium | reverse complement strand
GCCACCGAGTACGACCGGGCGATCGGCTACGAGGCTGCCTATGCCGGGTCGTCGTTCGCGACCCCGGACAAGCTCGGCACGCTGCGCTACGGCTCACCGATCATGCACGTCACTGGGGACCGCACCCAGGCGCTTGGGCTGGCGACCATCGGCTACGACGACGACGGCGTTGCCACCTCACAGTGGGATCTGGTGGCCGGCGGGACGCTGGTCGGATACCAGACCGATCGGGTCTTCGCCCGCCGGCTGGGTCTGGAACGCTCGGCGGCCTGCGCCTACGCCGACTCGCCACATCACATGCCCATCCAGCGGATGGCCAACGTGTCGCTGCAGCCCGATCCGGATACCGACACCACGACCGCGGAGCTGATCTCCGGGGTGCAGCGTGGTATCTACATCGTCGGCGACCGTTCCTGGTCTATCGACATGCAGCGGTACAACTTCCAGTTCACCGGGCAGCGATTCTACCGCATCGAGGGCGGCGTCCTGGCCGGGCAGCTCCGTGACGTTGCCTATCAGGCCACCACCACCGATTTCTGGGGTGCGATGGAGGCCGTCGGCGGCCCCTCGACGTGGTCGCTCGGCGGAGCGCTGAACTGCGGAAAGGCCCAACCCGGCCAGGTCGCGGCGGTCAGCCACGGATGTCCGTCGGCGCTGTTCCGCGGTATCAATGTGCTCAATTCCCGCGAGGAGGCCGGCCAGTGATCCGTCCCGACGAGCTGACGACGGCCGCACTGGCCGCGTCGAAGGCTGACGGCTGCATCGTGGTGGTCACCGACACCAGCGAAGTCAACCTGCGCTGGGCGAACAGCACGATGACCACCAATGGGCACACCACCACCCGCTCGTTCGCGGTGATCTCGGTTTTCGGCGACTCGTCTCTCGGTACTTCGGTCGGTGTGGTCAGCGGTGACGGTGTCGACCTCGACGAGGTGCGCGCGGTGGTGGTGGCCAGCGAGGACGCCGCCCGGCAGTCCGGACCGAGCCGGGACGCCGCGCCGCTGCTGGACGGTCCAGCTGACGACGACTACGACGCGCCGGCGGCGGCCACGGAGATCGGGGTATTCGCTCGGTTGGCCGACGAGCTGGCGCAGGCCTTCCAGGCGGATCGCGCGGCGCTGTTCTACGGCTTCGCCGAGCACCGGCTGGAGACCACCTGGCTGGCCTCCTCGACCGGGCTACGCCGCCGCTGGGTGCAGCCCACCGGCACCGTCGAGCTCAACGGCAAGATCGCCCACGACCTCACTCGAAGCGCCTGGGCCGGGGCATACACGGCTGATTTCACCGATCTGGAGTTCACCGCGCTGGCCGCCGAGGTTCGCCGACGGCTGAGCTGGTCGGCGCGACAGGTCGAGCTGACTGCAGGTCGGTACGAGACCATCCTGCCGCCCTCCGCGGTCGCCGACCTGATGCTGTACATGGCCGAGTCGATGGACGGCCGGCCGGCGCACGAGGGGCGCTCACCCTTCGCTTCGCCCGGTGACCGGCCTGGCGACAAGCCGGGCGGTACCCGGCTGGGTGAGCGGCTCACCGACCTGCCGCTCAGGCTGTCCAGCGATCCGGCCGTACCGGGGCTGCAGACCTCGCCGTTCCTGGTGACCACCGCCTCGGGCGACTCGGTGAGCGTCTTCGACAACGGCGCGCCGGTGCACCGGGTCGACTGGCTGCGCGACGGCACGGTCAGCGCGCTGGCCTACCCCCGGGCAGCCGCCGACGAGCTGGGTGGGCAGTTCACCCCGCCACCGGAGAATCTTCTGCTGACCGGGGGCTCGCCGGCGTCGACCGACGACCTGGTGGCGCGCACCGAGCGTGGGTTGCTGCTGACCTGCCTGTGGTATATCCGTGAGGTCGATCCGGTGTCGTTACTGCTCACCGGGCTGACCCGGGACGGGGTGTACCTCGTCGAGGGTGGTGAGGTGGTGGCCCAGGTCAACAACTTCCGGTTCAACGAGAGCCCGATCGATCTGCTCCGGCGGGTCGCTGACGTCGGCGCTACCGAGCGTACCCTGTGCCGGGAGTGGAAGGACTGGTTCTCCCGCACCGCGATGCCGCCCATCCGGGTGCCGGATTTCAACATGTCGTCGGTGAGCCCAGCCAGCTAGCACCTGCGATATATCGGCGATTAGCACTTGCGACATCACCGTGCAATGCACTGAACCGATTCCGGGAGGGTGAGCGATCTCTCAGGCGCAGCGCCTGCACTGACTGGTCACTTGGGATTAACCTCCAAGCCATCCGGTAGGAGGCGAGCAGTGACTGCAGCGACCATTCCAGGCCTGGATGATGCCCCGATAAGCCACTCACGGATGCTCGACTGGGTGCGCGATATCGCCGAGCTCACCAACCCCGACCGTGTCGAGTGGTGCGACGGTTCCGAGCAGGAGTGGGATCGGCTGACCACCCAGATGGTCGACGCCGGCACATTGCGCCGGCTGGACCGCAAACCGAACTCGTTCTGGGCCGTCTCGGATCCCTCCGACGTGGCCCGGGTAGAAGAGCGCACCTTCATCTGCTCGGAAGCGAAACGGGACTGCGGACCCACCAACAACTGGATGCACCCGGACGAGATGAAGTCGATCATGACCGGGCTGTACCGGGGATGCATGCGCGGGCGGACCATGTACGTGGTGCCCTTCTGCATGGGCCCGCTGGGGGACCCGGCGCCCAAGCTGGGCGTCGAGATCACCGATTCCGCCTACGTGGTGTGCTCGATGAAGATCATGACCCGGATGGGCCGGGCGGCGCTGCGCAAGTTCACCCTGCCCGACGGCAGCGAGGCGGATTTTGTGCCCTGCCTGCACTCGGTGGGCCACCCGCTGGAGCCCGGCGAGGCTGATATGCCGTGGCCGTGCAACGACACCAAGTACATCAGCCACTTCCCCGACGAGCGGATGATCTGGAGCTACGGTTCCGGCTACGGCGGCAACGCGTTGCTGGGCAAGAAGTGCTACGCGCTGCGGATCGCCTCGGCGATGGCCCGTGACGAGGGCTGGCTCGCCGAGCACATGCTGATCCTCAAGCTGACCAACCCTCAGGGAGTGCCCCACTACATCGTCGCCGCCTTCCCATCCGGCTGCGGCAAGACCAACATGGCGATGCTCGCACCGACCATCCCGGGCTGGAAGGCCGAGACCCTCGGTGACGACATCGCCTGGATGCGCTTCGGTGCCGACGGCCGGCTGTACGCGGTGAACCCGGAGAATGGATTCTTCGGGGTCGCGCCGAACACCAGCTGGCGGACCAATCCCAACGCCATGCAAACCCTGCAGTACGGCAACTCGATCTTCACCAATGTCGCGCTCACCGACGACGGTGACGTCTGGTGGGAGGGCAGCGAGCCGGTGCCGGCGCACGCCACCTCGTGGACCAAGCAGGACTGGACGCCTGCTGACGGCGCCGCCGGGAAGCGCGGCGCGCACCCGAACTCCCGGTACTGCACGCCAATGGCGCAGTGCCCGACGCTTGCCGATGAGTGGGACGATCCCGACGGTGTGCCGATCTCAGCGATCCTGTTCGGCGGCCGCCGGGCCGGCACCATCCCGCTGGTCAACGAGGCGTTCGACTGGCAGCACGGGGTGTTCCTGGGTGCCACGCTGTCCAGCGAGAAGACCGCGGCGGCGGCCGGCCCGCTCGGTGACGTGCGCCGCGACCCGATGGCGATGTTGCCGTTCATCGGCTACCACGCCGGCGACTACTTCCAGCACTGGATCGACACCGGCAAGGGCGCCGACGCCGGCAAGCTCCCCAAGATCTTCTACGTGAACTGGTTCCGGCGTGGCGACGACCAGCGTTTCCTGTGGCCGGGGTTCCGGGAGAACAGCCGGGTGCTCAAGTGGATCATCGAGCGGATCGAGGGCCGGGCCGTAGCGGTCGACACCCCGATCGGCCGGGTGCCCCCCGCGGATCAGCTCGACCTGTCCGGCCTGGACATCCCGCCCGACGACGTCGCCGCCGCGCTAACGGTGAACATCGACGAATGGCGCGCCGAGATCCCCTACATCGAACAGTGGTTCCACAAGATCGGCGAGGCCCTCCCCACCGCGCTACACGACGAGCTCGCCGCCCTCAAGGTCCGCCTGAGTCGCTCCTCCCCCCATTGAGCGCATAATGTCGGGATGTCGTCACGACCCCGCGCGCAGCGTCGGTGGAGTGGGTGGGAGCTGCTGCTGCTGGTTCCGCTGGTTTCGCTGTTCACGCCGCTGTACAACGGCGACGAGCCTCGGGTGTTGGGGTTCCCGTTGTTCTACTGGGCGCAGTTCCTCTTCGTCCCGCTCGGGGTGATCTGTGTCGCTGTGGTGTACCTGAAGGCGGGTGACCGGCGTTGACCGTGCGCTGGACCGAACTGGTCGTCTTCGCGGCACTGTTCGTGCTCGTCACCGCGCTGGGTTTCTACGCCGCCCGGTGGCAGCGTGGTGGCACCCTCGATCACCTCGATGAGTGGGGCTTGGGCGGTCGCCGGTTCGGCTCGTGGGTCACCTGGTTCCTGATCGGTGGTGATCTCTACACCGCCTACACCTTCGTCGCGGTACCCGCGCTGATCTTCGGTGCCGGCGCGATGGGCTTTTTCGCGTTGCCTTACACCGTGCTCGTCTACCCGCTGGTGTTCCTGCCGTTGCTGCGGTTGTGGTCGGTGTCACGGGTGCATGGTTATGTGACCCCGGCGGACTTCGTGCAGGGCCGTTACGGATCTGCGACGCTGGCGCTGTTGGTGGCGGTCACCGGAATCGTCGCGACAATGCCCTACATCGCCTTGCAACTGGCCGGCCTGGAAGCGGTACTGCGCACGATGGGTCTCAACGGGGGCGGGCTGGCCGGTCACGCCCCGCTGTTCATCGCATTCGTGATCCTCGCCCTCTACACCTACCAGTCCGGCCTGCGGGCCCCGGCGCTGATCGCCTTCGTCAAGGATGGGCTGATCTACCTGGTGATCATCGCAGCTGTGATCATTCTGCCGGCGAAGCTCGGTGGTTGGGGCTCCATTTTCGACGCCGCGAACGCGAAGTTCACCGCCACGAAAACGCCGGCTGATGGAATCCTGCTGGGTCCCAATAACCAGTTGCAGTACGTCACGCTGGCGTTGGGCTCGGCGCTCGCGCTGTTCCTCTACCCGCATGCAGTCACCGGTGCACTGGCCTCCCGAAGCCGCACCGTGATCAAGCGGAACATGGTGGCGCTGCCGGCTTATTCGCTGGTACTGGGATTGCTCGCGCTGCTGGGTTATGCCGCGATCGCGGCGCACACAAAGCCGATCGTCAATGCGGCCACCGGCCGAGCGGACTCCAACACCGTCATCCCGATGCTGTTCGAAGGGCAGTTCCCCTCCTGGTTCGCCGGGATCGCATTCGCGGCCATCGGGATCGGCGCACTGGTGCCCGCCGCGATCATGTCGATCGCGGCGGCGAATCTGTGGACCCGTAACATCTACAAGGCATACTTACATCGCGACGCCACGACCGAACAGGAGTGCCGGCAGGCCAAAATCGCGTCGCTGGTGGTGAAGTTCGGTGCGGTAGCCTTGATCGTGTTGATCGACCCGCAATACTCTATCGATCTGCAGCTGATCGGTGGAGTGATCATTCTACAGACGTTGCCCATGGTGGCGATCGCGCTCTACACCCGCTGGTTCCACATCTGGGGCCTGGTAGCGGGATGGGTCGTCGGGATGGGATGGGGTTTGACACTGCTCTATGGCATTCCCAACCCGGCCAGCGGCAAGCAACACTTCGGCGGGTCGGCGCTCGCGCTGAACAAGTTGTCGTTCCTCGGCTGGCATCCTTTCGCGGGTTCGCAGCTGCAGATCTACGTCGGGTTCGTCGCGCTCATCGGCAATCTCGTCATAGCCGTGCTGGTGACGATCGTGCTCCGCCAACTCCGCGTCTCCAACGGCACCGACCAGACCACCCCGCCCGACTACCTGGAAGACGAGGGCTCCCCCAACCTCAAACCCGTCGCCGGCATGTTGCGCTGAACCTTTGACCGGCGCGGCGGGTCGTGATGGCGCGGGCTTGCGGGCATACTGCGGCGGGTATGAGGGTCCGAACGGGTGTCGCAGTCGCCAGCGTAGTCGTCCTGGGGGTGTTCGGGTCAGCTTGTTCGGGGACAGCGGGGCCGAGCTCGCCGCCTCGCTCTACTGCGCAGCCTCCGAGCGCGCAGGCCCCTGAAGCGCAGGCCCCTGAAGCGCAGGCCCCGGAGCTGAGCCCGACGTCGACGTCGGCACTGACCCCACCGGCGCCTGGGGCGAGCTGGTTGCGGGTGACTCCCCAGCAGGGCGCTCCGGGTTCGACCGTCTCGCTCGACGTGGCATGCCTGGACAACCTTGGCACAGTGCACTCACCGGTGCTCGACATCGGTGCGTTGAAGGGCAACCCCGAAGGCCACCAACCGTGGCGCCTATTCGGCACCGCCACCGTCCGCAAGAATGCCGCCGCCGGTCAGTACCAGATTTCCACGACCTGCGGCGCCAACGAACTGTCCACCGCCTTCACCGTCACACCGTAATCGCCGTCTCGCTAGGCGAGCCCGATCCTGATCGGGATAATCGTCCCAGGGGCGGACGGAGGTGACGACGATGTTCACCGATCGTGCCGACGCGGGGCGGCAACTGGGCCAGCGGTTGCAGCATCTCCGGACCTCGGAGGTGGGGTCCGAGGAGCACCCGATCGTGGTCCTGGGCCTGCCGCGCGGTGGGGTCCAGGTTGCGGCCGAGGTGGCGGGAGCGCTGAGCGCACCACTGGACGTGATCGTGGTACGCAAGCTCGGCGTGCCGTCGCAGCCCGAGCTGGCCATGGGCGCCATCGGCGAAGGTGGGGTACGCGTCCTGGTGCCTGGGACGGTCCAACGCGCCGGTATCACCCCAGCCGTGCTGGCCGCGGTGGAACGCCGGGAGCGAGCTGAGCTGGCGCGGCGTGCCGAGCGGTTCCGCGGTGATCGACCCCGGGTCGCGCTGGCCGGGCGGACCGCCGTCGTGGTTGACGATGGCATCGCGACCGGGTCCACCGCACGGGCCGCCTGCCAGGTCGTCAGAGCTCTGAATGCGGCGCACATCGTCGTCGCGGTCCCGGTTGCGCCGTTGGGTTGGGTCCGCGGGATGCGCGATTACGCGGACGACCTGATCGCCCTGCTCACTCCCGCGTCGCTGGAGGCGATCGGCGCGTGGTACACCGACTTCTCCCAGACCTCGGACGAGGAGGTCGTCGCCTGCCTGCATCCGCCGACGCATTCAACGAACGGGCGGGGTTAACGGGGACGCAATAAGCTCACCAATTCCACTGAATGCGGGAAGTGACCTCGGGGGCACTGAGCGTGATTTGTTCGAGATAAATCAGAAATTGGTAACGCCGCGGACCCGACATTCGATGACAGCGGTAGGGCGGCATCGGCGAAACGCCGGAGCCCGGGTCGCGATCGGTGTGCCGGCGATGCATCGGTCGAGAAGGGTCGGACGGGTGAAGAGCTTCGACCACTCATTGTGGGAACGGGAACTCGCTGAGTATATGAGCCTTCATCCCGATCTGGAAAACCTCCCGCCGCCGGTGGTTCCCACTCGATGGTCCCGATTTTACCACCGGTTGCGCCGGTTACGTCTGTTTCGGGCGTTGCGGCGGATTCGCCAGTTTCGATTGCGACGACCACGCGCCGGTTCCGGTTTTCTGTACCTGATCATCATCGTGCTGGTTCAGTCGGTTGTCCTCAGCGCCATTCTTGGTTGGTGGATGGGTTGGCACCTCTGACCCGCGATCGCGCGCTGCGCGACAGCCGCCGCGGCGGTTACCGTGTCGCTATGACAGCCACCACGGTCCGGCTCACCCAGTACGCACACGGCGGTGGGTGCGCCTGCAAGATCCCGCCCGGCGAGCTGGAGTCGGTGCTGGCCGGGCTGGTCGGCGCCGAGGTGACCGACCCAGCCGGTGAGCTGGTCGTCGGCCTCGATGACGGCGATGACGCCGCGGTGGTGCGGATCCAGGACGGTCTCGCGGTGATCGCCACCGCGGACTTCTTCACCCCCGTGGTCGATGACCCCTACGACTGGGGTCGGATCGCGGCGGCCAACGCCCTGTCCGACGTCTATGCCATGGGTGGGCGCCCGGTGGTCGCGGTGAACCTGCTGGGCTGGCCGCGTGACGTGCTGCCCCTGGAGCTGGCCGCCGAGGTGCTGCGCGGCGGCCGGGACGTCTGCGGCAGCGCCGGCTGCCACCTGGCCGGCGGGCACAGTGTGGATGACCCGGAACCCAAGTACGGCATGGCCGTCACCGGCATCGGCGACCCGCAGCAGCTCCTGCGCAACGACGCCGGGGTGGCGGGCACACCGCTGTCATTGACCAAACCGCTGGGCATCGGGGTGCTCAACAGCAGGCACAAAGCCACCGGCGAGACCTTCGCGCATGCCGTGGCGGCGATGACCACGCTCAACGCGGCGGCTGCCACGGCGGCGGTGGCGGCCAGTGTGCGGTGCGCCACCGACGTCACCGGTTTCGGGCTACTCGGCCACCTGATGAAGCTGGCCCGCGCCAGCGGGGTCTCGGCCGTGCTGGACGCCGCCGCGATTCCTTACCTCGACGGCGCACGCCAGGCGCTGGCCGGCGGCTACGTCAGCGGAGGTACCCGGCGCAACCTGGACTGGGTACGCCCGCACATCGCGGCTTCGGCATCGGTCGACGAGGACGAGCTGTTGCTGCTGGCCGACGCGCAGACCTCCGGGGGCCTGCTCGTCGCCGGTGAGATACCCGGCGCGCCGGTGATCGGTGAGCTCCTACCCCGGGGCGAGAACCTGATCACGATCTCGTGAACATGCTGCAGGTATGCCGTCACTCGGGCACCCTTTGTCCCGTTAGTTAACGGGTGCGTCGGGGCCGGGCAGGCAAATCTTGGGGGAGGACGATGCTCAGCCAGCGTGCTCGAGCTGGGGCCGTATCAGCAGTCGTGGTTGCGGCGGTCACGGTAGGGCTGGCACCGCCGGGGGTCGCGCAAGCGGTGCCGGGGGGCCAGGCCAGCCGGGTCGCCACCCTCACCGGCGCTGCCTCGATCAACGAGACTGAGGCGCGCTATGCGATAAAGGGCACCGATCTTGGCATCATGTGGACTGATGAGCGGGGCCAGATCCTGGCCGCCTTCGGGGACACCTTCGGTGCCGGGTGGGCCGGTCCCGGCGCCGGGTTCGGGGATCCCGCCGTGATCGACTGGCGCTCGAACACGCTGGCCCGCAGCAGCGACCGGAACCCGGCTGATGGCATGTCCTTCAACGACTTCGTCACCGACCGGCCGGGCCACGCCAAGGAACTGGTGCCCTCGTTGAAACGCGACGGTGTCGAGATGAGCACGATCCCGACCGGCGGCGTCAACGTCGGCGGGCGTAACTATCTAGCATACATGTCAGTGCGCCACTTCGGCCAACCTGGTCAATGGGACACGAACTTCAGTGGCGTCGCGTACTCCGACGACGGCGGGCAGACCTGGCAGGACGCGCTGGGGGCGCGGCGGCTCAACAGCCCGGGTGTCGACGAGAAGTTCCAGATGATCGCCTATGCCCGGCGCGATGGCTTCGTCTACGCCTTCGGTACACCGAACGGCCGTTTCGGCGACGCCTATGTCGCTCGGGTGCCCGAGCAGCGGCTGCTGGACCTGTCCGCCTACGAGTACTGGACCGGGCAGACCTGGCTGCCGGGCACCAGCGCCGTCGCGGCCGCGATCGTGCCGGGCCCGGTCGGTGAGCTGTCGGTCCGCTACGACGAGGTCTTCAAGAGCTGGGAAATGATGACCATGGACGAGCCGCGCGCCGCGATCGTGGTCCGGTTCGCCCCGCAGCCGACCGGACCGTGGGGCGCGCCGATACCGGTCGCCACCGCCAGCCAGTACCCGCACCTCTACGGCGGTTTCTTCAACCCGGACTCGAACGGGTCCAACATCTACTTCACGATGACCCAGTATGACCGCTACAACGTCTCGCTGATGCACGCCACGCTGCCGGCCCCCGCAGTGAACCGCGCGCAGGCACCTTGAGATCCGGCCAGGATTCTTGACTCATTCCAGATAAGCCTGGGATAGTGGGCTGCGTCATGCTCTCCTCGAACGACAGCCACCAGCTGCGCCAGGCAGGGTTGCGGGTAACCGCTCCCCGCCAATCCGTGTTGCAGTGGTTGGCCGAGCATCCCCACGCCACCGCCGAGCAGGTCCGCTGCGGGGTGGCGCAGCGGCTGGGATCGGTGTCCACTCAGACCGTGTACGACGTGCTGGCCGCCTGCACCGGCGCCGGGCTGGTGCGCCGGATCGAGCCGGCGGGGCATCCGGCCAGATTCGAGCGCCGTACCGGTGACAATCACCATCACGTGGTGTGTCGCTCCTGCGGGCGCACCGACGACGTCGACTGCGCCGTTAACCTGCGTCCGTGCCTGACTCCCAGCGATGATCACGGCTACCTGCTCGACGAGGCAGAGGTGGTGTTCTGGGGAACGTGCCCCAGTTGCCAAGATCCGCCCCCGGCGACGACCAGACCGATAGAGCCCGACGAAAACCACTAACAGGAGGCACTACAGTGACCGGCGAGCAGCCCAAGCCGACGACGACGGATGCCGGTATCCCGGTTGCGAGTGATGAGCACTCGCTCACCGTCGGCCCGGACGGTCCGATTCTTTTACAGGATCACTACCTCATCGAGCAGATGGCGCAGTTCAACCGGGAGCGCGTGCCGGAGCGCCAGCCGCACGCCAAGGGTGGCGGCGCCTTCGGCCACTTCGAGGTGACCAACGATGTCAGCGCTTACACCAAGGCCGCGGTGTTCCAGCCGGGCACCAAGACCGACATGGTGGCCCGGTTCTCCACGGTGGCCGGCGAGCGCGGCAGCCCCGACACCTGGCGTGACCCCCGGGGCTTCGCGCTGAAGTTCTACACCACCGAGGGCAACTACGACATGGTCGGCAACAACACGCCGGTCTTCTTCATTCGCGATCCGATGAAGTTTCAGCACTTTATCCGCTCCCAGAAACGCCGCGCCGATAACAATCTGCGTGACCATGACATGCAGTGGGATTTCTGGTCGCTGTCCCCGGAGTCGGCGCACCAGGTTACCTGGCTGATGGGTGACCGGGGCATCCCGCGCACCTGGCGGCACATGAACGGCTACTCCAGTCACACTTACATGTGGGTCAATGCGGCCGGCGAGAAGTTCTGGGTGAAATATCACTTCATTACCGACCAGGGCATCGAGTTCTTCACCCAGGATGAGGCAGATCAGATGGCCTCGGTGGACACCGACTACCACCAGCGTGACCTCTACGAGCACATCGACGCCGGCGAGTACCCGAGTTGGACGCTCAAGATGCAGATCATGCCGTTCGACGACGCCAGGGCCTACCGGTTCAACCCGTTCGACCTGACCAAGGTGTGGCCGCATGGCGACTACCCGCTCATCGAGGTCGGGAAGATGACGCTGGACCGCAACCCGACCGACTATCACACCGAGATCGAGCAGGCCGCTTTCCAGCCCAACAATCTTGTGCCGGGTATCGGCCCGAGCCCGGACAAGATGCTGCTGGGTCGGCTGTTCGCCTACGCCGACGCCCACCGGCACCGCATCGGCGCGAACTACCAGCAGCTGCCGGTGAACGCTCCACAGTCGCCGGTGCACAGCTACAGCAAAGACGGCGCGATGCGGTTCCAGAACGTCTCGGACCCGGTGTACGCGCCGAACTCCAAGGGCGGTCCGAAGGCCGACAGCGACCGCTACGGCGAGTCGGCGGGGTGGCAGACCAGCGGGGACATGGTGCATGCCGCTTACACCCTGCACACCGAGGACGACGACTGGGGCCAGGCTGGCACCATGGTCCGTGAGGTGCTCGACGATGCGGCCCGCGAGCGGCTGGTGAACAACGTCGTCGGCCACCTGCTCAACGCCGTGACCGAGCCGGTCCTGCAACGGGCCTTCGGGTACTGGCGCAATGTCGACAAGGGCCTGGGTGACCGGATCGAGCAAGGTGTGCGCGCCAAGCAGTCCGAACGGGACCCGAAGGCGGCCGAGCAAGCCAACCCGGCGCGCTCCGCCGCGCAGGCGAAGGCCTGACCGAAGGGCTTGACCGAGGGGAATAGACGAGGGCCCGGCACACTGGGGGTGCCGGGCCCTCGCGCAGCTGTAAGTGGCCGCGTCGTCGGCGGGTTAGTGGCGTCTCGTTAGGGTCCATGACATGGGGCTCACCGTGGTTGGCATCGGTGGTTCGATGCGTGACGACTCGCAGTCCGAGCGAGCCCTGAGCGTGGTTCTCCAGGGTGCCCGGGTCGCCGGTGCGGACACCGTCGCGATCACTGGCACGGATCTCGTGCTGCCGTTCTACGATCCGGCGGTGCTCGAGCGCAGCGACGCGGCGTGCCGGCTTGTGCAAACGTTGCGGGAGGCCGACGGGGTGGTGCTGGTTTCGCCGGGCTATCACGGCACCGTCTCCGGGTTGGTGAAAAACGCGCTGGACTACGTCGAGGACCTGCGCGCGGATCCCCGGCCCTATCTTGACGGGCGAGCGGTCGGCTGCGTCGCGATGGCACTGGGCTGGCAGGCGGCGGTGACCACGCTGACCGCGTTGCGCTCCATCGTGCACGCGGTACGCGGCTGGCCCACGCCGCTGGGCGCGGCGCTGAACTCCGGCGAGGTAGATTTCGACGACCACGGCGTCGCCTCCGACCCCGTGGTCGACCGCACGCTGCGCACGATCGGCCAGCAGGTGGTGCAGTTCGCCTTGGACCACCGCGCGGGAGACGCGCAAAACTATCGTGCAGGCAGTGCGCTGGACCATGGATAGCTCGTCCACGGCGACCGCCGTACTGATCGAGCAGGGCCGCCCGGGTCCGCTTCTGCGGGCGCTGCACCCGGGCCGGCTCCAGCCGGTACTTTCGTGGTGCTCTGGGGTTCCCGAACTCCACAGCAGAGCTGTCGCGGATGTGACCGCCGCACCCGAGAGGAAGAAGGCAAGTAGCGGCGTCGATCTTGCCGATTTCGTCGGCCCAAG
Organism: Pseudonocardiaceae bacterium; assembly: GCA_036266995.1. Taxonomy (GTDB): domain Bacteria; phylum Actinomycetota; class Actinomycetes; order Mycobacteriales; family Pseudonocardiaceae. The sequence continues at coordinate 13,854 of DATAWX010000074.1, read as the reverse complement.
CCTTCTACGCCAGGCTGACTTCGGGGGCGCTGGAGCTGGGTTCCTCCGGGTACAGCGCGGCCCGCACGCATAGCGCGCCGCCCTCCAACCGGCCGCGTGGGCGCAACCCGGCACGGCGCAACACTCTGGTCAGCGCGCCGTTGCCCGCTCGGGACACGGCGGTGAACTCGGTAAGCCGATCGATTCGGGCCAGCTCCACCAGCTTGCGGGCCAGCGCCGTGCCCACTCCGCGGCCCTGCCAGAGGTCCTCCACCAGCAGCGCGACCTCGGCGGTGGCGGGTCCGGTGCCGACCAGATTCGCCAGCCCGACCGCGGCACCACCATCGGGGGTCACCGCGAGCACGCTGGTGGAGCCGTCGGCGCCGATCAGCTGCCGCAAGACGGGCGCGGTCAACACCGGTCTGGTGGACAGCGATCGCAACGCCCGGGTGTGCGGGGAGCAGCGCGCGTGCAATGCGGCGACCAGCGGCGCGTCAGCCGCTGTCGCGGCCCGCAGTACCACCTCGGCCCCGTCGGTCAGCTGCACGCTGACCCGTGATGGCGCACGCCCCGTCGATGCGGAGCTTCCGTTGGATGTCCCGGCGAGTTCGAGCAGTGCCGCGGCCCGGGATACCTCGGTGGCGGTGAACGGCCAGCCGCGGTGTAGCCGCACCCGGGTCGCTCCGGTGCCGACCTCAGCCTGATGGGCAGCCTGATGGGCGGTTGGCGGCCCGCTGGCCTCGGCCAGCTCAGCTCGCAGCATGGCCGCCACGGCCCGATCGGCGCTGCTCGGGTCGACCACGACGCAGTGCGCCAGCGCCAGCGCGGCGGTCACCGGATCGGCCAGCGCCTGCGCGTCGGCCTGCACGACCACGGTCACGGGGAATCCGGCTGACTCAACGGTGTGCACCAGTGCCGGCATCGCGAGCTTCGGTGGCAGCCTGACCAGTAACTCGTCGGTGACCGCGCCGTCCTCGGCCGGCTCGCCCACCACGTGCAACGACACGATGTTGGCCCCGCAGCCACCGATCGCCGCGGCGAGCGCACCCAGCCGGCCGGGCTGATCAGCCACGTCGACGTGCAGCCGCCACAGGGCCATGATGCCCACCTCCGGCCTCAGCATCCACCGCCGGCGTTACCGCCAGATTGTCGAAGGGTAAAGGGGTTCATCGACTTTCGCTGAGTACCTCGCGAACGAAGGCGACCTCGACGGCGGCGTGGCGGAGGTTCTCGGCCACCACCAACGACCCGTGGCCCGCATCGTAGCGGTAACTCCGGTACGGTTTGCCCAGTTCAGCGAGCCGGACGAGGTAATTGTCGATCTGCCGGATCGGGCAGCGCGGATCGTTGTCCCCGGCGAGCAGCAGCACCGGGGCGCGAAGATCCGCTGCGTAGCTGATCGGAGATGACCTCTGGTACAGCTCGGGCAGCTCCTCGGGGGAGCCGCCGAACAGCGCGCGGTCAAAGGCCCGCAGCGGCTCCATCTCATCGGCGTAGGCGGCGGCGTAGTCGGCGACCGGGATTCCGGCGACGCCGGCGGCCCAGCGCTGGGGCTGGGTCCCCAGCGCGAGCAGGGTCAGATAACCGCCCCAGGACCAACCCTCGACCACGCACCCCGCCGGGTCGGCGAACCTGCTGGACACCGCCCAGTCGTGCACCGCCGCGAGGTCGGCCAGTTCGGTCAGCCCTGGGTTGCCCTCGATGGCGTCGCGCCAGGTCGAGCCGTAGCCGGTCGAGCCGCGGTAGTTGACGTGCACGACGGCGAAGCCGGCGTCCAGCCAGAGCGCCCGGCCCGCTGAGAAGCGGTCCTCGTCGGCTGCGTGCGGGCCGCCGTGCAGCGCGAACACGGTGGGCAACGGCCCTTCTGGGGCGTCGGGCGGCCTGGCTACCAGGGCGTGCACGGCACCGTGCGGTGTTGCCACGAACTGGTCGGCCAGGGGTTGTGAGCCGGGCGCCGGCCCGCCTCGGGGCGCGAGCAACGCGCGGTGGGTGCCGTCTGCGTCCAGTGCCTGGATGGTGGGCGGTTGGGCGGCGCAGGACCAGGCGTACTCGACGGTGCCGTCCGGTCGGACCGCCGCGCCACTGATGGTGCCGGCAGGCGCGTCCAAGGCGGTCAGCTCACCGGTGGCCAGTTGGTAGCGGTGCAGTGTGGAGCGCGCCGCGTGCTCGTGCAGGACGAGCAGCGCGGCACCGTCGGGATACCAGTCGGCGGTCAGCTCACCGGGCAGGTCCAGGGCGATCTCAGTCTCGGTGTTCGCGGTGACGTCCCAGATCAGCAACTCCTGGCGGCCGTGTCGCTCGTGGGTGAGCAACAGTCGGGGGTCGCCCGGCAACGGGGCGAAGCCGAGCACCTCCAGGCCTTTGCCGGGGCCGTCCCACAGCTCCGCGACCGTTTTCCCAGTGGTGCCCGCATCGGTGTCGAGCACCCGGATCGCGGGGTGGCGGGAGTCGCCGTGCTCCGAGTGCACGATCGCGAGCAGCCGCTCGTCCCGGGACAGGGCACCTACCCCGGCGTCGTGCTCGTTGTGGTAGACGACCTGCGCGCTGCCGTCCCGGGAGATCCATACCGTGGTGCCCTCGTCGGTGGCGGCGCCGACCGCCGCGGTGCGCGGTCCGAGGTCAAGCCCGGCCGGGTACCCGGGCGCGGTGCCCGGCACGGCCGGTTGGGGCTGCTCGTCGGCGGGGCGCCCGGCGAACGGCTCGGTCACCCAGCTGCCGAACTCGTCGCCGTCGGTGTCGGCGAACCACCACACCTGTTCACCGTCGGGGGTGACGGTGGCGCTATGGGTGCCGTGCGGGCGGTCGGTGACCTGCCGGTGCGTGCCGGTGGACCGGTCCCAGGCGTAGACCTCCCAGGTGCCTGAGGCGTTGGAGGTGTAGAGGCAGCGGTCCGGGGCGTCTCGGGCCCAGTCCGGCAAGCTGACGCGCGGCGCGGTGAACCGGGCCCTCCAGCGGGCCTCCGCGTCCGGGTCGTCGAACAGGTGGTCAGGGACGGTCGCGGAATGCGGCGCTGCGGTCACCCGAGTGATAGTGCCGTATCGGCATTATCGGGCGCCGCCGCCCGTGAACTAGACAGTACCGACGTTCTCAGCGCCAGAAACGTCCGTCCTGTCGAGTTCACGACACCGATTGGTGTCAGCGGGCGAGGCGACGGGCGGTGTCCTTGAGGACTTCGGTGAGGACGCGCTGGGCTGCCGAACCCATGGTCTTCAGCACTGCCTGCAAACGTCGGGCCGTGTCCGGGTCGATCTTGCCGATCATCTGTGCCGCGGTACCGGTGAGGGCCAGCACGACGCGCCGGAGGTCCTCGGGGTCCGGTGTGCGGCGGACCAGCCCGGCCTTGGCGAGCCGGTTGACCATCGCGCAGGTAGCTGGTGGCCGGGTGCCCAACGCATCGGACAGCGCCATCAGCGTCATCGGAGCCCGCGCGCTGATGATGTGCAGCGCGATCAGCTGTGACAGGGTCATCTCGGTGCCGGCCCAGGCTGCGGGGCGAGTGGACACCATCTTCCGCAGGTAGTTGGCAAGCCAGCGGGCATCCTCAGTCGTTACCATCGACTGCACACTCTCGTAACGACTGCCCCGACCTGCACTCGTAACCCTCCTCGCGCACGGTCCTTCATCGAACCAACGAAAGCAGCCAAGCGCAAGAACCCGCTGGTGGGACGTGGTGACCAGTCCGGGGCAGGGCTGGTCACTGTCTGACATAACGTTGATCCATTGTGACGACGGTGCCGTGTTGAGGTAGGCAGGGCCTGCGCTACTCCCCCGAAGGGCGGCCTTGGCGCGCTGACATGCGGCCGTGGTGCGCCAACTCCTCGATCTGGGACTCCGCCACCGCGAGGTCCGCCTTGCACCGGGCCAGGTATGCGGATAGCCGGGCGACCTGCCGGCTCTCGTTTTCCAATGCCGCAGTCAGCTCGGCCCGCTCGATGTCCCATTCCTTTTGCATCGTTTGGGTGCGGGCCTGCATCCGGTCCAGCTCTTCGCGGACCGCCTTCTCCCCACCCTGAAGCGTGGCGATGTACTCGTTAGCCGAGGTGAGTGCGGTGGAACCCGATGTGGCGTCCAAGCTACGCAGCTCGCTGCGACGTTTGAGCAGGAAAATGCCCATCTGCACGCTACCGCCGCCGAGCGCGATCGCCACGACCTGGAGGACGAACCGTAGCGTGTCAGGACTCACTGGCGCGATCCACTTCCCGGGCGACTGCAGCGAGTGTGATGACACGCCTGATTGTGGCCGCCGCGATAGCGAGGAATCCACTCCCGGCGACGGCGCCGTGCAGACCGAGCCCAAGGATTACCCCGAGGCCATAGATGGCACAGCCGATTGCGGTGACGGTGAGACCCAGGGTCTCGGTCAGTGCCCGGTTGCGCGCGATCCCTCTGAGGGTGAGCGCCGACCCCACCACGAGCAGGGTCCCCATCAGCCGCGAGATGGTGCCGGCGGCGATGTTACTCAGAGCTTGGGATACCTCGTCCCCGTAAATGATGGCCAGGACGCCGGGGAACAGCAGCACAACCGCGAGCACAACGGTGTACGGGCGGTGCACCCACGCCGATTGAAGCTGCCGCCGGATCGTGGGTTGCTGGCCGGTTTGCCTTCGGCTCTGATCCTGAGGGGTTTCATCCAGGCCTGGGCGAGCAGCGTGGGTTAGCCGGCCTTCTCGGCCGCCGTCTGATCGGACAGGCCGCTCGTCGACGGCCATGTGACGCTCCTATTCGTTGGGTTACGAAATGTTACTCTCAGTAGGGTCGTCCGTGCAAAGGCCCCGGGCGTAGCCCATGACGCGTGCGCATTGCGGGTGGGCGACGGTCGGGCGGCCCGACGAGCCCACCGCTGGCTGCCTTGCACGTTGAGCCAATAAATGCGGCGCAGTTGACGGTAAACCCGACGTTTTCATGGCGTGAACGGATATTGCACATTGAGGCGGCAAATCGGCGCATAGACCGCCGTATCTTTCACCGCAATCAAGTAGCGATCAGCCTGCCAAGGAACTTGAGGACGCAGGACAATGGGTCGATGTCGGGCCCAATTTCTAGCAGCAGCGAAGATCGGTTGCTGTGGCCGCGCCAGGGGGGAGTCCAGTGGCTTACGTACCCGCCGTTGGAGTTGCCCCAGCGGTGCAACCTGCCTGGGCAACCCGCCCGAGCGCCTGGCGACCGGCAGCCACGGCCAACGTTCGTTGAACGTCTCATGAACTGTCTACTAAACGATCTAGGATCTCGCGTTCGATCCCCTGCCGCTCGGCGTGGCGGTGGCCAGAACACACGCAGTCGGAAACGTTGGTCATATGCTGCCGCAACCTGGGAAGGCGCAGTCCTGCTTGTCTGATCTGGCGTGGTCGACCCCGGATCGGGACTGGAACAAAGGAGGACAGCACCGTGACGCGACGCGCTGTAGTCCGATCTTTTCGGTGCGCGTGGCGGCTGCGGCGAACGAGCCGGCGCCGAAAGACGCGGTTGCCCGGCGAGGTCGGGCTCGCGGGATGACCGTATCGCCTGGGCCGGTCGCGGTGCCCGTGCGACGGTGTCTGATCGCGTGTACCGCGGCCGCCGCCTGGCACCCCCTTGCCGCCACTGCTCTGTTCGAGCTACTGCGCCGCCGACCCACCCTCGTCGCGCACGCCACCCCTGCGCTGGTTCAGCTGGTCGTCGACCATGCCCCCGATGACGTCGCCGCTGCTGTCGACTCGGCCCTGCCGCGCTACAGCACCGAGCTGCTGTGGGCCGCCACCGCTCTGGCCCGCCGCCTCTATGACACCCTGCCCGCCGCCGCTGGTCCGGCTCAACGGGCTCACCGGCTGGACAACCTCGGCTTGCGACTGTCCGCGCTGGGGCGGCGCGAGGATGCTCTGACCGCCAGCAGTCAAGCCGTGGAGATCGGCCGCCGGCTGGCGGCCGACGACTGCGCCGCGTTCGAACCCGACCTCGCCTGTGCGCTCACCAACTTCGGCATCCGGCTGTCCGCGTTGGGCCGGTGGGAGGACGCGGTGATGGCCACCACCGAAGCTATCGGGATCTACCGCCGGTTGGCGGCTACCAACCGCACCGCGTTCGAACCCGACCTTGCCCGGTCGCTCAACAACCTCAGCGTCATGTTGTCGGACTTGGGGCTGCAGCGCGATGCGCTGGCCGCCAGCAACCAAGCTGTGGAAATTCGCCGCCGGCTGGCCGCCACCAACCGCACGGTGTTCGAACCTGGGCTCGCCATGGCGCTGAGTAATCTCTCGGTCGTCTTGTCGAACCTGGGTCAGCAGCAGGACGCCCTGGCCGCCAGCACTCAAGCCGTCGAGGTCTACCGCAGGCTGGCGACCACCACCCCGACCGCGTTCGAACCCGACCTCGCCCGGGCACTGACCAACCTCGGCGCCGACCTGTCGGATCTGGGTCTGCTGCCCGACGCCCTCGCCGCCACCACCCAAGCCGTGGAAATTCGCCGCCGGTTGGCCGTTGCACACCCCGCCGCGTTCGAACCCGACCTCGCCCGCGGACTGTGGGTTTTCGCGCGGGTTCGAGCCGCTGGCCAGGTGGAGCTAGCACAGGCGTTAACGGCCGGGCGGGAGTCGGTCGCCCTCTTTGAGGAGTTGTTCCGGCAGTGGCCGCGGGTGTTCACCGCCGATCTGCGCGGGGCGCGTGCGACGGTGGCCGATCTGCTCGCCGATCCAGACCGGGGCCAAGACTCGGACACCGTTCGCCGCAGCGTCGATGCCCTCTGACCGGCAGAGTGATCACCTTGACGATGCGACGACTGAGGTGGTTCAGTGGAATCATCTGGATATGGAGCTGGTACACGCTTTTTCTTGAGATTTTCCGATGGAAACACGTGACCAAATCGCTTCGCTTCAATCCACCGCCACCACTTCCCGGAACGAACATTCAACCCAAACCCGGAGGACCCCTCATCGCGGTCATGATGAGTTCCGCAACTGCACCGTTGGTCTTCATGACGACTGTGCTTGTGGAATGGGCGCGCGAGAGGACGACCTCGCTAACGGCGACCCGCCGGGCGCATCCACACTGCGTGTGTCGACAGGGGTAACCAGTAAGTAGCCTGAAGTCGGCGAAGGGAGGGCTGTGGTGGACGCTGAGCAAGCGCGGACGATGGGCCAGCGTGCCCGGATGATCCGCCGTCGCCGCGGGCTGAGCCTGGAAGTGGTTGCCGGGCTGGCCGGGATCGGCAAGCAGTACCTGTCGATGCTGGAGCTTGGTCAGCGCGGGTTTAATCGGCGCGGTCTGCTGGAGGATCTGGCCGCCGCCCTTGGCTGCTCGGTAGCCGACCTCACGGGACAGCCATATTTACCCACGGACCGGAGCGCGGCCGATGCACTGGCGGCCTTGCCGAGCATCCGGTTGGCGCTCAATGACTTTGGTCCTATGGACCTGCCGGACGTGACGTTGCGTCCACTGGAGGTGTTGGCGAAGTTGGCGGATAAGGCCAATGAGCAGTGCGGGCAGGCGCGTTACTCCCTAGCGGGTCACGACCTGGGCAACCTGCTGGCTGAATCGCAGGCGAGCGCCTTCACTGTGCCGGCGGCCGAGCGGGACCAAGCGTTCACCAGTGCGGTGACCGCGTGCTTCGCGGCTGGGGTGGTGTCCAGCCGGGCAGGCAACATCGATCTGGCGTCTACTGCGGCACGCCGCGGCTATGACCTCGCCAAGCAGCACGACAACCCGGGGTTACTGGGCTTCGCTCGCTGGTATTGGGCTCTGGAACTCACGAGCATGGGTGCACGGGCCCGAGCGCAGGCGGTGCTGTCCGAAGGGATAGACGAGCTGACACCAGCGGTGCAAATCGCTGCGTCCGACACGTTGCCCGCCGAGATCGTCGGCATGATGCACCTTCAACAGGCGCGAACCGCGGCACGGCAGCACCGCGCCGTTGATGCGCATTCACACTTGGACGAAGCGGCGCATGTGGCCGACAGGGTGGGAGAGCGCAACGGGATGCGCCAGCATTTCGGGCCGACCAACGTCGCAGCGTGGCATGTATCGATCGGTGTAGAGCTCGGCGAGGGCGCCAAGGCCTACGAGGACGCGACAGCGGCTCCGATCGGCATTGACGCGCTGGGCAGCCGGGAGCGGGCGTCCTCGCTGCACTTCGACTTCGCCCGCGTGCTGGCGCAAGAGAGTGGTCCACGCGACGGGGACGCGATCCGTCACCTTGATACAGCCGACCGCATCGCACCACAGCGAATCCGCCGCGATCCGCTGGCCCGCGACCTGGTACTCACGCTGGACCGGCGGGCCAAGCGCCGGGTGTGGGAGCTCAACAGCCTCCGTAACCGCTTCGGTATTGGTGGCCAGGGTCCACGGAGTGTGGACAACTAGCGCGATCTTTACCCCACTGTCTGCTGAATGAGCGCAGCAGAGCAGCCACCAGAGACCGTGCATCAGTCCCATCACAACCGCAAGGTGATCCACGCGACCTGCGCTTTGCACCGGGGCCCGGCGGGTTTCGCAAACGTTGTCGTGAGCAAACGCGACGGGCAGATCCAGCTTGATTGTCACGTCGATGGCAGCTGCGTGCTCACGCTGGACGAGGAAGAGGCGATCGCGCTGCGGGACGCGTTGATCGCGTGGCTGGGGTGAGCGCGCCACCGCGCGGGCTCCACGGACCGCAATGACCGGCGTGGACCCTGGGATGCGTTGAGGCCCGGTGATCGCGATAGGCAATCCGCACACCACGGGTCCGAGGTCGCTGTGGTTTTTGCGGTCGCTGGCCGAGGTTTGCGGCCAATCCCGGCGGGCTGCGGTTCACAGCACCTACGGCGGAGTTCGGCTCAGTCCAGGTAGTCGCGCAGGACTCTGGAGCAGGACGGGTGGCGCAGTTTCGCCATCGTCCTGGCTTCGATCTGCCGGATCCGCTCTCGGGTGACCCCGTGGACGTGGCCGATCTCATCGAGCGTGCGCGGCTGGCCGTCGGTGAGCCCGAATCTCAACCGGACAATGCTGGCCTCCCGCTCGGGCAGCGTGGCCAGCACACACCGCAGGTGGTCCTGCAGCAGGGTGAACGAGACCGCGTCGATAGCGACCACGGCTTCGGAGTCCTCGATGAAGTCGCCGAGCGGGGAGTCGCTCTCATCGCCGATGGTCTGGTCCAGGGAGATAGGTTCCCGGGCATAGTGCTGGACCTCCAGTACCTTCTCCGCGGAGATGTCCATCTCCTTCGCCAGTTCCTCGGTGGTGGGCTCGCGGCCCAGGTACTGGAGCAGTTCGCGCTTCAGGTGGCCCAGTTTGTTGATCACCTCTGCCTGGTGTACCGGGATGCGGATAGTGCGGGCCTGATCGGCCATGGCTCGGGTGATGGCTTGGCGGATCCACCAGGTGCCATAGGTGGAGAACTTGTAGCCCTTGGTGTAGTCGAACTTCTCCATCGCGCGGATCAGGCCGATGTTGCCTTCCTGGATCAGGTCCAGGAATGGCATGCCGCGGCCGGTGTAACGCTTGGCCAGCGAGACGACAAGACGAAGGTTGGCCTCCAGCAGGTGGTTTTTGGCGCGCTCGCCGTCGCGCACGATCCAGCTCAGATCCCGGCGCAGCTGCGAGGAGAGCCTGTAGTTGTTGCCCTCGGACCTGCGTACCCGCTCGGCGGCGTAGAGCCCGGCCTCGATGCGCTTGGCGAGCTTCACCTCCTGTTCGGCGTTGAGCAGGGCCACCTTGCCGATCTGCTTGAGATACACGCGTACCGAGTCGGCCGAGGCGGTGAGTGCGGCGTCCTTGCGGGCCTGGCGCAGCACTTCGGACTCCTCCTCGTCCCAGATCAAGTCCGCCGAGCCCGGGTCGGTGGGCGCCCCCACCTCCGGGGCGTCCACGGCGATCTCGTCGCCCTCACCGTCGGTACCATCGGCCAGGTCACCAGCAGCTGGGCCATTTTCCATGTCGGTGGTCTCGTCGACTCACCCTCGTCCGGGTGTAGGTCGCCGGGGCTGCCTGGCCCTTGCCAAGCAGTCGCGGGTAGCCGAGCTGCGCGCATCGACATGATCTGGGTTGGTTGTGCGAACCGACGTCATGTCGGTGTTCCCGTCCCGGTATGAATGACAACCGGTGCCGTGGTGAGGCCGAGAACGACGCGGGCTATGACGCCACGCGTACGGAGAGTAGTCGGCCATAAGGAACATTACACTCAATCGATTCTTATGCCAACGGTATCAGCCGGATTGGTCATCCACCGTGGAGTCTCACCGGTCGAAAAACAGAAGTATCCATTCAACATCATCATTATGGTGTGGAAGGTACCCGGTCCCGTCGTTGGAAGAGCAGGAACAACCACAGCAGCGACGGGATGAGCAGCGCGGCGCCGACGCCCAGGGCGATGAGCGTCGCCGAGAGCACGGCCGGATTCGCTGCGCCGGCCGCGATGGTGACACCCGCCGTCGCGGCCGGCGGGAGCAGGTACGGGTACTGAGCCAGCGCCCACCCCCACAACACGGTCGTGACTGCCAGCGCCGCGGTGACCCGCACCAGCAGGTAACGGCGGCGTAGCACCAGCAGCAGCGAGGCCACGCCCGCGACGGCCGAGGCGATGACCAGCGGCAACGCGCGATGCGTCAGACCGTCGAACAGCCGGGGCGCGTCGGTGTGCAGCACGACGATCCCACCCAGCGCCACGGCACCGAGCACGATGCCGGTGACCAGGGCGCGGCGCCGGAATGCCTCGGCCAGTTCATGTCGGCCTTCGCGTACGGCGTCCGCGCACAGGTAGGTCGTCGCGAGGTAGGCGGCGGTACCGACGGCGAGCGTGCCGCCCAGCACCGAGGTGGGGTTCCACCAACTGGTGAGGAGGTCACCGGCGGCCAGTCCCAGGGGAACGCGGCCGGAGGCGATTCCGCCCGCCACGGTGCCGAGGAAGAACGGGGTGAGCACCGAGGACAGCGCGAACGCGGCGCCGAACAGGCGTTGCAACCCGAGTTCGTCGCTGGCCTTGCGGAAGGCGAACGCCGCGCCTCGCACGATGATGCCGAGCGCTGCCAACGTCAAGGGTATGTACAACGTGGACATCACGGCGGCGAACACAGTCGGGAAAGCCGTCCAGAGCAGCACGATGACGAAGATCAGCCAGACGTGGTTGGCCTCCCAGATCGGCCCGATGGAATGCTCGATCAGCTCCCGCTGCGGGCGGCCGCCGCGGCTTGTCCCGGCGAACAGATCCCAGAAGCCGCCGCCGAAGTCGGCGCCGGCCAGCAACGCGTAGAGCGTCAACCCGATCCACAACACGGTGATCGACCACTGGGCGAGACTCACCGGTCACCTCCTGCCCCAGCGTCCGGCGTCGCAGCGACGAGCCGGTGGGAGCGGGCCATCCGGCGCAGGACGGAGACCGTGCCGATGGTCATCACGACATAGACCGCGAGCACCGCCACCAGGCCGACGACTAGCCCTGGGGCGGGGTTGACCGCGTCGGCGGTTCTCATCTGGCCCCACACGATCCAGGGTTGGCGGCCGACCTCCGTAGTGACCCACCCCGCTTCCAGGGCGCAGCAGGCGGCGATCCCGGTGACGCCGGCGGCCCGAAGGAACCAACGGCTGCGGGGCAGGTCGCGGCGCTGCCACCAGCTCAGGCCGAGCCAGATACCCAGCAGCAGAAAAGCGAAGCCGATGCCGACCATGACGTCGAAGGACAGGTGCACAACTCCGACGGGCGGTCGATCCGGCGCGGGCACCCGGTCCAACCCGAGGATCACCGTGCTCGGACTGTAGCCGACCAGCAGGGACAACCCGTCGGGGATCTCCAGCCCGTACCGCAACTGGTCACCCACCGGGATGCCGGTAACGGTCAGTGGAATGTGCGAGCCGGTGTGGTAGACGCCCTCGATCGCGGCGAGTTTGGTGGGTTGGTTGGTCGCCAGGAACCGGGCCGCGTAGTCACCGGCGGCGATCTGCACCGGGGTGATGATCGCCGCGGCGGTGAACGGGATCAGAAAACCGAGGCGGTGATAGCGGTCCCGGCGGCCTCGCAGCAAGGCCACGGCGTAGACGCTGGCGATGACGAACCCGGTGACCATGAACGCGGCCAAAATCATGTGGATGGTTTCCGGCGGGGTCGCCGGGTTGAACATCGCAGCCCACGGGTCGACTGCGGTGACGGTGCCGTTGGTGAGGTCGAAGCCGCGGGGCTGGTTCATCCAGGCGTTGGCGGTGACCACGAAGAACGCCGAACACACCCCGGCGACCACGATCGGGATACCGGAGAGCAGGTGCTGGCGCGGTGGTAGCCGGTCCCAGGCGTAGAGGTAGATACCTAAAAAGATCGCCTCGATGAAGAACGCGATGCCCTCCAACGCGAATGGTAGGCCGATGACCTGGCCGTAGCGGCTCATCATGCCCGGCCACAACAGCCCCATCTCAAAACTGAGAATCGTCCCGGATACCGCGCCGACGGCGAAGAGCACCCCCATCGCCTTGGCCCACCGGTGAGCCAGCAGCCGGTAGGCCTGTTCGCCAGTGCGCACAGCCCGCCACTCGGCGAACAGGGTCAGCGCGGGCATCCCGACCCCCAGGCAGGCCAGGATGATGTGCCAGCCCAGCGAGATCGCCATCTGCTCTCTGGCAGCGAGCAGGTCGATCGGGGATGTGCCTGCGGGTGCTATGCGATGGCTCACGCACCCGGTGAGCATCAGGTATCCGTTCAGCGGGAGCACGAGCGCCGACCCCCCATTAGTCAGCGTCCCGCGAGTACGCGGAACGTCGTGGCCGTCGCGAGGCCGTAGACGAGATGGGCGCTGAGGTCCTTCCACAGCGTCTCCGCGTCGTATTCCCAGATCGGTTTATAGAGCTTTGCCGGCACGAGCACCGCATAGGACTGCGCCCACACGCCTGCTCCCAGAATCAGCCCGTGCCACCCACGACGAGTGGATAACGAGCCGCTCACCAGGCCGAATGCGGCGCTCCACCCCACCCCGGTCGCCCAGTGCACGACGTTGTTCACGAGGCGGGCCCGTTCGGGTGGCAGGTCCCGCTGGAGCACTCCCTGGATCAGGCGCCTGCCGAACTGGGCTGGGGCGGGGGCTCCGTCCCAGCTATTGAGACCAGCCGCGAACTCCCAATCGACGAACCCGCTGTCCCCGCCGTTGCGTTTGTACCGGGAAAACCAGAGTAGATCCATCGCGATAGTGCCGACCGCTCCCGCGGCCGCGCCTCGCACCACCGCGCCGAGTGGTGTCAAACCGGCTCGTTGTTTCATCTTTCGAATCGTACGAGTTGTGTGCGACTCGGTGAGTGATCAGCGCGAGAGCAGTGGTCGTTCTCCTCGTCGGTGGGCCAGGTACCGTCGCCTGATCGAGTGAAACTCGCGCTGGGCGATCCGTAGGGCGGGGACTTGGGTGGCGAGGTGCATTTGGTACCGCCAGGGCGGTTGGGCCCCTTGGCGCCCCGACATCGAGTAGGCGAAAGCCACGGCGTCGCGGTCGAGGTAGCGGTCGGCGCGTTCGAACCAGGCCATGCTGGTGCGCGCGGCGGCCTGGATCGGCCGCAACGCGGCACGACCTCGCTGGTCATAGTCCTGCAACGCCGCCGATAGATCCTCATGTTCGTACGCGCTCTGGGCGAGCATGACCGCGTCGATCATCGCCAGCCGGGTACCGGACCCGAGGGTGAAGTGGGTGGTGTGGGCAGCGTCGCCGATGAGCACCCGGTTGTCGTGGTACCAGGTCTTGTTGGTCACCTGGGTGAAGCGCAGCCACCGCGCCGGTTCGCCGCGGGACTGGCTGATCAGCGCATGGCCGTCGAGGGCGGGCTCGAAGATCTTCTCCAGTAGCCGGGCGCTGTCCTCGCTGCTCAGCGAATCGAAGCCGAGTGCCGACCAGGTGGCCTGGGCGCACTCCACGATGCAGGTGCTGATCCCGGCGCTGGAGGGATAGGCATGGAACCAGACCC
>DATAWX010000073.1:0-11024 GCA_036266995.1 Pseudonocardiaceae bacterium | reverse complement strand
TCGGTGGCCTTCAGCCCGGACGGGCACACCCTGGCCACCGCCAGCGACGACAACACCGCGCGGTTGTGGGATGTCCGCGATCTCCACCAGCCCCACCCGCTGAGCACGCTCACTCTTCCCACCGGAATCTTGTCGGTGGTTTTCAGTCCGGACGGGCGCACCCTGGCCACCGGTAGCAGCGACCACATCACGCGATTGTGGGATGTCCGCGACTCCTACCATCCCCACCTGCTGAGCATGCTCACCGGCCACACCAATGACGTCTACTCGGTGGCCTTCAGTCCGGACGGGCACACCCTGGCCACTGGCAGCGTGGACACCACCGCGCGGTTGTGGGATATCAACAACCCGCGTCAGCCCCACCTGCTGAGCACGCTGACCGGCCACACCAACGCCATCTGGTCGGTGGCCTTCAGTCGGGACGGGCACACCCTGGCCACTGGCAGCGTGGACACCACCGTGCGGTTGTGGGATATCAGCGATCCCCGCCAATCCCACCTGCTGAGCACGCTGACCGGCCACACCAACACCGTCCGCGCGGTGGCCTTCAGCCCGGACGGGCACACCCTGGCCACCGGTAGCGACGACGCCACCGCGCGGCTCTGGAACACTAACATCGAAAATGTCGCCACTCGAATCTGTACCATCGCCCGGCCTGCCATCATCGACAGTGAGTGGCACCAATACCTACCTGACCTGCCCTATCGGCCACCATGCCGCTGAGCGTCAGTCTCCGCACGGCCAAGGCGGTTCGCGACCACTACCACCCCACAGTCGTTGCCGCGATTGCGGGCACGCTGGCCGTCTCCCGGCGGATCTCGTGATGCACCGTGAGAGACCTATGCGCGTTGTCCACCCTCGGCCGCCCGACCAGACGACGGGTAAAGACGGAAACCGGCATAGCGGCCATGATCTACCGTTGCTGGGGCCCGTGAGGCGCCAGTTTGGAAGACTGAGCGCACTCCGCCGTCAGAGACCTCGATCGGTGGTCAAGCCGGGTCACAGGGCCCCACCGTTGACCGTGGCTGACTGGTGTTAATGGCACGGTGGGCGTTGGCCTACTGCAAGGACCGGGATGGAAGTGGGTATGCCGTCGGCCGAGCCGCGGGCGTAGGATCAACACTTGTGACAGCGCCGAAAGCAGAGGGCGAACGGGTGGTGCTGGGTCGGCGTAACAAGGTCAGCACCATGGTGCCGTTCCACTGGTCTGAGGACGCGCCGCTCGGTCTGAACGAGGTGGAGTGGGCCGAGGAACTGGGCGCCAGGTGGGAGGGCGACGAGCTGGTCACCTATGACTACCCGACGTTGATCAACCTCTTCGAGTATTACGAGAACAACGAATACCAGCCGGACAACGACTGACACGCCGCGTCGCCCGTGCTGCTCATCGTTCCCACCGGGGTGCTCCTCGCGTACGTCCTGGGTTAGCGCGACCAGTGGTCGACAATTACGCGTGCTCCCTGCCCTGTTCCCGGGCTCTGGCGGCTGTGCTCGTCGTGGTGACGGGGCAAGGGTGGCGCTTGCACCATTGCATAGGAATGCCGCCTAGTTCGGGATTTTGGGAAGGAAGATTGTGCTGGTCGGCGTAGCGGGTGATTAGGCGACGGGACCGCTGGTAGATCGAGCAACTCGTCACAATCGTTGTTTTGCGGCGTGGCATCATGGACGGGTGCATCCGTTCATGATCGATTAGTGTCTGGGGTGGTGATGGCGTTGGCGTGGCGGGTTCGAGTGACCCCGCGAGGGGTATATGCCCTGGGTGCGCTGGCGGCGGTATTGTTTGGTTATGACCTGGGCATCATCGGTGCCGCGATTTTGTTCATCCGACGGGATGTGCCGCTGACCGCCTGGCAGCAAGGTGCCGTAGTCGGCGCTGCGGTGTTTGGCGCGATGGTGGGCGCGCTGGGCAGTGGTCCGGTCGCCGATCGTGTGGGGCGCCGGTGGATGTTGTGTGCTGCCGGGGTGATCTTCACCGTGGGTGCCCTGGGTGCCGGTGTCGCCTCAACGATGCCGACGCTGGTGTCATTTCGTTTTGTTCTGGGGTTGGCGGTGGGTATCGCGTCGGTACTGGTGCCGGTCTATCTCGCCGAGATGGCCCCAGCGCCAGATCGTGGAGTGATCACGTCCCTGAACCAGTACATGATCATCGTAGGGACGGGACTGGCTGCGGGCATCGGCTACCTGCTGGGGTTCACCGGCTCCTGGCGCTGGATGTTGCTGCTCGGGGTTTTTCCCGCTGTCGTCTTGGTGGCCGGCACGCTCACCATGCCCGACACCCCCCGATCCCTGATCCGACGCGGACATCCCGAGCAGGCACGCGCGGTGCTGGTCAGCTTGCGCGGCGACACCGCGCTGGCCGAGCGGGAATTCAACGACATCACTGAACTGGAACGCCAGCAACACGACGCACGCACCGGTGCCCGCTTGTCCGCGCCGTGGGTGCGCCGATTGCTCCTCCTGGGGGCGCTGTTGGCTATCTTTCAGCAACTGACCGGAATCGGCACGATCGTCTACGTCCCGACCGTTTTGACGAGCTTGGGAGTGTCCGACTCCAGTGCGCTGTTGTTCGCCTTCCTCAACGGACTGCTCAACATCGCAACCATCGCCGTGGTGGTGCAGTCCAAGATCGTTGATCGGCGAGGACGCAGACCCATCCTGTTGGCCGGCCTGGTAGGCACCGCAACCAGCTTGCTGGCTGTCGGTATCGCGGTGCTGGTCCTTCCAGCCCACTCCACTGCACTTTTCGTGATCGCGGTGGGGGCATTCGTGGTATTCACTAACACGTTTTCGGCCACCTGGGGTCCAGTGCTGTGGGTGCTGCTGGCCGAAATCTTCCCCCTGGCCATCCGCGGAGCGGCGATGGCCTTCGCCACGCTGTTCAACTGGTTGACCGCCTTCCTGGTCTCCTTTACCTTCCCAGGGCTGACCGCACTCGCTGGCGCCGGCGCCATTTACATCGCGTACGCAGTGGCCAATATCGTGCTCTTTCCGATCGTGTGGTGGATGGTGCCAGAAACTAAACAGCGCAGCCTGGAATCGCTGGAAGCAGCGTTTCGCACCAGCATTCGACACCCCTTGGTCGGCCGCACCACCCTGCCCGCAGACACGGACACA
This sequence comes from Pseudonocardiaceae bacterium, assembly GCA_036266995.1. Lineage (GTDB taxonomy): Bacteria > Actinomycetota > Actinomycetes > Mycobacteriales > Pseudonocardiaceae. Next base: position 7,910 of record DATAWX010000073.1, on the reverse strand, counting down.
CCAGAGACGACATGACCATCAACAACAACCCAAATTACTCAATCCGGAAACCTGCGAGCTAGCGATTACCAGGACCCGCTACCGAACAGCCCCGGTCATGACCAAACAGTTCGTCTGACCAGGCAGACACTTCTCGATAGTACGCACTGGTACCGGACTTTGACGGTTGTTTCAGGTAGGTAAAGAGTGGAGATGATCACGGAATGTCTCCTTGACCGTTTTACATGAGGGCGAAGCAGCAGAACGCAGACGGCCTCGACGTGGCGTTCGCGCCCCCTTGACGCGGCGCGATCAAGCTACGCCGACGGGACAGCACGACGTCGCGCACGAGCGGGCAAGCCACCTCCGCGTAATCTGAACGCCGACGGCGTTGGCGGCTGGGTCGGGCGCGGCGAGAGTGCCGCTGCTGGACAGGGTCGGGGGTCTTGGGTCCGTGGTGGGCGCAGGCCATCGGAGTGAGCGCCATGACGCTTGCGACGATGATGAGGATGAGCGGCATATCCGGCGGCGAACAGTCACCGACTGCTCACTGGCTTCGACTTGCGAGGAGGCCGTGCGAGATGTTGCACTCGAAGGTAGAGCCTTATGTATGTATAATCTCGCACTGATCTAAACTTGGCGAGACGATCTTTCCATGGTCGTCGGGATCAGTTTCGATGGCGAGGTATGTCGGACGCTGAGTACCATCAACTGGGCCGGATCGAGTCCGTGGCCGTCGCGGCACTGGGCCACCTTGGCGTTGAGGATCTCCTGGTCGAGCTGCTCGACCGGGTGCGCGAGCTTCTTCAGGTCGGCACAGCCACTGTGCTGCTGATCGATTCCGCCTGCCAGGAGCTTGTTGTGACCGCCGCGCGGGGGCTCGAAGCGACGGTCCTGCAGGGCATTCGCGTCCCGATGGGGAAGGGTTTCGCCGGTCGCATCGCAGCGGAGAAGCAGCCGGTGATCATTGATCGGGTCGATGACACGAACGTGCTCTATTCGATCCTTCGCGAGCATGGGATCTGCTCCCTGCTCGGGGTGCCGCTGCTGATCGGCGGGACCGTCATAGGTGTCCTTCACGTCGGTTCAGTTGTTCCCCGCCGGTTCACCGACGACGAGGTCAGACTGCTCCAGACGGTGGCCGATTGGGTCGCTGTCGCCACCCAATCCCGGCGCGCCGAGGTCGAACGGACTGCTGCGGCGGTGCTTCAGCGCAGCCTGCTGCCAGCGCGGCTGCCGGTGGTGAGGGGCCTTGAGTTCGCCGCCCGCTACATTCCGGCGGAGAATGGCGGGGTCAGCGGCGACTGGTATGATGTTTTCACCCTTCCCTCCGGCTGGTTGTGCATCGTGATCGGAGATGTGGTCGGACGTGGCCTTAGTGCCGCCGACGTGATGGGCCGGCTGCGCAGCACGCTGCGCGCCTGCGCATTCCTTGGTGGTGATCCCGCCGAGGTGCTTGGCAGACTTGACCAGCAGGTGCAGCACTTCGAACCCGAGACGATGGCCACGGTGCTCTTGGCGATGTTCGAGCCATCGTTTGAGCGGCTGCACCTGTCCTCGGCGGGCCACCCTCCACCGGTGCTCGCCCTCCCCGATCAACAGGCGACCCTCCTGGACATGCTCAGCGACCACCCGGTGGGTGTGCCCAGTGGGCTGCGACGCCGGACGACGACCATCACCGTGCCGCCGGGTGCGCTGCTCTGCTTCTATACGGATGGCTTGGTGGAGAGCCGAGACACCTTGCTTGACGTCGGCCTCGAGCGCCTGTGTGCGTCGGTAGATGCCGGTCCGGTGGAGTCCGTATGTAGGAGCGTCATGGCCCAGCTCATAGGTGAAGATCTACCTGGAGATGATGTCGCCATGCTCATAATGCGCCGCCAAGACAGCGGCGAGATTGGTCCGTTAATTCCCGAACCCTCTGTCGTGGGGGCCATTCAACTTGACGAGGACACCCTGACCCGTTACCGCCGGGTGCTAGGTGAGGATCACCCCGAGACCCTGCGGTCGGCTCACAACCTCGCTGTGGGCCTGCGCGCGCTGGGTGAGCATGAGCAGGCGCGACAACTCCATGAGGACACCCTGACCCGCCGGCGCCGGGTGCTGGGCGAGGATCACCCCGACACCCTGCGCTCGGCCAACAACCTTGCTAACAACCTCAGTGCGCTGGGTGAGCATGACCAAGCGCGGGAACTCCACGAGGACACCCTGACCCGGCGCCGCCGGGTGCTGGGCGACGACCACCCGCACTCCTTGCTCTCTGCCAACAACCTCGCCGCCGACCTGAGTGCGCTGGGCGAGCACGAGCAGGCCCGCCAACTCAACGAGGACACCCTGACCCGTTACCGCCGGGTGCTGGGCGATGACCATCCCTCCACCCTGCTCTCTGCCAACAACCTCGCCGCCGACCTGCGCGCATTGGGTGAGCACGAGCAGGTCCGTCAACTAGAAGAGTGGATCAAATCTCGTTACCGGTCATGACCTACTCCTCCGCCCATCCCGTCCTCGCCGATCTCCTCACGCGCATTGCGGGCCGGGCGAGCCGACGCGCTCATCACGCAGGGACAGCGAAGCCAACCTTGACGGCGTCGACGCACCGTGGACTGTCCTCAAGACGATGAGGGTAGGTTGCTCCGATGTGCCTGTTCCCGACCCGCGCCAGGGCCGCGGCGTAGGCGCATCGTGCGCGGCCGGCGGTCGGCGCCTGTGGCAACTGCGCCAGCCCGCGCGGGCCGACCCGCGCGAGCACGGCCGGCAGGCCGCGCGCAGGGAGCGGGATCGGTCCGGCGGGCACGTGAGTAGGACAAACAAACTCAGCCATGTCGGCGCCGCCGCAGGCGGCGCCTTGAGTACGCCCGGCATGGGCGATCGATTGGGGATGAAAGTCCCCTGGAGGAAGAGGTGGTGCTAACTCCGAGCCGGAGGCAACTGCGTCGTCGTGAGGCGGGGTGGGCGATCGTTGAACACCTGGCCAGATACGTGAAGGACAGTCCGGACGCTTGGATGTTCACTGGAGAGCGAAGGAACCCGATGCGCAGCGGTAATCGCAACCTGCTCACCGGGTGGAAGGACGCGGTTACCGCGATCGGAAGGCCAGGCTTGCATTTTCATGATCTCCGGCACACGGGCAACACACTCGCTGCGCAAACCTATGTCAGTATGAAGGACCTCATGGCGTGGATGGGTCAGGACAGCCCACGCGCCGCCCTGATCTACTAGCACGCCTCCCGGCAGGTAGACCAGACCATCGCTGACAAGCTGAGCGCGCTCATCGAGGGCATCGGCAGCACGGTCAAAGACCCGAATGGCGGCGAAGAGGACGGCCAGTCTGGCGCTTTAGTACCCGCTGGCTAACAGCACGCAGACAGCACGCCGGAAGTATTACCGTCCATGGAAAAGGCCCATCGTCTACAGAGGACAGCCTCTGGTCTGGGCCTTTGTAATGGAGCGGGTGACGGGAATCGAACCCGGGTCTAGAGCGTGGGAACCCTTTAATTCTGCCTGATCCAGGCGTTGACCTGTTGTCGGCTATGGTCAGGGGTGAACCGCTGTGGCCGTGACATAAGCGCTGGCCCGGGAAAAGCGACACCACACACGATCGGGCGGTGTGGGTCGCGGGCTGTATTTCGCCAGCTCGAGGGTCACTCTAGTTTACGTATCGGATCGATGCAGCTTGTGTAATGGTTGGTTGTGTCGCCTGGGAGGGAGCCTAGCCGGGTGGCGGGAGGGGTACGGCGCGATGGTGGGCCGGTTGCCTGGTGGTGGCGACGGTGGTTCTGATGAGGCGTTGATCCGGGCTGTGTATGAGCAGCACGGCCAGGCGGTGCTGGCCTACACTACTAGGCTGACCGGGGATCGGGCTGCCGCCGAAGATGTCTTGCAGGAGACCTTGCTGCGCGCGTGGCGCCACTCGGAAGTGCTGGTCAATGAGAAGGGATCGGTGCGGGCGTGGCTGCTGACAGTGGCGGGTCGCATCGTGGTGGACCGCGCTCGGGCGAAGGCCGCCCGGCCGAGGGAGGTCGCTGAGTCCCCGGCCCAGTCTGTGCTAGAGAGGGATCCTGCTGATCAAGTGATCGACTCGATGGAGGTGTTCGAGGCGCTGCAGAAGCTGTCCGAGGAACAGCGTGAGGTGATCGTTGAGTTGTACTTTCGAGGCTGCAGCATGCTGGAGGCATCTAGCGCGCTGGGTGTGCCGCAGGGCACCATCAAGTCGCGCGCATATTACGCGATGCGGACGTTGCGGAAGTGGTTGGCAGAAGGTCGGAGCGGGTAGGAGGTGACGGCGTGAACGATCAGCATGATCCCGGGCAGTTGGCCGCTTACGCTGTCGGTCTTCTTGATGATGAGGACGCCCGGGCCACGGGGGCGCATGTCGCGGGATGTCCGGACTGTCGGCGGGAGCTGGCGGAGTTGCGTGAGGTCGATGGTGTTCTGCGCGACGTGCCGCCGGAATTGTTCGTTGACGGACCGCCTCCGAGTGGTGAGCTGGTGCTGCAGCGGACGCTGCGACAGGTCCGGGAGGAAAGCGGTGTGCGCCGTCAGCAGCGGTGCCGGCGACGCAGGACGCTGGTTGCTGCGGCGGTGGCTGCGTTGGTCGGCATCGGCGCAGCCGGTGTTGCGTTGGGCCGGGTCACGGCCGGTGAGACGATCACTGCTGAACCCGTAGCGGGTTCGCGCGTTCTGACAGGGTTCAACCAGGCCACCGGGGCCCGGATGACGGTCGCCGTCACGCCGCAAGCAGGGTGGGTGGGGATCAAGGCCACCATCAACGGCCTTCACGCTGGTGAGCGGTGCATGCTGGTGGTCGTCGACCACGGTGGGCATCCCTTCATCGTCGGCAGCTGGGTTGTCCCTCCCCCTGGTGGGCAGGGTCAGGAGTACAACGTGAATGCCGGTGCTGCCGTCGCACAGTCTGACGTCGCAGCGGTGAAGGTGCAGAATTTCGCGGGCCGAGCGTTGGTGGTCGCTCCCGCCTGACCCGCTCTAGCGCGGCTGTGGATGCCACGCTGTGAAGCCACCGAAGATGGCCAGGTGCTTGTTTCTGTCACACGTTCGGGTGACGGTTGACCCTGGGCTGAACCTGATCATGCAGGGCGCCGTGTTGGTGGCAGTTGTCGACACGGGAGGGGTTAGCCGATGCTCCAGCAGTTACCACACAGACCGCCCAGGTTCGGCCCGGCCTTGAAACGTTCCGGGGGGCTAGGGACCGCAGGAATCGTTATGACGGTGGCGTATACCGTGATTCAGTGGGCCCTGGCGATTTCTGCGGTGGACCTCACCGCAAGCGGTACGGCCTCCGGGGTCGTCGTCCTGAGGGTGCTGGGGATGCGCTCGCGGGTCCGGCCGTCGTCTCCTACCAAGCCTAACCCGAGTGCGCCAGGTTCACGTATTTCGATAATTGCGGTATAGCTGCCCGCTGCATAGCTGAATTCTTCACGATCCCGACGGGATTGACAGAGCGACCACGGGACTTGCGGCGAGGTGGCGACAACGGGTGGCTTGATTTGCATCTGGTCCCCCCGAATTAGCCCTCCACCTATAGGTTCACGGTGCTCGACGAAAGGTGCGCATCGCATGAACATCGGGCGAGCGATACGTGCGACGGCCAACAAGGCGGCGGTCGCGTTTTGTATTGTGGTGACTGCGGCCTGCAACTACAACGCTGCGCCCGATGGTGGCGGAGCAACGGTCACCTCGACACGCTCAACCGCGCCATCTGTTAGTGGGGACGTACTGCCGCCCGGCGAGGTATCGCCGCCCGGTGAGCCGACCCGTCACCCCAAGCCGGTTACCACCCCAGCTGAGCCGATCCCACCGCTGACAGTGCCCGCACCGATGATCCCGCACCCGTCACCAGGAATCAGGCGGATGGGACTGACGCAGGGAGGGAAGCCAATGTCGGGGCTGCCAGAAGTTGGGCAGTTCCCGGCACCGCCCGCGCGTCCACCGACGATCCACCACCCACCGCCACCGGTGGGACCGCCCGACGAAACCCAGGGAGGAGACCGCAAACCGCAGCCGCCACCCTCAGGAAGTAGGCGAGTCCCGACACCGCCCAAGCACCCGACACCGATTCACCACCCGCCGACACCGGTGGGACCGCCCGACCCGCCGGCGCACAGCCACAAGCAGCAGCTGAAGCCGCCACAGTCAGGAACCAGGCGGAACTCGCCCGGCAACCACGGCGACTCAAGACGACAGCCGCATTCCTTAGGCACGAGGTGAGTCGGCTTCGCGTGACCAGACAGTCACTAACCAAAGATGACGCGGCCGCCGCTGATGGCTCTGCCGCGCCGGCGGGCGGCACCGCGCCCGGGGAAAATTTCGGCGGTGTGCTGGCCATCATCGGCGTGATCACATCTCAGCTAGCGTTGATCACCGCCCTGCTGTACTACTTCGGATGGGTACGAACCTCCAGCTTCCTAAGCTACTTCGGAATTGATCCGAGAATGGCCGGCTATGGCACCGCCGATTATGTCTTGCGCAGCATCAGGGTGGCTTTCCCACCGTTCATCTGCGCCGCCGTCATCACGCTGATGCTGTTTGGCGTGCACCGACTAATCGTGGGGGCGACGCTAGATAGGGGGGCCGTGCCAGGGTTCACCGCACCCTCGACTGCTGCTGACTCGGTCACCAGCCTGACCGCCTCGCACCCAGGGCAACCGGCGGGAGGACGTATCATACACCGAGCATCGACGCTGGCCTGCCAGCGGCCCAGCCCCCGCGGGATGCGGTGGTGCCTCAACGCGGTACACGCTACGGGGGCGGCCCTTGTCGTGGTTGTATTCATCGGAGTACTGCTGCCTGGACAAATCGGAGTGCCACTGGGGCTGGTGTTGCCGCTACTGCTCATCGCCGCTGTCAGTGTGCTCGGCTATGTCGCCTACCTGCGGTCAACGTACCCGGCGACGCTCACCTTGCCCGGGTCCCGGCCAGCCGCTCCATTACCACGGGCATACACTCTCACCCTGATCGCGCTTGGCTTGGTCGCTGCTTTATGGGCGGTGGGCCTTTATGGCGATCAGATCGGTGTTGGTGTTGCTACCGACTGCTGACTACCTCCCCGACCAGCCTAGCGTCATGATCTACAGCACCGAGCGGATCGCGGTCGCCGGTCCTGGCGTGGTCGCCGCTGAGATTACCCAACCTGGCACCAAATACCACTATCAGTACAGCGGGCTGCGGCTGCTGCTGCACGCACCCGATAAATACCTCGTGCTTCCTGTTGGATGGCGACACGGACGGGACCAGGTTTTCGTGCTCCGCGACGACGACACCATCCGGGTAGATATCACCACTCGATAGCGGCTCGACCCTGACGCCGATCCGAACGGCGATCAGCCGGTCGTCAGGCGCACGGCGCTGCACCGTCAGCCTTCGACCGGGAAGTGGTAGACGAGGCCGGCGCGGTCGGCGCGGTGCGGGACTTCGAGGACAGGCACGCCGGGTGGTAAGTCCGGCCTGGATCCCGTTCTGACGACCGGTCGGTGAGGAGCGAGAGGGCGGTGACCACGGGGAACACCGAAATCTGTCCGTCGCAGACATTTGATGCAGGCACACGAGGAGTTGGTGCGTATTCGGCCTGGCCGGAAGGAGTCATTGCCGGCGTGGCTTTCGTATTACCAGCGCTCGGTGAAGTGTATGAGCAGATCGTCAAGACTGATGGCCTCACGCGCCGTCTTGCCGCTATCAATTGCAAAGGCCCACGTCTACAGAGGACATTCTCTGACCTGGGCCTTTGCATTGGAGCGGGTGACGGGAATCGAACCCGCGTCTAGAGCTTGGGAAGCTCTCATTCTACCATTAAACTACACCCGCGAGGCAGCCAGAGCCTAGCACGGTCACGGTCTGCAGCTTCCGACCGCCGATCCGTCGTGATGTGACTGTCAGTAACCGTCTCGGAAGGACTGTCGTCGCGTACGGATGTGGCGGGG
>DATAWX010000072.1:0-50723 GCA_036266995.1 Pseudonocardiaceae bacterium | reverse complement strand
ACCGTGTTCACCGGCATCGTCGAGGAACTCGGGGAACTCGTCAGTCGGCAGGAACGGCCCGACGCAGCGCAATTCACCGTGCGCGGCCCGCTGACGACCTCAGATGCGCGGCCCGGCGACTCGATCGCGGTCAACGGGGTGTGCCTGACCGTGGTCGACGTCAACGGCGATGTGTTCACCGCCGACGTGATCGGCGAGACCCTGCGCCGCTCAAGCCTGGGTCCGGCTGCGACTGGAGACCGGCTGAACCTGGAGCGTGCGGCGAAGGTCGGGCACCGGCTCGGCGGGCACCTGGTGCAGGGTCACGTCGATGGCACCGGAACCGTGCTGTCCCGCACCGCGCCACAGCAGGGAGCCCCCTGGGAGCTGGTGCGGATCGGGATGCCCGCCGGATTGGCCCGCTATGTGGTGGAGAAGGGGTCGATCACTGTGGACGGGGTATCGCTCACCGTGATCGACGTGGGCAGTGACGACTTCTCCGTAGGGCTGATCCCGACCACTCAGCAGCTCACCACCTTAGGTGTGCGGCACCCCGGCGAGTTGGTGAACGTCGAAGTCGATGTGATCGCGAAGTATGTTGAGCGGTTGGTATCGGGTTATTGGGCTTCTGACCAGCGGTAATGATGGTCTGACGGGAACAGCCTAGACAAGCATGCCGCATCCGGTCAAGATAACCGACCATGAACACTCCAGATCTGGCCGAGCTGTTGCCGAGCTGGGGCATGCACCTGGCCGCCGAGAACCGCTCGGCGCAGACGGTGGAGTCCTACACGATCGGCGTGCGGCTGTTCCTGACATGGTGCCAGCGCCAGGAGCGCCCCGCGGTGCTGGACCGGGCCTCCGTTAACGCGTTCGTGGCTGGGCTGCTGGCGTCCGGCGCCGAACCGGCCACCGCCCGAGCGCGTCATCAGGCGCTGCGCCGGTTCTCGGCGTGGCTGACCGACGAGGAGGAGATCGACCGGGACGAGCTGCTGTCTCTCAAGCCGCCCAAGCTGGACGTCAAGGTCGTGCCTCGGCTGTCCGAAGACCAATGCCGCGCACTGGTCAAGGCGTGTGCCGGCAAGGAGTTCATCGACCGCCGCGACGAGGCGTTGGTGCGGTTCATGGTGGAGACGGGGGTACGGGCCGGTGAGGTGATCGCCATGGGGCGCACCGACATGGACGCGGTCGCCGGTGCGGCCGTCGTGCGCCGGGGCAAGGGTGGCAAAGGTCGCCAGGTGCCCTTCGGTCCGCAAACCGGCCGGGCTATCGACCGTTATCTGCGGCTGCGGCGCGCTCACCCGCTCGCTGGCGACTCGGCGCTGTGGCTCGGCGGTGGTGGCCAGCGTTTCGCTTATCACGGGCTGAGGGTGGCGCTGAGGCGTCGCGCCGAGCTGGCCGGTATCGAGGCCTTCACCCCGCACGTCCTGCGGCACACCGCGGCATCACGGTGGCTCTCGGCCGGGGGTAGCGAGGGTGGCTTGATGGCGGTCGCGGGCTGGAGTCGCCGCGACATGCTGGACCGCTACGTCGCCGACACCGCCAGCGAGCGGGCCACCGCCGAAGCTAGACGGCTAGGGCTCGGCGACCTTTAAGCCATACAGGTGAAACGTCGGCACGATTAGCTCTGCCCCATTGCGGGGCCCCAGGTCAGATATATGGGTAAATCCACACACCAATGCGCCCCGGAAAGGGGCAGGTGCGCTTGGTGACTAGTTCGTGCTTATGTTGTCCTATGAGCAACGCCAAGTCCTCCACCTGCAGCATCGGCATCAATGGGCCCGCAGTCCGCGCCTTGCGGATGTCGAAGGGCGTAGGGGCGACGGCGTTTGCAGAGCGTTTGGCGTGCCACCGGTCCTACCTCGGCGGTATCGAGATCGGCAGCTACCGGCGCGTCAGTCCGCAGATGTTCTCAAAAATCGTCGCCGCGCTGGCTCTGGAAGACGACCGCGCCATCCGACTGCACCCCTTCGGAATGGCCGAGAGCGCGCAATGACCGCCCAGGAACGCCGACTCCGGGCGCAGATCGCGGCGTATTCCCGGTGGGCGAAAGAGGATCCCGCGGCCAACGCTGCCCGGGGTCAGGCTGGACTGGTCGCGCGTTTCGAGCGCGAAGTGGACCCGCACGGTGTGCTGCCAGTGGCCGAGCGGTACCGCCGAGCCGAGAATGCGCGCCTGGCTCATATGCGAAGACTCGCGCTAGCCAGTGTTCGGGCACGAGCGGCGCGCAAAGCTCGGACCACCGCCAAATAAATAGCGACCCTGCACCAGTCTCACGAACTGACGCAGGGCCTAACTCAACCCCTGAATCACCCAGGAGGAGCTATGCACAGCTTACCCACAGCCCGCGTCAACCATCCCGCATGGTGTGACCTGCGCCAATGCGCCGTCGAGCCCGGTACCGACCTTAGGTTGCATGGATACGCCCCGCCTCCGGTCATGGTCGGCGATACCCGCATCACACTGACCGTGGTCCGCTGTGACACCGCGGACGGCCCCGGCGAAACCCGCGCTTACATCGAAAGCGTCAGTGAGCGTGAGGGCACCGTGACCACTGTGGGGAGGTGGTCTGAGTGAGCTTCGCGCAAGTACGGAAAGTTTCGCGTTAGTTGCGCGGAGTGAGAGTGAGGCACTGTTGACCGCGTAAGAGATTTGGGCTCCCTCTCCGGCCTACGCAACCGGAGAGGGAGCAACGAGACGGGCGGCCTGCCACAGCTTCCGTACTCAACAACACACGATCAAGGAGCGACCAAACCCCGTGACCAGTCCCTCGGAACCCCGCAGGACCCCTCGGTGCGCCCCTCAGAACCCCAATGTAAGGAGTGACCTCGGTGACTAGTACCGAGCATAACAGGGCTGGCCAAGCGGCTGTGGCGCCCGTCAAGGCCCTGGCCAACGTCGGCGGCGTGTGGGTCGACCTGGCGAAAGCTGCGGTGTACGTGGCCCCCCTGCACCTACTACCGGTGGGCACCATAGCCGTCCCTTCTGGCCCGGTTCTCGTGGGGCCATTTGCGGAACACTATTTGACGTTACCGGACCTCATCGTGCCGCCCGAGGAGCAGCATCTACTACAGCCCTTACTCCCGGAAATCAAAGACACACCACGCACGATGGTAATAGGCCACGATAATCAGCGGCGGACCACCACCCTTAAAGACGGAACTTTCCCGTCGGGCCGCGACACCCCCATTCACGCGGTGTTCGATCTGACCGAGCCTGGAGCGATCGACGGCGATTTCGTGACGTCCCGCGCGAGGATTTCCGCCACCGCCCATCCAATGTTCATGGCCGGTGGCGTACCCGACGAGGGCAGCGTGCCGTTTGTGTGCCTGGCATGTCGGCAGATCCATTGCCACGGCGCCGGGTCTACCCGCGACGGAGCGGACGTGCGGGGCTCTCACTGCCTGTCCGCGAAAGCGGCTGGGTGTGACACCGCCGTGCTGCTGCCCTTCGGTCACCCCGACCCCTCCTCGGTGCTCACCCGCCGCGAGTGGGCCTGGCTGCGGCGCTGGCAGCGGATGGAGGGCTGGCGCCCGGATTGGCCCGGACACCCCCCCGACATGCCCATGAGCAGAGCGCAGTGGCAAGCCAGGGCAGCTCGACACGCGGCAGTGGGGTGGGTGGCATGACCATCGAATTGCCCGCCGACGTGGACCTGGGTGCGCGGGGCCGCAAAGAGGAGCGCACCAAGGCCGCCCGTGATAAGGCGCCCAGCAATGGCAACGCGGCCGACCCGTTAAGTGCATTACTGAATGGCGGCGATAAGGTCGCGGATAAAAAGAACACGCCCGCCGCGCTGATCAAGAAATTCAACGAAACGCACAGGCTGATTCACAACGCGGGCGTAGCCTACGCTGTGCGGCGGGGATCAGCACTGTTTGCTACGGGAACGCCAGGAATAGCCCAGGCATTCGGCGCGGGATTGCGGCGAAAGATCGTGAAGATGGCCCCGGGCGCGATAAGCCGCGGGACCGCCGACATGGTCATGCTCAATCTGGAGGCCGATGCGTTCGCCGGTGCGGAAACACCCCTGGGGCTGCGGTTCTACCAGGCCGCCCCCGATCGGATATACCTCGATCTCGGCCGGGAAGACGGCAAGTGCGTCGAGATAGGGCCGGGCGAATGGAAGGTAACCACACGGCTGCCGTCTGATGTCGTCTTCCGGCGGTCGCACGCCATCGGTGAGCTGCCCATCCCGGTCACGGGTGGTCGGCTTGATGAACTGGCCCCGCTGCTGGCGATGGATCCCGACAGCCGGGCATTTAGGCTGCTGGTCGGGTGGGCGCTCGGGCTGCCGTTCGACGCCTCGGTGCGCCCTGGTGTGCTGGTGACCGGTCCGCCCGGCTGCGGGAAGTCGACCCGGCTGCGGCTGGTCGTGTCGATCTGGGAGCCCTCGGGCACCGCCGCGCTGGGCTGCGCGTTCGGACGCAACGCCGACGACGACCAGGTGCGCGCCCTGCACCGAGCTGTGCCGCTGTGGGACAACCTGTCGTCGGTGTCCCAGATCGCCAGCGATGACCTGTGCGTTCTGATCACCGGCAGCTCTCGCGAAGGTCGGGTGCTCTACAGCAACGCCGAGCTGTCCAGTAATCCGATCCGCCGCCCAGTAGGCCTGACTTCTGTGTCGGTGCCCGCCGGGTTGCGCCCTGACGCACTCGCCCGGCTCATCCCCGTGGAGGCGCCACCAGTGGCCGCACGAATCGAGGACGCCGAGGTTCAGGCACGTTTCGACGCCGCACACCCGCGGTTGCTAGGCGCTGCCTGTGACGCTGTGGCCACAGCGCTGCTGTGGCGTGGTCAGGTGGCAGCCCCCACCCAATACAGGATGGCGGCATACGCCCAGGTGCTGGCCGCCATCGATGTCGCAACCAACGCCGAGGCGCTGGCGGGCTGCCCGGTCGGCCTGCTCGACGCCTACGCCAAAACTTTGAGCGAAGCCAGGCAACGCACCGCCGCTGAGGACGCCTTCGGCGGGCCGCTGCTCGCGCTGCTGCGGGTCAATCAACGCGCGGTGGCCCTAGCGGTGACGCGCGAAGCTGGCGTCAATCTGGAGGCACTGGAGAGGGGCACCGATGTAGACCGGGAGCAGGCCGACGCGCTAGTGAGCCTGTGCCCCGGTCAGTGGAAGGGCAAGGCGTCAGAGCTGCTGAACGCACTGGAGAACGGACTACCGCAGGCAGGTTTGGTCGGATACCGGGGCATGGTCGACCGCAAGGCGCCGGGTTGGCCGTCCACACCGCGCCGGGTGCCTGAGGTGCTGGCCCATCTGCAGGACGGGCTCGCCGAGTTGGGTGTCACCTGGGAGACCACCACGGTGCGCGGGAGTACGCGGTATTCGTTCACTCTGCGTGGCGAAGCTACCCCCGAATGAGGACAAATCGGGCGGATGGCCGGGGGTGGGTGTGCCGAGGGGGTGCCAGCCCAAAGCCCACCCCCAAAGCCCACCCCCCGCCCAAAGCCCACCCCCTAAGCCCACCCCCTCCGCACGGGGCCTGCCTGGGGTTACTCCGTCCGGGGTGGGCGTGGTGGGCCGGGGTGGGCTTGTTTCGGCCCTCATCTCTTTGTATGAAAAAAAGAAATACGGGGTGGGGGTATGTGGTGGGACGTGCATATAGGAAGTAGCCCGGATGACCCCCACCCCCACCCACGCCGCCCACCCCGCGGCGCCCACCTCGGCGAATACCCAGGCGCCCGGTTTTACCAAGATAGTTACTGTCAGCTACGAACCCAGGAAGGAACCAAGACCGTGACCACGACCGACGAACCCCCCACTCGGAACCTGCCGCACCCCGGCTGGCCGCACCGCCCGCTGCTCACTCCCGAGCTGGCCATCCGAGCCCGAACCATCGGCATCCGCGACGACTACTCATGGCCCTACGGCCCGAACATCTCTCGCGAGTCCCGGGTGGCTCTACTGGACTGGGCACAGGCGTACGGGTTGCGCTTATCGCCCCGCGGTCGGTGCCTGCACTGGCTGACCAAGGGCCAGTGCTCCGTGCGGGTCTGCACGCTCAAACCGCACCACGTTGGGTGGATGGATCACGTCACCGGCTGGCTGCGCGGGGGCAAACCGGCGGTGCTCATCGCGCAGCCTTACGGCCTGGGCGCCAGCGACATCACCTCGCTGCACGACCTGGCACAGCGTCATTCTGAGCTGGAAGTCCACATCGACACCACGGGCTGGTACGGCGCCCGCACTGTGTTTGTGCAGGTCTGGCGCCAGCCGCCCACGCCAGCCGAGCCCGCCGCCGAGCCTGTCAGCGCTGATATCGGCACCCGGCCGACCGCCCCAACCGCCGACGCTGGCGACCCTCCGCCGTTCTGGCGGGAGTTGATCTGAGCCGTTTTCGCTGGTCATGGCGCCGATATCGGGCAACCGCGTAGTTGTGCAACGCCGGTGACCCAGGAAGCAAGGAAGGCTGAAATTGAGCCGAGCCACCGCCAAGGATGGCCTCGACGCGCTCGCCCTGGTGCAGGCGCTCCGCCGGGGCGACGAGTCGGCCATCGAGCGCGTCCTGGCCAGTTCCGACGTCCGCGCGGTGGCCCGAGCTCTTGCCACGGTGCTGCCGCGGGCGGTGCGGACGCAAGCAACGTCGGTGGACGATTTTTTGCGGGGTCTCGGTGACCGGGCGCTCGACAAAGTGGATCTTGAAACACTCACCGTGCCGCCGTCGGTCACATCCGCGGTCGATCCTGCCGTGCAATCGTCGGTCGCATCCGCGGTCGCCGAGCACGTGCGGGCGTTGCTCGATGCGATCGACGCGGGCCGGATCGAGGCGACCGACGTGCAACGCGCCTACCTGCAAGGTGCGGTGGACACTCTGAAGCCTCCCGTACATAATACGGACGTTTAGTGTACAGTGAGACCATGGCCAGCAAGAGGAACCGCAGCGCAGACCCGTCAGGCACCGTGCGGGCGATCGGCTACCGCCGGGTGTCCACCGGGATGCAGGTGGAGTCCGGCGCCGGGCTCGACGCCCAGGAGGCGATAATCCGCGCGGAGGCAGCGCGCCACGGCTGGGAGCTGGAGATCGTGACCGACGCCGGGCTGTCTGGCGCCACGATGAACCGCCCCGCCCTGTCCGCGGCGCTGGCCCGATTGGACCGCGGCGAGGCCGACGTGCTGATCTCCACCAAACTGGACCGCGTCAGCCGCAGCGTCCGGGATTTCGCTGGCTTGCTGGATCGAGCTAAGGATCGGGGATGGCGGCTCGTGCTGCTGGATCTGGGCGACACGTCCACCGCGGCCGGCGAGATGACCGCCAACGTCATCGCCAGCGCCGCCCAGTACGAACGTCGGCTGATCAGCCAGCGCACCAAGGAAGGCCTGGCCGCCAAGCGCGCCCAGGGTGTGCGCCTCGGCCGCCCCTCGGTGCTGCCCGTCGAGGTGGTCGCCCGGATCGCGGCCGACCATCGCGCCGGTGCGTCGCTGCGCACCATCGCGGCCGGTCTGAGTGCTGACGGTGTGACCACGGCGAGGGGTGGCAGCACGTGGCACGCCAGCGCAGTGCGTGCCGTGTTGACCGGTCAGGACGCGGCTGCGCTGGCGGGTGCTGCCAGTGCCTGACTCCCGCGCTGCTGCCCTGAGCGCTGCTGTGGCGATGGCCACGGCGCACCTCGATGCCGTCGACATCGACCGCGCCGAGTTGCTCGGCGACCTCGACACCGCCGCCGCGCTGGACGCGATGACGTGGTTGGCCGCCATGCTCGCCGAGCACGCGGCGCTCGATACCGGCCCGATGATGCTGCGGGTGATTGGTCGCGTCGCTGCCTACGTCGACTCCGGCGGTACGTGAATTGAGCCCTGAGATCGCCGCTAAGCCCGCCAGTCGCCTCCGCCGGGCCAGACACCCTCACCAGGTGCCATTCGCGTCCGCTGCGCTGTGCTGGCCGGGCGGATGACCACGGCAGTGCTGTTGCCCGGCGGCGATGTGGTCGTGCCTGCCGCGATGTTGGCCGCCTTGCTAGCCGAGCTGGAGGCGGCACGGGCGCCGATGGGTGTCGTGGTGCCTCGACGCACGCCGCAGATGGCCGAGCTGGCCGAGACGCTCCGGGAGGCTGCGATCGCCCATCGGCAACGACTTCGCGCAACTACTCGCGCTTGCCCGTTAGTTGCGCGGCCCGAACCTGCGCCATCCTTACCGATGTTGGCTGGTCCTTCGGAGGATGACGGGGTGGTAAGCGTGGCGGTCGCCGCTGGAATGCTCGGCGTAAGCCCCCAATGGTGTCGGGTGCTCGCCGCGAATGGTGCGCTACCGGGTGCACGAAAGGTTCGCGGCTTAGTCGGTAACGGTCGCGGGACCGCCCGGCTCCGTTGGTGCATTCCGGCGGCGTCCGTCCGCGCTTACCCGCAAGGGCAGGTGGCGTAGTGCCATTGTTCAGACGGCGTGACGGTGAGCAGATCGACGTGTCGGACGTACACGTTCACGAGACCACGCTGCAGCACCGTCGCAATGACGTGATGGGCCAGGCCGCCGAGGTGCGCGCCCGCATTGCGGTCCTCGAAGCCGAGTGCTCCGATTCGGCGCTCGAACTGCGCTTTGATGACCACACTACGGCGGCAGCCGAGCTCGAAACCGCCCGCGCTGAGTTAATCCGCCTGGACGCCACCGCTGCGGCGCTGTTCGAGGCGCAGAAGGAAGTCAACGCCGAGCGGCAGAAAATCGACATGGCCGCCCGGATCGAGGAGGCCAAGCAAGCCCAGAATGAGGCCGAGCAGCGGGCCCGCCAGATTATGGCCGATCTTCCCGTCGTTATCGCTGAAGCGCAGCAACTCGCCCGCGCCGCGCAGGCCGCCGAGTCGGACTACCGGGAGGCGTACCGGACGATTAAGGGCCTCCAGCACCACCTAGCCCATTTCGGTGAACCGCAATACGATGGCCCCCCCAGTACGGGATGCCGTCACCGATCGGCGTGGAATGGAACCGGCACCCGGAGTATCAGGCGCTCGCCAACGGCAACTGGTTCCTCGGCGTGCCCGGCGGACCGCGTCCATGATTCTTCACGCGGGTAGGCGTCAAACTCACCACGTGCGGTCTGGCTGATCGGCACAGATGTGGAAGCAAGGTAGCCCAGCGGTTTGCCTCCTTTCCCGCACATACCCTACCTGCGCCTAACCCGCGTGATCCTTACAGAAAGGAACTAAGACAATGACTCAATACAAGCTCCCCCCGGCTAGCGCGTATGCCGATGGCCCGTCCGCGTCGCAGCAACGATTCGAGGATTACAAGCTCATCAGGGAGGGCAAGCCGCCTATCCACGGGATTACCGAAGCAGACGCCTCGCCCGAACTCGACGTCGTCATTCCCCCGTTGCACGAGCTGAGGGTGAGCGACCCGGAAGCGTTCAATGAGCTGCGCCGCGCATTTGCCGACAACGTGTTCGCCGGGCACGACGGCCGCAGCGGTGGCGGTCGCAGCCCCTTCAATCGCGGCGTTGGGGCCTGAGCCGCGCCCTGAGCGTCCCTCTGCCGGTCCGGCCCAACCGATCACACCAACCCCCCGCAGATAGCCCCGCACCGGCCGAACGGGCCGCCCGCACGATGGCAAGGAGGCCGGTGCGCGCCCCGTCGCGCGCGGGCGCGAGGAGGTCCTTGGGAATCCTGTTGATCTAGGAAAGCGCCACCGCATCACCCGAACGGCCCAGTACGCGCCCTCGGTTGTCTACGGGGTGTGTCGAATCCGAGCATGCGGTCACCTGCATGGACCTGCTCAGCTCGGCACCGCTGCACCCGGACACTGCCGGCAGTGTCAGGTGTCGCGGTTCGTGCCGCGGTGTGCTTCGGTCGCCGCTACGTGCCTGGTCAGGGCCGCGACAGAGGAGGAGAACAAGATCAACGGACCGCGGCAGCCCGCGACAGTTCAAGATCACTAACGGCGGGTGGATCGGATGCGACACAGGCTCTGAGCTGCGGTGTAGCGGAGTGCCGGGGTTTTTACGCGATCTTGTTGCGGAGAGTGGATCTTGTTCAGGCGACCTACTCGGCGCACCGGCACCGGCGGCAGCGCCCGCACCCTCGGCACGGCCCGTCGCACCGGTCAGCGCAGCGCTGGCAGTCGCCCGGGCACGGCAGAGTGTGGTCCTCACACCGCCCGCACTGATCGCGCCGCGTGCATTTCGGCGGCAATTCATCGGCGCATCTTCCGCAATTGTCAGGGCGTCGGCACGGGCCGGGACAACACCCGTAGCCGCCCTGATGAGTATAGGGCAGATCCGGCCCACTGGGTGGCTCGTATGCCCGCCCGCACCGGTCGTGAATGCACTGCGGCGGCACCCGATGCCAGCACCCGCCACGGTCACCCCTTCGGCATCGGGGCCACGGGTTCGGCCGGAATGCCCGCGTGCGATGGCCACCCCCCCGGCGGGATTTGCGGGATGTGCGCCGAGTAGGCGCGACGGGAATCGGCACCCGGTGACCAGCGCGGACGCTTGCCCGCCCACCGCGGAAGGCGTCGCCCAGTCCGCTCACCGCCCCACCCTTTCGCCGTGATCGAGTCCCGTGGCAGTCCCGTGCGGGATTCACACGATCCCGCAAGCAATCCGCTACCGGCGACAACCCGCGCAGTGTAGGCCGGGGCAGCCTCGTTTGCCGCCACCCAACAGCGCCAGGGCGGCCAGCAGACCGAGCACCGCGATACCGACGTATTCCGAGGTGACCTCGATAGTCGCGGCACGGGCGATAATGGCCTCGATCAGGTCCACCGCGCCCCAGAGGACGCACAACGTGATGCCCAGCGGAATCAGGAAACGGGCGGCCATCAGGTAGGGCTCTGGGTTGTGGCGCGGGTTCAGCCAGTGCGGCTCGGTGGGCAATTCCAGCGCGGCGACGGGGACGCCGTTGATCGCCACCACTTCGGCGTCCAGAATGGGGAGTAGCGCGCCGGGTGCCGTCGATACCGGGCGCGCTACTCGTACTTCAGTACAGACCAGGGTCGCCACGGTGAACTCCTTTTCGGAATCGGGAATTGTCTACGGGTGGCGAGCCGCTGGGATTTATTTATGGGGTGTGACTGTGGCAGGTCAGGTGAAACGATAGGGCTACACGCTGGGGAAGCAGCCGCAGCCGCACTGGCCGTCTCGAGAGTTGTACTCGGCGAGGATAATTTCCATGTCCACGATTGCCGTTCGGGCATTCGCTAGGTGCTGTGCAGCCTTCGCCACCGCTTGGGCTACGTCGAGGATTGCCACGTCGGCGGCGACGCGTTCGGGCGAGGTCATGGAGTCACGATGCGGGGTCATTGCGGGGCCTCTCTGGTCGGCTGGGCAGTAGGGCAGGCCATCAATCGAGATCACTTCGGCGTCGAGTACTTCGGGCTGCGGGGTCATTTCAGTTCCTTTCTTCGGGTGGTACGGACCGGCGCCGCGGGTTTGTCGGGGGCACCGCGGCGCCGGTCCGGGTTCGGGGGATCCTGCGGAATCTCGACATAAGGCGAGTGGGCCCGCAGAGCGACGCACGGCGAGCACAGACAGCCGCGTTCTCGGGCCTTGCTGGCGCACCACGGACACCGGCAGCCGTCGTGCCAGGCAGTCAAGGTGCCATGCCCCTCGGCGTCGGCCTGGGTGAAGCCCCTCGGCTGGTTGGTCACTGGGTGTCCCATCACTGGTGCGTACCGGCCGCCCGTGACTCGGGAGGTCGCCAGCGAGCGGCCGGTACCCTTGATCCTGATTGCATCAAACAGAATCAATCGTGCATCATATTGGGTCACAGGTCAAGTTCACCCATGGAGCCGCAGATGACCGCCGTAACTTCCCCCGCCGGGACCGGCTGCATTAACCTGCATCGAAGTGAATCGTCGGTCTCGGGAGGACACGATGCGAAACGTGATCACGCTGGCCAGCTCCTGCGAGGACGGGAACTGCCCGGGTATCGATCAGTGGACCGACACGGGAGATTTCCGCGTGCAGGGCTACCGGGTGGCGGCGCAGGACAAGCCCGCCGGGCTACCCGCGGAGGAGGACGTCGTGATGATCCCCCGCGACGTCCTGTTGGCGCTGATTGCGCAGCTCGGCCAGCGTCTCGCGCAGCCCGCCTGAGTCAGCCACACCGGGAGAGGCGGTCGACGGTGACACCCGACGAGTTCAGTGCCGCCTTCGATGAGTTCCGCGTCTCGGCGTTCCGCCTGGAGTGCTTGCAGACCTACGCGGTCAGCGCCGAGGACGCCCGCCTACGTGCTTTCCGGGAGGGGTTGCCCCGCCCGGAACGGTCCGTGCGGACGAATCCGTGGCTGGCGCGGATCGCGGCTACGACCATCGCGGGCAAGGCGTGGTCGCGAGTGCGTCTGGTGCGCCACCCGCTGACCGAGTACACCCGCTACGAGCTGATCGGCTTCACCGAATCCCAGGCTGTGGGTGACCAGACCCGGATCGCCGACCTCGGCGCACACCCTGAGCTGGGCAGCCTGGGACCGGACTTCTGGCTGTTCGACACCGACGAGCCCGATTCGTTCGCGATCATCATGCGGTACGACGCGGCCGGTTCGGTTCTCGGCTACGAGCGCACCACAGACGTCGGTTGGTGCCGGGACCAGCGCGACGCCGCGGTGGCCGCCTCGATCAGCCTCGCCGAGTACCTGGTCCGATGAGCACGCCGCGGTCTCGCCGGGAGCAACTCGGCCAGGAGCTGGAGCACCTTCGCAGGTTCGCCGGTCTGTCCGGCCGTGCGCTCGCGGGCGTGCTCTCGATCAGCCAGTCAACGATCTCCCGCGTCGAGAGCGGCAGGGCTCCGCTGTCCCGGGACGAGGTGAGCGCCTGGGCGGACGCGACCGACGCCGACGCACCGACACGGGATCGGTTGTTCGCCCTGGTCGACGCCGCACTACGGGAGGAGGCGTCCTGGCGCGGCAAGCTGGGCGAGGGCAGGACTCACCTGCAAGACGAGATGCGCGGCCGGGAAACCGGGGCACACACCGTGCGCAACTTCCAACCCACGGTGGTTCCGGGGCTGTTGCAGACCCCCGAATACGCGCACTACGTGATCCCCCGGGCCGACATCGACAACGTCATGGATCGCACCGCGGCTGCGGCAGCACGGTTGCAGCGCCAACAGACGCTCTTCAACGGTGTACGCCAGTTCGAGTTTCTGATCGGGGAGGCCGCGCTGCACTGGCCATCCTCGGCGCCGGAGCTGCTCGCCGCCCAGCTCGACCGGATCGTGGCGCTGGCCCCGCTGGCCGCGGTCACTATCGCGGTGCTGCCCCTCGGCGAGCCGATCGATGCGGTGCCGTGGAGCAATTTCGTGATCTACGATGGCGACGAGCCGTTCGTCTCCATTGAGCTTGTGCACCGCCCGGAAACCGTCACCGATCCGCGCCAGATCGACCTCTACCGGCGCATCTACGACCAGATGTGGCAACGTGCGACTACCAGCTCGGACGCGGTGGCCTTGATCCAGCGCCTTGCCGGTTCGCTGCGGGCCTGCAACGCCCCCACCTAAGCAGCTCGCCAGGCACGACGGGCCCCTACCCGAGTCCTGGGTAGGGGCCCGTTGTGTGTGATGGGCTACAGCTTGCGAAACAACGCGTCGAGCAAGGGACCGAACCCGCGGCGGGTGACCACTCGGCGTACGAGGCGCTTGCCGAGGCGACCCCGCTGCAGGGCGGACAGGTCCCCGGCGGTGCGTGACATCAGGTAGGCCGCATGTTGGAAGTCGGCCAGGGGGCCACGGGAGCGGGTCATGGCCGGGCGTCCGCCCCGCCGCGCGCCTCGCGATACCCGGCCACCATCCCCTCGGCAACGACCAGGCGGGCGGCAAGCTCATCGAGACTCCGCGGCCGAGCCTGCCGAGCCCGGGCCATCACGGCGGCCAGGTTGCGGATCGTTTCGACGTCCTGACCGGCGGCCAGGTGCGCCAGCGTCGCCCGCTCGGCGTCGGACAGGTGGATCCCGGTCAGGGCGGTTTCGAGCAGCTTGAGGCGTTGCCGGGCCAGCGGGGGCACGGTGGCGGGGTCGAAGGGCATCGCAGGGCCTCTCTCAGGAGGCCAACCGCTCGAACATATCGCAGTAGGTGCCGGTGCGGCGTTTGCTGGTACTACGGTGCGTAGCATGCCGCACAGGTCACCCAGACTCGCGAAGTACGTCGATCGCATGGTGGCGTCTTATCTGGAGTCTGAACAGCGGTAATTGGGCGCTGGCGGACATGGGCATCAGTTGACGAAATGCCGCGAAGTCACCCGGCGGAGGAGCCTGGCTCGCGACGTGGGCGGAAGGCCACGATCGGGAGCGAGCGGACCAGGTGGATTCGCCCGGTCTCGCTGCCGTCGTAGCGCCAACCGAGCAGTTTGCTCAGCACTGTACGGATGACCGGGAGGACCCAGCGGTTGCTCCGTTCGTACTCCCGCACCACCGCAGCCGCTTCGGTTTCGTCGAGCACGCGGTGGATCGGCGCGAACCGGCTGCGGCCGACGACGACCTCGATGGCCGGGTTCGCCTGGATGTTGCGGTACCAGTCCGACGACGGGCCCATGCCGGCGATGACCATGACCTCGCCCGCAGCCGGCTTAGTCCCGATGACCTCGAGCACGGTCCGGTATCGGCGCCCCGATTTCCGGCCTACGTGGGTCAGGCACAGGAACCGCTTGCCCAGGAGCCAACCGAGATCGTGGTCATACAAGCGGGCGGGCGCCCGGAGAAGCAGGCGTATGACGGGTCCTGGAGGAGCGGGGCTCAATGGGGTTCCTCCCACTAACTGACAAGCCGGCTTAGGACGGCCGCCACGGGCCGGTGTCCGGGCCGGCACCCAGCCCACGATGCAGGAGCAGGCCGTCGACTGCGGCACCAGGCCTGCCCGTAGCTTCCAGCGAAGAACAACGGTCTGCTGACCGGTGACCGCAGCGGTCGATCTCGGCCATCGCCCGGCATTTGGAGCGCCGCCGGCGCACGGTGCGCCGCTATCTGTCCGACGACGTCGTGATCGGGGGTGCGGCGTCCGGCGAGCGGGCGGGGTAGCAGCCGAGTGGTTCCGGTCTGCCAAATGATCACATCGCGGGCTCCGCCCTTGCACACGACCACCGCCTTCAGGATCTCGACCGGCAGCTCAAGCCCTGGGTGGTACCGCCTGCTCGATGCGCCGGACCACGCTGTCGGCGTCGTTACAGGTGACAACGAGGCGGTCGAAGTGGGCACCCTCGAGGTCCACCACGACTGCGGGGCCGCCTCGGTAGACGGCTGCGAAGTCGACGACCCCTGATCCCCGGCGGGTGCAGAGCGAGATGATTCCCGGGAAGCCGGTGCCGGGCGCCCGGATGCCCCGAAGCTCCGACCAGGGCCGGTCGCTGACCCGCGCGGATCTCACGGCGGCCAGGGGGAGATGGACGTCACCGCGCAGCGCACCCAGCTTCTCCAGCGGGGAGAGCCAGACCACCAGCTCGTCACCTTGCACCCTCAGCTTGGCCATGTCGGCATCCTCCTGGTGTCAGTCCACTCCAAGGATGAGGAACTGGCCACCACCAAACGGCCGCGCAACACCCACTGTTGATCGTCAAGGAACCAACGTTTCCTGACGGCCTCGCCGGAGCCCTCCGACCCACCCCATCAGTTCCGCGTCGACATCGACGTCCGTGTTCTTCAACTCGGTGTAGTCGGAGCGAGGGTCCGGCGACATTAACGCAATCCGGTCATCTGACCGGGTTGGAAGGCGCCCTGGGGCAACACAAGCGCCAGGTTCGCCCCGTCGCCGGGTGGCGCGACCTCGACCCAGCGTTCGCCCGCGCCGAACGGGACATCCGCGACGAGCGAGAAGGCAAGGATCTTGGTGTAAAACTCGATCGCCTCATCCTGGTCGGACACCGGGATCATCACTCGTCCAATTTTGATCTTGAGCATTGTGTTCCCCCTTCGAACGGTCGCTGCCTACGACTAGGACGGGCACCAGAACTCATCGGTGCCGCCGTCGAGAGCGGCGGTGTGCGCGTAACGTTGGCCTGGTCCCTCGGCGCCGATCGAGTCCCTGTCGCGCTCAGTTTGGGACTTGCGCTGGACTAACGGGGGCTGAATGTGATGAGAGTGCTCGGTCAGAGCCCGCGTGGTGGGGCCCGTCCGGGTGGCTGAGCGGGGCGCGGTGACGCGGGCGCTGCTGGAGATCGCCCGCGACGTCGGAGATGACCGCGCGCTAGCCGAGCGGGTCTGTCGGGCGTGTGTGGTGGGCCTGGACGTTGACGGCGCGGCGATCTCGCTGCTGACCGCGAGTAGCGCACGTGAGACGTTGTGCGCTACCGATGCGACGGCGGAGTTGCTTGAAGATCTCCAGTTCAGCCTCGGGGAGGGCGCGTGTATGGAGGCCGCGTTGACCGGGCGCCCAGTGCTGGTGCCGGACCTGCACCACAGCACCGAGGTGGGCCACTGGCCGGTCTTCGCCGCGGCCGTGCTGGAGCAGTCCGATGTCGGGGCGCTGTTCGCGGTGCCGTTGCAGTGGGGAACGATCAACCTCGGGGTACTGGACCTTTATCGCACGGCTCCGGGTTCGCTGAGCGGCGCGCAGTTACGGGATGCGATCAGTGCCGCGGACATGGCCGCACTGATGTTCCTCGGGATGCGAACCGATCCCGGTGACGGGGCGTGGCTGGACCATTCGTTGCACGGCCGCGCGGAGATTCACCAGGCCACGGGCATGGTGTTGGTCCAGCTCGGGGTCAGCGCGACCGACGCGCTGGCCCGGATGCGGGCTTATGCTTTCGTCGAGCAGCGGTTGCTGGGTGACGTCGCCCACGACGTGGTGTCCCGCCGGTTGCATTTCACGCCGGACACGAGGTGAGCCGGGATTGACCGAGCACGGTTTTTTTGGCGAGCTATCCCGGTGCGGTCTTTGGTGGAGGGATCTGAAAGATGAGTCAGGTAGGAAGCGTCGCGAGCAGCTGCTGAGTAGGGCTTTCGTTGGGCTCGCGGACACCCTGGTCGATGATTACGACATCATCGATCTGCTGGCCGCCGACGCGGCCGGGATCAGGCTGGTCGATTCTCAGCGCAACCTTCAGGTGGTGGCATCCTCGCAGGAGGATGCCGATGTGATGGACCTGCTGCAGCTCGAGGCCGACCAGGGCCCGTGCGTGGAGTGTTTCCGCACCCAGTCGGCGGTGAGCGTGCCGGATCTGGCCGACGCGGCCGGACGGTGGCCGGTGTTCGCGGCTGCCGTCGAGAGCCGGGGGGCCTACCGGTCGGTGCATGCGCTGCCGCTGCGGCTGCGCGGCGAGGCGATCGGGGCGATGAACCTGTTCCACCGTCAACCGGGGTCCTTACCTGAGGCTGACCTGGCGTTGGGTCAGGCTCTCGCCGATGTTGCGACGATCGGGATTCTGTCCGAACGCGCCATCCACCGCGGTGAGGTGGTCACCGAGCAGTTGCAGACCGCGCCGAACAATCGGGTGATCATTGAACAGGCCAAGGGTATGCTCGCTCAGCGCGGGAACATGAGCATGAACGTGGCCTTCGACCGGCTGCGCTGCTACGCCCGCAACCGCAACGCGCTGCTATCCGAAGTGGCCCGCCAAGTCGTCGGGACCGACCTGGCCGCCGACGTGCTCGGCGTCGCCACTGCGCACAGCAAAGCGGCCGACCAGCGGTAACCGGCTCCGCCACCCCTTGGGCGGTGTGGCACCGGTGACCGATCGGTATTCTGGCGAGGTAGCCCCAGACCCCGGCGAGGCCTAAGTCCGTCTGCCAGGAGGGTCGCAGTGTCGGCACAACCAAGCCACGCCGGGCGAGAAGATATCTTCGACCTGATCACCCTGGGCGATATCAACGGTCCCCCCGCCTGGTGTTGCTATAACGCAAAGTCACTGCGCTGCTCGGCGGGCGAGATCACCGTGCTGCGGGTGGAGGGCGAGGTCGACCTGTACACCCTGCCGACCCTGCAAGTCGCGCTCGATAACAGCCTCAAGCGACGGCCGGCCCATCTCGTCGTCGATCTGGCCCAGGTGACCTTCTGCTCCGTCCGGGGGCTCGACCTGCTCACCCGGGCCGGCCACACCGCCGCCGAGGAGCAAACCGGCTACGCCGTCAGCGGCGTGCTACCCCACCTCGACCGCGTCTGGTCACTCGGGTGGGATGATGATCTCCCGGTTCGCTACCGCAGCATTGTGGTAGCCGTGGCCGCCATCCGGGCCGTCGGATAACACCAAGCACCACTGTCTACCCGACATTTCAGTCTTCACCCACCGCCGGGCTCGATCTCGTCGCTCCAGCACCCAGCCAGGCCAACGACGCTGGAAGCTACGGGCAGGCTGAAGAGGGGTCGATGAGTTGACGATGGTGCGGGGACGTGACCGTCCGCCACCTCGGTGACCCAACCGCGCTCATCGACATCGGCGGTGTGCGGATGATCACCGACCCCATGTTCGATCTGCCAGGTGAGTGGCTGTTGCCTATTCGCTACGCCGCTGGCTCTCAAGATCGCCAGAACTGAGCGGTAACCATGCAAAATCGCACTGCCGTCGCTCAGTTTCGGCGATCAAGCAGTCATTGGCGCATAGCCGCGCGATTGCGCCGCGTCGGGCGCGGAGTCCTGGCTGCCGCCCTTCGAGCGGCAGGCCGCTCAGAAACCGACCTGTGCACTTAGTGATCGAACAACGCGACGTCGCCGACGACCTCCACTCGCTCGTCTGCGACCAATTCCTCTACCAACTCGGGGCGGAAGGCGGCCACGCCCGGCGAGTTGATCAGCGACACCCGCTCGGAGGTAGCGGCGGCGGCCAGATCGGCATCGGCCGTCAGCGATGACCCAACCACGATCGCGTTTTCGCGAACGATCCCCATGCCGGCAGGGCAGCTCTGCCAACCGTCGAACTACATCCCGCCGAAGAAGTCGAAATTATCACCCGCTTCACCGACTATCCCAGCCGCTACGTCTTCCACTGTCACAACCTCGAACACGAAGACATGGCCATGATGGCCAACCTCACCACCACCGCCTAACGCGTTGCGGGGGCCGCATAAGCTCGGCACGACCGGAGGGGCTGGCGGGAGGTTGGCCTGCCCACATCTTGCCCCTGGCAGTGGCGGGCTGGGGGATGATGCGGGGGAGGAGGACGCAATGACGCACAGCGCCTTTGCCGGCATCGATCGGGCGATCGCCGAGGTCGCGGCCGGGCGCCCGGTGATCGTAGTGGACGACGAAGAGCGGGAGAACGAGGGCGATCTGATCTTCGCCGCCGCTCGGGCCACCCCCGAACTGCTGGCGTTCACGGTCCGGTACACCTCGGGGTACGTCTGTGTGGCGCTGACCGGGGATGACTGCGACCGGTTGGATCTGCCACCGATGTTCCATACCAACCAGGACAAGCGGGGCACCGCCTACACCGTCACGGTGGACGCCCGCGAGGGCGTGACGACCGGGATCTCAGCGGCGGACCGCGCGCAAACCATCCGGCTACTGGCCGACCCCGACGCCAAGTCGGTCGATTTCGCCCGCCCGGGTCATGTCGTGCCGCTGCGAGCCAAGGAGGGTGGGGTACTGCGCCGCCCGGGGCACACCGAGGCCTCGGTGGACCTGGCCCGGCTGGCCGGGCTCCCCGCGGCCGGCGTGCTGTGCGAGATCGTCTCGGCCAAGGACGACGGCGACATGGCCCGTCGCGACGAGCTGGAGGTCTTCGCCGCCGAGCACGGCCTGGCGCTGATCACCATCGCGGACCTGATTGCTTACCGGCGACGGTTCGAAAAGCAGGTGGAGCGGGTCGCGGAAGCCCGGATCCCCACCCTGCACGGGGAGTTCAGGGCCATCGGCTTCGACTCCCTGCTCGACGGTGTGGAGCACATCGCGCTGGTCGCCGGGGAGATCGGGGACGGCGCCGACGTCCTGGTCAGGGTGCACTCGGAATGCCTGACCGGCGACGTGCTGGGCTCGTTGCGCTGCGACTGCGGTCCGCAGCTGGACGCCGCGCTCGCCGCCATCGCTGCCGAAGGCCGCGGGGTCGTGCTCTACGTTCGCGGTCACGAGGGCCGCGGCATCGGACTGATGCATAAACTGCAGGCCTATCAGCTACAGGACGCTGGCGCGGATACCGTGGACGCCAACCTCGCCCTGGGCATGCCCGCCGACGCACGCGACTACGGCACCGGGGCGCAGATCCTGGTGGACCTGGGCGTGCGCTCGATGCGGCTGCTCTCCAACAACCCGGCAAAGCGGGCCGGCCTGGAGGGCTACGGCCTGACCATCACCGGGAGGGTCCCGCTGCCTATCCGGCCCAACCCCGAGAATCTGCGCTATCTGCGCACCAAGCGTGACCGGATGGGCCACGACCTCGACGGCCTGGATCCCACTGGTGCGTTGCGACCATGAGCGGCACCGGCCAGCCCATGCTGCAGGTACCGCGCTGCGGGGACCTGCGGCTGGGCATCGCCGCCACTCGGTGGCACCCACGGATCACGACCGCCTTGCTGGACCGGGCCAGTGCGGCCGCTGCCGAGGCGGGCATCGCGAAGCCGACGGTGGTGCGGGTGCCGGGTGCGGTCGAACTGCCCGTGGTGTGCCAGGAATTGGCCCGGCAGCACGACGCCGTCCTCGCGCTCGGCGTGGTGATCCGCGGTGGCACTCCACATTTCGAGTACGTGTGCGACGCGGTCACCGCAGGGCTCGCGAGGGTCGCGCTGGATGAGGGTGTCGCGGTCGGCAACGGGGTGCTCACCTGTGACACCGAGGAACAGGCCCTGGACCGCTGCGGGCTGCCCTCCTCCGCGGAGGACAAGGGTTTTCAGGCCTGCGTCGCCGCACTGCAGACGGCCCTGGTGCTGCGCGGCCTGCGCCGGGTTCGACGGGAGGGGCCATGACCACCACGATGTTCGAGACCCGGCCCAGAAAGGCCCGCCGGATCGCGGTGGCCGCGGCAGTGGTGCTGATCGCGGTATTCGCGGTCGTCGGAACGCTGCTGCGCCAGACACCTACCGGCGTCTACTTCCGGCTCTCCGACCAGGTGGCCATGGTGGTACTGGGGCTGTTGCTCGCTGGTGGCGCCCTGATGTTCGCGCGACCCCGGGTGCGCGCCGGCGCCGACGGCGTGGAGGTGCGCAACCTGATCGGGACCCGCACGCTGCCCTGGGATCTGGTGCGCCGGGTGTCCTTCCCCGACGGCGCCCCGTGGGCCCGCATCGAGCTCCCCGACGACGAGTACATCGCGGTGATGGCGATCCAGTCTGCGGACGGCCGGCACGCGGTGCAGGCCATCCGCGCCCTGCGTGCAGTGCACGCCGAGTACACCTCGCCACGAGATGACGCAAGCCGAGACCGGTAAATTGGGGCACCGCACCCCCGATCACCCAGAGGCTTTCATTCAATTCCCGCCGTTGGAGCTGGTGTTGGTCTGGTGGTCGAAAAGGGTGACGAGGGTGACGGAGCCGGTGGCTGGGGTCGCGCCGCTGCCCGCCCCACTGTTGCTGCCGCTCGCGCCCGGCTTGCTGAACAGGGACAGGACGGTACGCGCTGGGAGCAGTTCTGCGTGCTGACGGTTGATCTCAGCCGAACTCAATGCCTCAAGCATCCCGTTCCTCCTCAATGGCCGCGCGGGCCGGGGACAGAAGACCTCATCGACGGCATCGTGATTCCGTGTACCTAAGCATGGCCACCGAAATCACGGATGCCAAGACGAATTCGGCACCTAAATTTTTCCCGTCATTACCTAAAATTGTGAACTGATTTCACAGCTGGCCAGGGTGAGCGTTGATCGGAGGTCGGTGTAGTCCGCGGGATCTGTGTTGGTGCAGGTCCGTTGCCTGCCAGACGTACGGGTACCGGGACGCTCCGGTGGCGCGCGGTATGCAATGGTCCCGTCGCAGCCGGCACTGGGCAACATATGTGCTATTCGACCAGTTTTCGGTGTGGCCACCACGTAGACTCGCTCGGTGAGTACCTAGTTCGGGTGATAACCAAAGCTGAGATTTGGCACAGTTTCCGGGAAGATTTGACGATCTTCGCCGCAGGGAGTTAACCACATTTTTACGTGATCGCCGTAGTAGCTGTGACTCGAACCGCTTACTATCTCTCGCCCCAACTCCTATCCGCCATGAAGCATACGGTTGCTTCGCGCATTGCTGTCTTTCACCGGCCACATTCGAAGAAGGACCGGGCATGGCTGGGGGGTCGAAGACGATGGTGCGTGAGTGGCGGTTGGTTCTCTGCGCCGAGAACTCCACCTCGACCCGAACGAGGACTACCAACCACCGCCCAAACGTGAACGATGTCCCGAGACACCTGTACACGGTGTCCCGCGACACCACACTTGGTGCCGGCGGTGGGATTCGAACCCACACTGGCGGGTTCCTAGGACCCGTGCCTCTGCCGTTGGGCTACGCCGGCTCGCGGTGATGAGCGCCACCAGGTGCAAGAGGATACGGGGTCAGACTCCGAGGTCTTTGCGCAGCTTGGCGACGTGGCCGGTGGCGCGGACGTTGTACAGCGCTTTGTCGATACGACCCTGCAGGTCGATCACGAAGGTGGATCGGATCACGCCGGTGACCGTCCTGCCGTACAGCTGCTTCTCGCCGTAGGCGCCGTAGGCGGTGAGCACGGAGCGGTTCACGTCGGACAGCAGCGGGAAGGTGAGGCCTTGGGCGTCGCGGAACTTCGCCAGCTTCGCCGGCGGGTCTGGCGAGATGCCGAGCACCGCGAAACCTGCCGCGTCCAGCTCGGCGAGGTTCTCACGAAAGTCACAGGCCTGCTTTGTGCAGCCAGGAGTGCCGGCCGCGGGGTAGCAGTAGACCACGACGGATCGGCCTCGGTAGTCCGCCAGCGAGACGGGCTTACCGTCGGCGTCGGGCAGGGTGAACTCAGGGGCGGCGTCGCCGGGGGACAGCCGGACGTTGTCGGTCACGACGCCGGACGGTACCGCCCGGCGGGTGGGGTGGTTTCGCCACCTGGACATACCGTGGCTACGGTGTGCCGCACGCACACCCCCGCGAGGAGGACTCTATGGCCCGCGACGCCGACACCATCGAACGCGACATCGAGCAGGCCCGCGATGCGCTGGCCGCGACGCTGCAGGAGATCGGGACGAGGGCGGATCCCAAGCGCCTGGTCGAGGCCGGCAAGGAGCAGGTCGAGGCGACCATGGGCAACCCGACGGTGCGCTACTCCCTGATGGCCCTCGGTGCGCTCATCGTGCTGGCGTTGCTGCGCAAGATCTTTCGCTGAGCTCCAGGCGAACGACGGCGAAGGACTCACCGGCGAGCTGCACGGTGTCCTGCGCTGTGGTGGCCTCCCCGGACGCGAGCAGTACGTCAGCGGGCTGGCCGTGCAGCGCGATGGAGGCGCCCTGCGGGCTCAGATTCACCGCCACCCGCAGCGCACCGCGGTGCAGTACCAGCGTGCGGGCGTCCTCATCGACGTCGACGGCCAAGGCATACAGCCAGGGGTCGGACAGTTCCGGGCGCCCTTTGCGCAGCGCGATCAGCTGGCGGTAGATGCCCAGCAGGGTCGCGTGCGGTTCGGTGCCGGGCTCGGACCAGTCGAGCCGGGAACGCAAGAAGGTCTGCTCGTCGTTCGGGTCGGGAACGTCTGTTTCGTCCCACCCGTGCTGGGCGAACTCGGCGTAGCGGCCACCGCGAACGGCCTCACGTACTCCCGCGTCGGGCATGAACGAGAAGAACTGGAACGGGGTGGCCGCGCCCCACTCCTCCCCCATGAAGATCATCGGCGTGTACGGGGAGCACAGCACCAGCGCCGCGCCGCAGGCGAGCAGGCCGGGGGACAAGGTGGCCGAGATTCGGTCGCCGATAGCGCGGTTGCCCACCTGGTCGTGGTTCTGCAGGTAGGTGACGAACTTCCAGCCGGGTAGGTGCGCAGTGTCCACCGGGCGGCCGTGGGTGCGCTGGCGGAAGCTCGACCAGCCCCCGTCGTGGAAGAACGCGCCGCGAAGGGTGCGGGCCAGGTCGGCCAGGGCGCCGAAGTCGCTGTAGTAGCCCTGCCGTTCGCCGGTCAGCGCGGCGTGCAGGCAATGATGGATGTCGTCGTCCCACTGCGCGGTCAGCCCGTAGCCCCCGGCGACCCTCGCGGTGACCAGCCGCGGATCGTTGAGGTCGGACTCGGCGATCAGCGACAGCGGCCGTCGCAGGTGTGCGGCCAGGGTGTCCACCTCACCGGCGAGCTCCTCCAGTACGTGAATGGCCCGGGTGTCGCGCAGGGCGTGCACGGCATCCAGCCGCAGCCCGTCGAGGTGGTAGTCGCGCAGCCACTCCAGCGCGTTATCGATGACGTAGCGGCGCACCTCGTCGGAGTGTGGGCCGTCCAGGTTGAGGGTGGGGCCCCAGATGTTGCTGCCCGCGAAGTAGGGGCCGAAGCGGTCCAGGTAGGCGCCGGACGGGCCGAGGTGGTTGTGCACGACGTCGAGCAGCACACCCAGCCCGCGGCCATGGCAGGCTTCGACGAAACGCTTGAACGCGTCGGGCCCGCCATAGTTCTCGGTGACGGCGTACCAACCGACCCCGTCGTAGCCCCAGTTGCGAGGCCCGTCGACGGCGTTGACCGGCATCACCTCAACCAGGTCGACGCCCAACTCGGCGAGGTAGTCGAGGCGCTCGATAGCGGAGTCGAAGGTGCCCCCCGCGGTGAACGTCCCGATGTGCAGCTCGTAGAGCAGGCTGCCCGCCAGCGCCCGGCCGGTCCAGCGCTGATCGGTCCATTCGAAGGCGCGGTGGTCATAGACCCGTGACGCGGCGTGCACCCCGTTGGGTTGCCACCGGGATCGGGGGTCGGGTAGTGGGGTGTCCTCCTCGTCCAGCCGGAACGCGTAGTCGCTGCCTGATCCGGCGTCGCCGACGTTCACGCACCACCAGCCGCCGGCGGTCTTGGTCATCTCGTGCTCGGCGCCGTTGACCATGATCCGTAGCCGCTGCCGCTGCGGTGCCCACACCGTGAAGTCCATGGTCACCGATCTTGTCAGGGTTGTGCGGCATCGTCTGGCCATGGCACTCAGTCGGCGAGCAGCAGGGCCACGGGGTAGCGGCCCAGCAGCTCGGCCAGCGCGACGTCACCGCGCGCCGACAAACCGGTGAGCACATCGGTCCAGGACCCGCGGGGCAGGGGCAGCGCGGTCGCACCCCAGCCGCCGCGGTCGGTCAACCCGACGGGTAGCCGGGTGGCGACCGCGACGACCCCGTTGCGGGCGAACACGATGGCGTGCGATGCGCCAGCACCGGCACCGCGCAATGGGGTGTAGCCGGTGAAGCGTTCGGGATGGTCACGGCGCGCGCGCAGGATCCGGGATACCACGAGCAGCTTTGCCGCGCCCGAGTCGTCCACGTCGGGCAGCCAGCCGCGATCGATTCGCGTGAGCAGGTCGGCGCGTGCGGTGAAGTCCACCGGCCGGCGGTTGTCCGGATCCACCAGTGATAGGTCCCACAGCTCGCTGCCCTGATAGGTGTCCGGCACACCCGGCATCGCTAGCTGTACAGCCGCCGCCGACAGCGAGTTCGACCGACCGGGCGGGATGATCCGGGCGGCCACCCTGGCCACCGCGGTGTACAGCGCCGAGTCATCCAGCGCGGCATCGGCGACGGCATGCATGGCGGATTCGAACGGTGCATCCGGGTCAGTCCAGGTGGTGCGGGTCCGCGCCTCGCGCATCGCCTTCTCGAGGTAGGCGTGCAGCCGATCGGGCGGCAGCGGCCACGCACCGACCAGCGTCTGCCAGAGCAGGTGTCCCAGCGCGGGGTCGGGCACGCCGGCACCGGCCGCCTGCGCCAACTTGGTGAACTCCCGGACGGCGCCTGCCCACCACTCCGGCATCTCGGCGAGAACCGCCAGCCGGGCTCGTACGTCGGCGGAACGCTTGGTGTCGTGAGTGGACAGTGTGGTCATACCCTGCGGCGCGAGTTCCTCCCGATGCGCCGCAGCGGCGTGGAAGGCGTCGAGGTCGAGCCCGAAGCGGCCCGGATCCCCGCCTACCTCATTGAGCGCGATGAGTCGGGTCCAGCGGTAGTAGGCGGTGTCCTCGACCCCCTTGGCCATCACCGCACCGGAGGTCTGCTGAAACCGGACCGCGAGCTCGTCGCTCGGATCCCGCAGCCGCGGTGCCAGCGCCGCCAGCGTCAAGGCCAGATCGGGACGTCGATGTCGGGCAGCTGCCAGCGCCTGATCCAGGTGCTCGGCCCCATGACCGGGCAGGTATGAGCGGTATACCGGGAAACACGCCAGTACCTCGGCCAGCGCATCGGATACGTCGGTAAGGGCGGGGGCCAGCGCGGCCAGGCGATGCAGCTCCGAGCCGAGCATGCCGGTGGCCACGTCATATTTGCAATCGTGTACCAACTGCGCCCAGTCGGTCTGAACCCCGGTCAGCTCAGTATCCAGGGCGGTGAGTGTCGCTTCACCGGCGGGGTCGACCAGCACCCCATCGACCTCGGCGAGCGCGTCGTAGCCGGTAGTGCCGGCTACCGGCCACGACGCGGGCAGTTGCTCGCTTGGTTCGAGGATCTTCTCCACCACGATCCAGGTGCCGGGAGCGCGCTCACGAAGCCGCTGCAGGTAGCCGAGAGGGTCGGTGAGACCGTCCGGGTGGTCGACGCGCAGGCCGTCGACCTCGCCCTCGACGACCCACCGCAGCACCTCTCCGTGGGTGGCGTCGAACACGTCGGGGTCCTCCACCCGCACCGCGGCGAGGTCGCTGACCGCGAAGAAGCGGCGGTAACCGACGTCCGCCCGCCAGGAGACCAGCCGGTAGTGCTGCGCCTCGTGTACCTGCTGTGGAGTGCCGCCCGCCGTGCCCGGCGCCACCGGAAAGGCGTGCTCGTAGTAACGGAGCACGTCACCATCCAGCCGCAAGTCGGCGAGCGCGTCGGGTGAGTCGGCCAAGACGGGCAGGCGCAGCGGCCAGCCGGTGATGTCGAACCATCGAGCGAAGCGCGACGACGGCCCGTGCCGCAGCACATCCCACCAGGCGGGGTTGGCCTGCGGATCCGCCACTCCCAGATGGTTGGGCACGATATCCGCCACCAGCGCCATCCCGTGCCCGCGGACGGCCGCTACCAGGGCGCGCAGGCCGGCTTCGCCGCCGATCACCTCAGATATCCGGCGCGGGTCGGCCACGTCATACCCGTGCGCCGACCCCGGCATCGCGGTCAGCAGCGGCGAGGTGTACACCCACCCGACGCCCAGCGACGCCAGGTAGGGAACTGCCGCAACGGCATCGGTGAAGGTCAGGCAGCGGCCGAACTGTAACCGGTACGTCGAGGCTGGAGTCACCATAGGTCGAGTGTGGGGGCGGCACGCGGCCCGCACGAGTTGATCACACGTCGCGCAGGCGGGATGGTGCCGTTATCGGGCGACGGCGGCTTCCAGGGCGGCCCGCATGTGGGCGGTGGGCGCGGAGCGACCAGTCATCAGCTCGCACTGGGCAACGGCTTGGTGCAGCAGCACCGCGAGACCGCTGACGGTCGGGCAGCCCGCGGTGATCGCGGACGCGGCCAGCGGGGTGGGCCACGGCGTGTATACGACGTCGAGCACCACCGGCCTGCTCACCCACTGCTGGCGGCTCAGTGCGTCGGCAGCGCCAGGCGGCAGGGCGGAGATGACGACCTCAGCCTCGGGGATGGCACCGTCGAGTAGGCCGCCGGAGATCACCGGCGTGACCCCGAGCCGATCGGCGGCCGCGCGAAGCTCCGTCGTCGAGGACGAGTCCCGCACCAGAACGGTCGGCGCGATCTCGCCCAGCTCACGCAGCGCAGCAAGCGCCGCCTGGGCGGTGCCGCCGGCTCCCAGGACCACCGCGGCGCTGACCCGGTCGACGCCCGCTTCGCGCAGCGCGGCGAGGATGCCGGCTACATCGGTGTTCTCGGCCCGGCGCGGCGCACCTCGCTGCCCGAACAACAGGGTGTTCGCCGCGCCGACCGCGTGGGCCAGCGCAGAGACTTCATCGGCCACGGTCAACGCGACCCGTTTCAGTGGCATAGTCAACGATAGCCCGGCCCACTCCGAACCGAGCCGCCCCACGAAGGCCGGCAGCGCGGCCTCGTCGCATTCCACTGCGTCGTAGCACCAACTGGTCAGGCCCAGCGCTGTGTAGGCAGCGCGGTGCAGAGTCGGTGACAGCGAATGCCGGATCGGTGAACCCAGGACAGCCGCCCGTCGCTTTTTCGGCTCGCTGACCGGTCCGCCAGCTACCGTTGCACGATCTTCCTCAGGAGTACATCTGTTGTTCACCACGGAGCCAGTATCAAGGAAACGGCCAACGGCCCTCGTCTGTGGCCTTGCATGAGGTGTTTCCTGTCTGTTATTGAGATCTCGGAGGGTAAGTCCGTGTCTGCGGTCGGTAGCTTCCGGCTCCCACCATCGTCGACACCACTAGGAGGGTGACCGATGGAACGGCCGAGCTGGGCGTCGGATGACGTCGACATCGAGCATCCCAGTCCGGCCCGCGTATACGACTACTACCTCGGCGGTTCGCACAACTTCGCCGTGGATCGGCAGATGGCGCGTCAGGCCATGGCGCTGTGGCCGGAACTGCCCCTGATCATGCAGGCTAACCGGGCGTTCCTGCGCCGCTCGGTGCGCTACCTCGTCAGGCAGGGTATTACCCAATTTCTGGACATCGGGTCGGGCATCCCCACCGAGGGAAATGTGCACGAGGTCGCCCAGGCCGTTGCTCCTGAGGCCCGAGTGGTCTACGTCGACGTCGACCCTGTGGCGGCCGCGCACAGCCGGGCCATCCTGTTCGGTAATCAGCACGCCGACGTCGTCCAGGCGGACCTGCGCGACGTAGCGGCGATCTTCGACGACCCACGGGCCAGGCGGTTGCTCGACCCGACCCAGCCGATCGGCGTGCTCATGGTGGCGATGCTGCATTTCGTCCCCGATGAGGCGGACCCGGCGGGCATCGTTGCTCAGTACCGCAAGATGATGCCGCCCGGAAGCTACCTCGTCGTGTCGCACGCTACTCACGAGGGCCGACCCGATCAGGCCGGCTCGCACACCGAGCTCTACCGGCGGGCCGGCGCACCGTTGACCATGCGCTCGCGCCCCGAGGTCGAGGCGATGCTCGACGGGTTCGACCTGGTGCCCCCGGGAGTGGTGTTCCTGCCGCTGTGGCGGCCGGATGCGCCGGCCGACGTCGACGACCATCCCGAGCGGTTCACCGGCTTCGCCGCGGTAGGCCGATCCGGATGACTCACGAGGAGTACGAGGCCTTCGCCCAGCGTTGGACTGAGGCGATCGTCGGCACGAGCTACGTGTCGATGGGACGCCGTGTGCTGGCCCGGCATCTGCTCGACCTCACCTACCAATTGGTCGAGGGTTTCCTGGCTGTCGAGTTCGACCCGTCGGTGGGACGAGAGGTCGGCGTCGCCATGGTCGCTGGGCATTTCACCGGTACCGAGACGCTCAGAGAGAGCCTTGCGCTGATCGCGGAGTGGTTGCCCGGTGTGCTGACGTCAGCTCCACCAGGAGTCGATGTGACCGGCCGGGTTGCACAGCTCGTGGGCAGCCTGGCTGCCGGTTACGCCAGTGCGTTACGCGAGCGCAGCCTCGATGAGCAGGACGCGATCTATCGCGCAGGGCTACGGGCACGCCGGCAGGCCGAACAGGCACTGGCGGCCAGCGAGGCGAAGTTCCGGGCGATGTTCACCGAGGCGAAGATGGGAATCGGGATCGGTGACCTGAAAGGCAACATCACCGACGCTAATCCTGCGCTGCAGCAGATGTTCGGCTACACCCATGACGAGTTCACTTCGCTCAACGTCAGTTCGATGGTCCACCCAGAGGACGCCGCCAGCGTGTGGGAGGTCTACGGGGAACTGGTTCGCGGTGAGCGCGACCACTTCCGCATGGAGAAGCGGTTCAACCGTCGCGACGGCGGTGAGATCTGGACTGACCTGACCGTGTCACTGGTCCGTGATGAGGTAGGGGAGCCCGCTTACCAGGTGGCGCTGCTGGAGGATGTGTCCGAACGGCGTCGCCTGCAAGAGAGGTTGGAGTACCAGGCTTATCATGATCCGCTGACCGCGCTGGCCAACAGACAGATGGTCACCGAACGGCTGGAGGAGGTATTCGCTGGGCCGGCTGACCAGCGCCGCGTTGGCCTGTGCTTCCTGGACCTCGACGGGTTCAAGGTGGTCAACGACAGCTTGGGCCATGACGTCGGCGATCAGTTGCTGAAAGCTGTCGCGTCCCGCTTGACCCGTTGCTGCGGTCCCGGGGAGCTGGTAGCCCGGATGGGCGGGGACGAATTCCTGATCATCGTTGAGGACACCGCCGGCGAAGCTGACATGGCCGTACTGGCCGATAAGATCCTCTCCGCCCTGGCCGCACCGGTACGGGTCGGCGATCACGCGCTGACCGTGCGAACAAGCATCGGCGTCGTCGAGCGTCCGGTGGCCGACACTAATCCGGCTGACCTCATCCAGGCCGCCGACATCACCATGTACCAGGCGAAAGCAGGCGGTAAAGCTCGCTACGCGATGTTCGACCAGAATCGCAATGCGAGCGAGGTGGCTAGTTTCACGTTGTCCGCGACGATGCTGGCCGCCGTGGCAAGCGGCGAGTTCTTCGTTGCCTACCAGCCGCTGGTCGATCTTCAGGAGGGTGGACTACGGGGGGTCGAGGCGCTGGTGCGCTGGCGTCACCCGACTCTCGGCGTGCTCGGGCCGGAACGGTTCATCCGCCTCGCCGAGGAGTCGGGGGCGATTGTGCAGCTCGGGCATTGGGTGCTGGCCCGGGCGTGTGAGCAGGCCAGAGCATGGCGCGACGCGTTCGGTGCTGCCGCGCCGTTGGTCAGTGTCAACCTCGCGCCCCGGCAACTGCACGAGGCCAGCCTGGTGGCCGACGTCACGAAGGTTCTCGCTGACAACCAGCTCGACCCCTCCAGTTTGCAACTCGAGCTGACCGAGCAGTCTTTGATGGGCGACGACGCGGGCCCTCTTATGGTACTGACGAAGCTGCACGGCATGGGCGTGCGTATCGCCCTTGATGACTTCGGCGATGGATATTGGAACCTTCCAGACCTGCGCCGGTTATCTCTTCATGAGCTCAAGCTGGCGGGCTCGTTCGCAGCGGCACTGCAATCTCCCTGCAATACCGTGGACCAGCGGATTGTGCGGGCACTGGTCGATCTGGCGCACGCGTTGGACCTGACCGTGACCGCGGAGGGTGTTGAGACCCTCGCCCAATGTGAGCGTTTCCGGGCAGTGGGGTGCGACACCGGCCAGGGGGCATGGTATGGCCTTCCGGGCACTCCGGAGCAAATTGATGCCTTGCTCCAGGACGCCAATCCGCCGGGCAATTCAGAAGCACTATGACGCGGCGGCTGTTCGGTCACCGCGCCGCTGACTGGTTTCTCCTACCCGGTGCTCAGCCCGGGGACGACCTGGGCTGAGCGCAACCGAACCCCCGCACAGGCGTCTGGTTCATAGCAGGCCGATCAGGCGACGGGCATATGATTGCGTAGCGTTGACGGTTGTGCGCGCTACGTGTTCACTCACA
Source organism: Pseudonocardiaceae bacterium (assembly GCA_036266995.1). Lineage (GTDB taxonomy): Bacteria > Actinomycetota > Actinomycetes > Mycobacteriales > Pseudonocardiaceae. The sequence goes on along the minus strand of DATAWX010000072.1, from coordinate 19,357 downwards.
CCGTGCGTCTCGACGCGCCCAGACAAGGGGAGAACTCATGAGTCGACGGGGTTTGCTGACCGGGCTGCTGGTCAGCGGGCTGATCGCGGGGGGCACGCTGGCTGCCATGCCGGCGAGTGCGGAACCGGCGCCTGTCCCGATGTCACCGTCGTTAGTGGGGCAGTTGCTCTCGGCGACGTCGGGCCGCATGCCCGTGATGGTGCATGGCGCGACGCTCGCGGACGCCGAGCGGGCCGTGGCTGCCACCGGAATGCAGCGGATCACCACGTTCCGCAAAATCGGGGTGGTGGTCGCGCAGGCGACCAAGCCACAGGTCGAAGCGGCCCGCACCCAGCCAGGCGTGACCTACCTCGAGGGTGACCAGCCCATCGCGGTGCACGCCACCCCCTCAGCGCCTCCGCAGGTCACCACCCGCTCCACCTCGTTGGTGGCGACCCGAGGCCTGGAGGCCCGGCAAACCCTGTTCGGTGCGAACGGCGCAGCGTTGGACGGCACCGGCATCAGCATCGCGGTGATCGACTCTGGGATCGACCCCACGCACCCCGCGTTCGCCGGCGGCAAGGTTGTCCGCGCGTTGAAGAGCACGTGCCTGGACGAGTCCAACACCGACACCAACTGCATCAAGGACATGCCTACCGGGGTCGATACTGACACCCTGTCGCTCGGTGGCCACGGCACCCACGTGTCCAGCATCGCCGCGGGCCGCAGCGTCACCCTCAGCGACGGGACCACGGTGTCCGGCGCCGCGCCCGGCGCCAAGATCGTCTCGTTGTCCACCGGCGCGGCCGTGGTGATTGTCAGTGCGGATTCGTCATTGAACTGGGTGCTGGAGCACCACGCCAAACCGTGCGGAGACGCAGTGCCGGCGTCGCAATGCCCACCCATCAGAGTGGTGAACAACTCTTATGGCCCGCAGGGTGGGGGCAAGTTCGATCCCAATTCGGCGACCGTCAAACTGCAACGCCAGCTCGTCAAGGAAGGCGTGGTGATGGTGTGGGCCGCGGGCAATGACGGCGGCGACGGCTCGAAGAGCCTCACCAATCCGCCGGCCCAGGATCCGACCGGCGGCATCATCTCGGTGGCCTCCTACAACGACCAAGGCAACGGAACCCGTAGTGGCCCGGTGTCCACCTTCTCCTCGCGTGGTGTGAAGAACGACCCCTCGACCTGGCCAGACATCTCAGCACCGGGGCAGAACATCCTCGGTGCCTGCCGCGTCTACTTGCCGATCTGCTCCACCGGCCTCAAGCCGCAGAACGGCCCCGGAGTTCTCGACGTGGGCAGTTACAACGTGCTCAGCGGCACGTCGATGGCTGCACCGCAGATCGTCGGGGTCGTGGCATTGCTGTTCCAGGCCGATCCTGCCGCGTCCCCCGCCGAGATCGAGCAGGTGTTGAAGTCGACCGCATTGCGTTATTCCAACGGCGCGCCGTACCAGCAGGTGGGCCGGTACCAGACATCCTTCGACAAGGGCGCCGGCTTGGTCGACGCCTTAGCCGCCGCAAAAGCATTGGGGGCCCGCAACCACTAAACTCGCGAAGGCTGGTCGATCGGGGTGCTCCCTGGTCTTTTTTCCAGCGCGACACACACCGGCTCGCTGGCGCACCAGCGGCCATCAAGGCACAATGAGTAACAGTGCATCCAGTTGATCTCGAGGACGTAGGGGAAGACGCTCCTCGTCGATCAGCGGAGGTACCACATGAGCACCAGTGGCACGATCTACGTCCACTCGTCGCCGTCTGCGGTATGCCCGCACGTCGAGTGGGCGGTGGCGGGCGCCCTGCAGACCAGGGCGGACCTACAGTGGACCGCGCAGGCTGCCGCCCCAGGCCAGTTGCGGGCCGAATGTGAATGGACCGGCGCTCCGGGTACCGCGGCAGCGGTGGCCAGTGCGCTGCGGGCTTGGCCGATGCTGCGCTTCGAGGTCACCGAGGAACCCAGCCCAGGGGTGGATGGAGAACGGTTCTGTTTCGTACCCGGGCTCGGGTTGTGGCGGGCTCGGACCAGCGCCAACGGTGACATCGTGGTAGCCGAGGACCAGCTACGGGCTCTGGCCGCCACGGCTCGGGACGCGGAATCCTTCGCCCACCAGCTTGATCAGCTTCTCGGCGCGACCTGGGACGACGCGCTGGAGCCCTTCCGGTGCGCCGCCGACGGCGCCCCGGTGACCTGGCTGCATCGCGTGGGCTGATCAGCACACGGATGAGAGGGCCCCCAGTAGGTTCCCCTTGCGCGTAGGCAAGGCGGCGGGCCCGCGAAAGACTCCACTTGACGGTTCTGCCGCCGGGGTCGCCGCGGCGTAGTGTGGCCCGGTGGCGCAGCATGTCGCCCGGCGCGGGTGGACGCTTCTAGCGGTGGTGCTCGTGGTGTTGGCCGGCGCCGTGGGTGTCGGGGTGGTGTTGCGAAACCAGGCGCCAGTTGCCGGAGCGGGTCACCCAGACGCGATCGGGGGCCCCCTGGTCGGCCCCATCGGCAGCCATACACCGCCGAAGGGGCCGGAGCCCGGGCCGGTCACCGTCGTGCTCGCCGAGGATGCCGCGATGCATCCGGACGCAGACCGGATCCGGAAGGTGCTGCAGAAGTACTTCGACGCCATCAACGCGGGCGACTACCCGCTTTGGCGCAGCGCAGTCATCCCACAGTGGGCGCGGGATACCGCGGAAGGCGCTTGGCACGGCCAGTACCGGTCCACGCTGGACGGCACCATCGTGGTGCACCGGTTGGAGCCACGACCCGGTGGTGGGCTCGTCGCGCTGACGTCGTTCACCAGCCTGCAGAATCCAGCCGATGCGCCACCCGAGGTGCCGGTGAGATGCCTGCATTGGTCCGTCTCCTACCCGCTGATCGGTGAGGGGGACCAGTTACGGATGGGTCCCACCGCGCTGAGCGCGAACCTCCGAGCGCCCTGCTGAGGTTGGTGGCTCTTCAAGGGCGGCCAACTACAGGGGGATGTTGCCGTGGGCGCCGCGGCCTGCAGGTGCAGCGGCCAGCGCTTCGGCCAGGCGTCGCCGGGTCTCTGCTGGCTTGATCACCTCGTCCACCACTCCGATGGCCACCGCGCGGTCCACCCCACCGGCGATCTGCTCGTGGTGCTCAGCGAGTTTGGCGTGCAACGCCTCCCGCTCCTCCTCCGCCGCTGCGGCCAACGCCTTGCGGTGCAGGATGCCGACCGCGGCCTTGGCACCCATCACGGCAACCTCGGCGTCGGGCCAGGCGAAGACCTGGGTTGCACCCAGCGACCGGGAGTTCATGGCGATGTAGGCGCCGCCGAAGGCCTTGCGGGTCACCAGGGTGACCCGAGGCACAACCGCCTCGGCGAAGGCGTGCAGCAGCTTGGCGCCCCGGCGCACCACGCCGTCCCATTCCTGGCCGACGCCGGGCAGGTATCCGGGCACGTCGACCATGACGAGCATCGGCACACCGAACGCGTCACACATCCGCACGAAGCGCGATGCCTTCTCCGCCGACGCGGAGTCCAGACAACCCCCGAGCCGCAGTGGGTTATTCGCGATCACTCCGATGGTTCGCCCGGCGAACCTGCCCAATCCCACCACGATGTTGGGCGCCCATTTGGGCTGCAGCTCAGCGAACCCACCAGGTGGACTGGACTGGGCTGGGTCGTCGAGTATGGCGTGCAGCAATGGGTGAACGTCATAGGCGCGTTGGCGTTGCGGCGGCAGGTGCTCCGAGAGGTCGACCTCCTCTCCCAGGGAGTGCAGATCGAACATCCCAGGGCGGGCGAACAGGCCGGCGATGTGCCGGGCCCGGAGCAACGCGTCGGGCTCGGACTCGGCGACCATGTGCGCCAAGCCGGATTTCTTGCCGTGCGCGGTGGGACCGCCCAGTGCCTCCATGTCGATCTGCTCACCGGTGACGCTGCGGACCACGTCCGGACCGGTGACGAACACCCGCCCCTCCGGCGCCATGATCACGACGTCAGTGAGTGCAGGACCGTAAGCGGCCCCACCCGCAGCGGCGCCGAGGACCACGGAGATCTGTGGCACCCTTCCGGACGCGCGGACCATGGCGGCGAACACCTGACCGACAGCGTCGAGAGCTTCCGCACCCTCGGCCAATCGCGCTCCCCCGGAGTGCCACAACCCGATCACCGGTGCCCGCTCCCGGATCGCGGTATCGATGGCGTCCACAATGTGCCGGCAACCCGCCGAACCCATCGCACCGCCCGACATGGTCGCGTCGGTGCAGTAGGCGATTACTTTTGCGCCGTCGATTCGACCGCGAGCCGCGAACGCTCCGCTGCTGTCGCGAGGGCGCAGCGACACCAGCGTGTCCGGGTCGAACAGACACGTCAGGCGCAGTTCCGGGTCGCGTGGATCAGCTGCTTTGCCATTGCTGGACCAGCCATCCTCTGCATCTGTGCGGGCACGATGAACCAGAGCTGTCATCCGTGATCTCCTCAAGAGCAAGCGCCTTAGCTGCGTCCGGTCAGGCCGAGGTGAAGACGAGCGCGACGTTGTGCCCGCCGAATCCGAAGGAATCGTTGACGGCGGCATGCAACTTGACCTCGCGGGCCGAGCCGGTCACGACATCGAGCTGTACCCCCGGATCGAGGTCCTCCAAGTTCAGCGTCGGAGGAACGACACCGTCGCGCAGCGCCAGCACGCACGCCAGGCCCTCGACGGCACCTGCGGCACCGAGCAGGTGGCCTAGGGCCCCCTTTGGTGCGGTCACGACGGCGTGGTCGCCGACTGCGGTCCGGATGGCGGCCGCCTCCGCGACGTCGCCGACCGGAGTGGCGGTGGCGTGCGCGTTGACGTGCCCGATGTCAGATTTGTCCAGGTCTGCGGTGCGCAGCGCGGCCGAGATCGCCCGGCCGGCTCCGATGCCCTCCGGCTCGGGCGCGGTGATGTGATGGCCGTCGGAGCTGGTGCCCACCCCAGCCAGCCGACCGTGCCGCGTGGCTCCTCGAGCCGCGGCGAACTCCGCCCGCTCGAGCACCATCGCTCCGGCGCCTTCGCCGAGCACGAACCCGTCCCGCGCTATATCGAACGGGCGGGAAGCACGTTCGGGCTCGTCGTTGCGGGTGCTCATGGCCCGCATCTGGGCGAACCCGGCCAACGTGATGGGGATGATGCAGGCCTCGGCCCCGCCGGCCACCACGACGTCGACCTCCCCGGCCCGCAGCATCCGCCAGGCGATTGCCAGTGCCTCCGCCCCGGACGCACAGGCGGCGACCGGGGCGTGCACCCCACCACGAGCGCCCAGGTCGAGACCGACGTGCGCGGCCGGGCCGTTGGGCATCAGCATCGGGATGGTCAGCGGCGAGACCTTGCGCATTCCCGCGTTCTCAAGCAGGTCATCTTGTCCGAGCAGGGTTAGTGCACCGCCGATGCCGGTGCCGATCACCACAGCCAGCCGCTCCGGCTCGACCTCTGGTGCACCGGCGTGTCGCCAGGCTTCCCGCGCAGCGATCACCGCCACCTGCTCGCAACGGTCCCAACGGCGGGCCTGCACCCGCGGGAGCGCGTCGGCCGGATCGACGGCCAGCTTCGCGGCGATCCGCACGGGCAGGTCGTAGCGATCAACCCAGTCTTCGGTCAGAGCGACGACCCCACTCTTTCCGGCGCGCAAGGCATCCCATGTCGAGGCGACATCCCCGCCGAGCGGGGTGGTCGCCCCGAGTCCTGTGATGACAACCTCAGTCATCACTGGCGCCCCCGATCAGATAACCGACCAGATGACCGTCGAGATGAGTCCGCACAGGTGAGTACGCCGGCGTCATGTGGTCTTGGCGACGTAGTCCACCGCGTCGCCCACGGTCTTGAGGTTGGCCAGCACATCATCTGGAACCTTGACGCCGAACCGGTCCTCGACCTGTACGGCGATCTCCACCATGGAGAGCGAGTCGATGTCCAACTCATCCACGAAGGACTTCTCCGGGGTGATCTCGCTGGTCTCGACGCCCGCCACCTCGTTCACGATCTCGGCGAGGCCACGGAGAATTTCCTCGTTCGTCACTTGTATGTGTCCCTTCTGTAGATGACCGGGGATCGGGGCGATGGCCCCGTACTGCGACGTATTCTCGCGCTGCGCGGCACGGGTTCAGCCGGCACCCTTCACGGCAGAGTTCTTCACGGGAGAACCACCGCCTGACCCGCATACGACAGCCCAGCGCCGAACCCGACCAGCAGAGCGAGATCCCCAGAACGGACCCGACCTTCGGCGCGCATGTGGTCCAGCGCGAGTGGGATCGACGCCGACGACGTGTTGCCCGAGTGGACGATATCGTCAGCCACCACCATGTCCTCGCGGGCTCCGGCTGCCCGCATCCGCTTGGCGATAGCCTCAACGATGCGCAGGTTGGCTTGATGCGGCACCAGTACGTCGACGTCCGCCGGACTGACTCCGGCGAGCTCCAAGGCCCGTAACGCCACCGGCGCGATCTGCGTGATCGCCCACCGGTACACCTCCTGGCCCTCCTGGCGGATGAAGGAGTTGCGGTCGGCCACGACGATGGTCTCCACCAGGTCCCCGGCGCTGCCTGCGGCAATCGGACCGATCCCGGGCCGCTCGCCACGGTCAACCGGACCGACCACCGCCGCGCCCGCACCGTCGGCGAAGATGATGCAGGTGGAGCGATCCAGGGGATCCACCCAATCGGAAAGCTTCTCCGCACCGATCACCAGGACGTGGCGCGCGGAGCCGGCGCGGATCATGTCCGATGCAGTGCCCAGCGCGTAGCAGAAGCCGGCGCAGGCAGCGTTGATGTCGAAGGCTGGGGCCCCCCGAGCCCCGATCCGGTCCGCGGTCTGCGCGGCGGCGTTAGGTATGTAGGCGGGCATCGTGCAGGTTGCGACCAGGACCGCGTCAATATCGCCGGGAGCCAGCCCGGCGTCGGCGAGGGCCTTGGATCCCGCATCGACTGCCATGTCGACGACTGACTGGTCGCTGCGGGCGAAGCGCCGTTCGACGATGCCCACCCGGGCTTGGATCCATTCGTCGGTGGTGTCGACCCCCCGGGCGGCGATATCGGCATTGGTCACAATCTGCTCGGGCTGCCTGCTGCCCAAGCCGAGAATGCGCGCACCAGCGGTCGGGCTGAGCTGCCGGAGGGACGGGCTCACGCCGATCTTTCTGATAGGTCGGCTCCTGAGTGCTCGGTCCCGCAGCGGGCTGCCGTGGACTGGTCACAGATCAGCCCGGCGACCTTGTCGAGGTCATCGGGAGTCTTCAGCGCCAGCGTGACTGTGCCCTTGATGCCTCGTTTGACCAGGCCGGTCAGCGTGCCGGCGGGCGGAAGTTCGATCGTTGCGGTGACTGCCAAGGCGCCCAGCGTTGCCATGCAGCTGTCCCAGCGGACCGGTCTGGTCACCTGCGCTACCAGCCGGTGCAGCATCTCGGTGCCGTCCTCGACCATCTCACCGTCGGCGTTGGACAGCAGCGGGCGCGCTGGGTTCTTGGCCGTGATCTGGGTGGCGTACCGCGCCAGCGCGTGCTCGGCAGGCGCCATGAACCGGGTGTGGAACGCTCCGGCAACAGGAAGCGGCTTCACCCGCGCACGGGTGGGACTGTTCGCCGTCAGCGTCGCCAGCGCCTCGAGGTGGCCGGCGGCGACGATCTGCCCGGGGCCGTTGTAGTTGGCTGCAGCCAATCCCAGCTCGGCCAACACCGCCATAACATCATCGGGATCGCCCCCGACCACGGCGGACATCCCCGTTGGCACCAGCGTGCACGCCCCGGCCATTTCCTGGCCCCGGACCGCCGCCAGGGCGACCGCCTCATCCGCGGTGAGCACTCCGGCCACGGCTGCCGCGGCGAGTTCACCGACCGAGTGTCCGGCGACCGGGGCCTCGATCGGCAGGTCCACCCGCCGGGCCAGCTCCTCGGCCGCGAGCAGCGACAGCGCTACGACCAGCGGCTGAGTGACCGCGGTGTCCCTGATCTCGTCGGCACCTGCCGTGGTACCCAGCCACTGCAGATCCAGTTCGGTGGCCTCTGACCACGCCGCGATCCGCTCCTGTGCGCCGTACAACTCCAGCCAGGGCGCCAGCATGCCGGGGATCTGGGCACCCTGTCCGGGTGCAAGCAGCGCAATCATTGCGTCCACTGAACACCCTGTCGGGCCACGGCCGTGATGCTGCCGTTCACGAAGTCCACCGATACATTCTTGTCGACTACCTACAAAGCCGCGTCACCACAAGCCGCGGGAACGAGCCAGCCGACCGACCGCCATGCCCACTCGCAGCACCAGCCCATCCCGCGGGTCGCCGGGTACTCGCCCGGTGATATCGGCGATCCGGCGCAACCGGTAGCGAACCGTGTTGGGGTGAACGAACAACCGCCGGGCGCAAGCCTCCAGCACTCCGCCGGCGTCGAAGAACGCGTCGAGCGTCTCGACCAGTCCACCGCTGGCCGCGGCCAGCGGGCGCATCACCTGATCGACCAGCAGCCGTTCCGCCTCCGGATCTCCGGCCAGCGCACGCTCGGGAAGTAGCTCGGCGGCTGGTACCGGGCGCGGTGCTGTCGGCCACGCCGCCACGGCGCGCAGCCCGGACAAGGCGTCGGCGGCGCTTCGGTGTGCCTCGGCCAGCGACGGGACCGTCGGTCCGACGACGACCGGACCCTCGCCGAAGGCATCGATCATCCAGTCCGGGTTTTCTGGCAGGCCGGGGCGGCCGCTGACGACCAGCACCAGGCGGGATCCCTGTACCCCGACGAGCATCCCGCGGCCGGTGCGGATGGCGCTGGCGCGGATGTCGGCGAGCAGCTCCGGCGGTTCGTCCGGAGGCGGGTTGCCGACCAGCACCGTCGCTGGAGCCGCCGGCTCCAAACCCAGCGCCGCGGCGCGGGACAGCAGCGACTCCTCGCCGTCCCCGCGCATGATGCCGTCCACCACCAGTGCTTCCAGCCGGGCATCCCAGGCGCCTCGGGCCTCGGCCGCGCCGGCGTAGGTGCTGGCCGCGGCGAACGCGACCTCGCGGCTGTATCGCAACGAGGCCTCGGTGAGCACGATCCGTTCGGCGTCGTCGGCGGCGAGTTCGGGCAACTGCTGCTCGAACACCAGGGCAGCGACCCGAACCAGCTCAACGGTTTGGCGCAAGCTGACCCAATGGGTCAGGTCTCGCGGGGCGGTGCGAAACGCGTCGATGGTGAGCTTGATCGAGTGCTGCGGATCCTTGAGCCACTCGACGAAGTTCGCCACGCTGGCTTGGGTGACCAGCAGGACCCCGGCCCGCTGGTCGGCCGATAGCCGGCGGAACCAGGGATAACGCCGCTCCATCTCGGCCACGCTGGCCGTGGCGAGCCCACCGGAGGCCCGGGCCAGCCTGCGCAGCGTGCTGACAGACAGCGGGTGGGGGCCCGCCTGGATGGTCATGACGCCAGCATCGCACGGTAGCTGCCATGACCTTGCGCGATAGTGTTGGCACAGGTAGTCGAGGCACAGGTCATCGGCGCCCAGGTCGTGGAGAGGTCGAGGAGAGACGATGGTCAGCTCGCCACCGAAGCTTATGCCCCAGGTCGATGTGCGCCGAGCGGGGGAGCGCAAGCACACCGAGCTCGAGTGGTTGAGTTCGCGGCACAGCTTCTCCTTCGGGCGCCACTTCGACCCGGCCAACATCCACTTCGGTCTGCTGTTGGTGAACAACGATGATGTCGTGAAGCCGGGGATGGGGTTCGAGACTCACCCGCATCGCGATATGGAGATCGTCACCTGGGTGCTGGAAGGTTCTCTGGTGCATGAGGATTCCAAGGGCAACGCCGGAGTGATCTATCCCGGGCTGGCCCAGCGGATGAGTGCCGGCACCGGGATCCGGCATTCCGAGAAGAACGACTCGTGGCGGTTGGATGACGAGCCGCACGATCAGGACGTGCATTTCGTACAGATGTGGTTGCCTCCCGATACCCGCTCAACTGTGCCGAGCTACGAGCAGCTGGACATCAACAGCCAGTTGGGTCCGGTGGACGCCGGAACGGGGGAGCTCGTGGTGGTGGCGTCTGGAATGGACGCCCACCGCGACAGCCGGGCGACCTTCATCCGGCACCAGCATGCGGCGCTGCACGCGGCGCGGTTGCAACCAGGTGCATGCGTCGACGTGCCGGCTGCAGCGTTCGTGCACCTCTACGTCGCCCGTGGCACGGTGGATCTGGAGGGCACCGGCGCACTGGACACCGGCGACGCAGCGCGCTTGACTGCGGCCGGTGGCCAGCGCGCTACCGCCGGCCCGGACGGCGCCGAAGTCCTGGTCTGGGAGATGGCCGCGCGCCTCACTACCTAGACGCTGCGCGCTCGTGAGTGCGAAACAGTGTTATAACACTGTTTCGCACTCACGAGCCGCTAGGCAACCCCCGGGTCGGAGGTTTGGGGGCCAGCGGACTGCGGGTCGTCGATGCGGTATTGCCGGGCTGCCTTGGCGACGACGGACTGGTCGACTTCGCCGCGGCGGGCCAGCGCAGCCAGCGCGGCTACGGTGATCGATTCGGCATCGACGAGGAACTGTCGCCGGGCGGCCGGGCGGGTGTCGGAAAAGCCGAAGCCGTCAGTGCCCAGGGTGGTCAGGTCGGTAGGGACCCAGGGACGGATGAGGTCGGGCACCGCGCGCATCCAGTCCGACACCGCGACCAGCGGGCCCGGTGCATCTTGCAACACTCGGGTCACGTGCGGCACCCGGGGCTGCGCCTCAGGATGCAGCAAGTTGTGCCGGTCGACCTCGACGGCCTCGCGACGCAGCTCCGTCCACGATGTCGCCGACCACACGTCAGCCGGTATGCCCCACTCCTGGGCCAGCATCTCCTGGGCCCGCAGGGCCCAGGGCAACGCCACTCCAGAAGCGGCGATCTGCACTGCGGGCTTGTCGGGGCCCGGTGCCGGTGCGTACCGGTACAGACCGCTCAGCAGGGCCTCGACGTCGAGGTCCGGGGGCTCCGCCGGCTGCCGGTAGGGCTCGTTGTAGATGGTGAGGTAGTAGAAGACGTTCGGATCGCGGGCGTCGTCGCCGTACATTCGGCGCAGGCCGTCTCGGACGATATGAGCGATCTCAAAGCCCCAGGCCGGGTCGTAGGCCACCACGGCGGGATTGGACGCGGCGAGTAGCAGGGAATGCCCGTCGTTGTGTTGGAGACCCTCGCCGACGAGCGTGGTGCGCCCCGCGGTCGCGCCGAGCAGGAACCCGCGGGTCATCTGGTCGCCCGCCGCCCACAGGCCGTCTCCGGTGCGCTGGAAGCCGAACATCGAGTAGAAGATGTAGACCGGGATCAGCGGTTCGTTGTGCGTGGCGTAAGAGGTACCCGCCGCGGTGAACGACGCGGTGGAGCCCGCCTCGTTGATGCCCTCATGCAGGATCTGCCCCTGCTCGCTCTCCCGGTAGGCCAGCATCAGCTCGGCATCCACCGAGGTGTAGAGCTGCCCGTGCGGGTTGTAGATCTTCTGGGTGGGGAACATTGAGTCCATCCCGAACGTGCGCGCCTCGTCCGGGATGATCGGCACGAATCGCGGCCCTATCTCGGGATCCTTGATCAGTTCGCGGAGCTGCCGGACGAACGCCATCGTGGTGGCGACCTCCTGCTTACCCGACCCGCGGCGCAGCACCTCATAGACCTTGTCGCCGGGCAGTACCAGAGTCTTGAACTTGGTTCGCCGCTCGGGGAGGAACCCACCGAGCGTCCGCCGGCGCTCGCGCATGTACTGGATCTCCGGCGCGTCCGGCCCCGGGTGGTAGTAAGGCGGCAGCGTAGGGTTCTTCTCAAGCTGCGCGTCGGTGATGGGGATGCGCTGGGCATCGCGGACGTGCTTGAGGTCCTCCAGGGTGAGCTTCTTCATCTGGTGGGTGGAGTTGCGGCCCTCGAAGTGCGAGCCCAGGCCGTAGCCCTTGATGGTCTTGGCGAGGATCACCGTCGGCTGCCCGTGGTGCTGGGTGGCGGCCTGGTAGGCGGCATAGACCTTGCGGTAATCGTGTCCACCGCGCTTGAGGTGCCAGATGTCGGCGTCGGACAACTCGCGCACGAGTTCCTTGGTGCGCGGATCACGGCCGAAGAAGTGATCCCGCACGTAGCCGCCGTCGTTGGCCTTGTAGGTCTGGTAATCACCGTCAGGCGTGACGTTCATCAAATTCACCAGCGCACCCTGCCGGTCGGCGGACAGCAGGGCGTCCCACTCGCGACCCCAGATCACCTTGATGACGTTCCAACCAGCGCCGCGGAAGAATGACTCCAACTCCTGGATGATCTTGCCATTGCCCCGGACGGGGCCGTCGAGGCGCTGCAGATTGCAGTTCACCACGAAGGTGAGGTTGTCCAGCCCCTCGGTGGCCGCGACCTGGATTTGCCCGCGGGATTCCGGCTCGTCCATCTCACCGTCGCCGAGGAAGCCCCACACGTGCTGTTCGGATGTGTCTTTGATGCCGCGGGCCTGCAGGTAGCGGTTAAGCCTGGCCTGGAAGATCGCGTTGATCGCGCCGAGCCCCATCGAGACGGTGGGGAACTCCCAGAAGTCGGGCATCAACCGGGGGTGCGGGTAGGACGGCAGGCCGCCACCCGGGCCGGCATGGGAGAATTCCTGGCGGAACCCGTCGAGCTGGTCGGCGGACAGCCGGCCCTCCAGGAATGCCCGGGCGTAGATACCGGGAGACGCGTGGCCTTGGATGTAAACCTGGTCCCCGCCGCCGGGGTGGTCCTTACCCCGGAAGAAGTGGTTGAAGCCCACCTCGTAGAGCGCGGCCGAGGAGGCGTAGGTGGAGATGTGCCCGCCGACACCCACGCCGGGACGCTGGGCCCGATGCACCATCATCGCCGCGTTCCACCGGATCCAGGCGCGGTAACGCCGCTCGGTGTCCTCGTCGCCCGGGAACCACGGCTCGTTCTCGGTTGGGATGGTGTTGACGTAGTCCGTGCTGGTCAATGACGGCACCCCTACGCCGGTCTCGCGGGCCCGTTCGAGCAGCCGCAGCATCAGGTACCGGGCGCGCTGCTTGCCCCCGGACAGCACCGCGGAGTCGAAGGCCTCCAACCATTCCGCGGTCTCTTCCGAATCGATATCTGGTAGGTGAGCCGCCACCCCGTCGCGGATGACTCGTACCCGGGCAGGCGCGCGGTCCTTCTTCGTGGCCAAGGGGTCTCCTCGCCTCAAGTTCTCGTGGTGTGCCCACCATCGTGCCCCATGCTGACCATGCTTGTCGGCCTCGCGATCGATGTCACTGCTACCCACGGGTAGTGTGGGGCAATCCGGTGCGCCGATCCGGCCTCGGGCAGCCCGGATCGGCGTGTCCCGCTGCTGGCAGTTGCGCTCTAGCCGCACCGCAGTGTTCGCTTGGACGCCATCGAGTACTAGATCGCCGGGTGCAGGTCGCCAGGCTTGACGTTGTGGAGGGGTGAACACCGTGGTCGCCGCTGCGGCGGGAGACACCGGCAAACTCGGCGTTGCCGAGAGGCTCGGGATTGAAACGGACATGATCGTGCAGGAGCTCGGCTGGGATGAGGACGTCGACGACGACGTGCGCGCGGCGATCGAGGAGGTGATTGGTGGTGACCTGCTCGATGAGGACTCCGACGAGGTCGTCGATGTGGTGCTGCTGTGGTGGCGCGACCAGGACGGCGATCTGGTGGATACCCTCGTCGACGCCCGAACGCCGTTGGCGGATAACGGCGTGATCTGGGTGCTCACACCCAAGACCGGACGGCACGGTCATGTTGAGCCCTCAGATCTCGCTGAGGCGGCTCCTACGGTGGGTTTGGCGCAGATGTCGAACCTCAGCGTCAGTGAGGACTGGTCAGCCACCAGGTTAGCCACCCCGAAGGCAGCCAAGGCCAAACGCTGAGCCGGCTACAGGAACCTCGCGCCATCCGGCGCGAGGGAGAGGATGAACGAGGAGGGCTTAGCACGATGTCACTGCAGGTCGGGGACCAGGCGCCGGATTTCACCCTGAACGATCAGAACAATCAGGTGCGGACGCTGGCGGAGTTCCGCGGTGACCGCAACGTGCTCGTGGTGTTCTACCCGCTCGCCTTCAGCGGTATCTGCACCGGTGAGCTCGACCAGCTCCGCGACGATCTGGCGGAGTTCACCGATGTGCAGGTGCTGGCGGTGTCGGTGGATTCGGTCTACACGCTCAAGGCGTGGTCGAACCAGCAGGGCTACGACTTCCCCCTGCTGGCCGACTTCTGGCCACACGGCAAGGTCGCGCAGGACTACGGGGTGTTCAACGACCAGGCTGGCATCGCCAACCGCGGTACCTTCCTGGTGGACACTGACGGCGTGATTCGCTTCGCTGAGATGAACGGGCCCGGCGAGCCTCGCGATCAGACCGTCTGGAAGCAGGCTATGGCGGCGCTGCCAACCTGAAAGCATGCCTCCCGGGTTCCCGGGTGGCGTCGGGCGCATAGCTCAGCGGGAGAGCACTCGCCTTACAAGCGAGCGGTCGCAGGTTCAAATCCTGCTGCGCCCACAACTCTGGCTTCTGGCTCGGAAGGAATCGTCGGCTGCGACTACGGATCCAAGAGTCACCGTGTTTGCGAGGTCTGCAGGTCGGCGTCCTCCGGTGATGCGCTGCGGGGCGTCAGTTCCTGGATCGGTATGTAATGCGCGGCGGCGGCTGATGCGATCGTGCATGCGTCCATGCCGGTGACCGAGAGCCCGTGGCCGGATTCGGCGAGCACAGTCGCGCCCATGCTGGTCAGAACCCTGGTCAGTCCGCTGCGGCGGGGTGAGCGCACGAACACGTTGTGCCGAGGCTGCCTGGTCAGTTCGCGTACCTCGATCATGGCTGCAATGTTGCCGCATGCGGGGCGCGCACACATCGGAGCGGAGTCCGGCCTGGAGGATCGGACCCTGGTCCGATGGACGCGTGGCCCCTTTCAGCGACCTGGCCTATGGTCGGAGTGTGAGCAGCAACTTCCCCGCTGACATCCTGGAGCTGCAGGTTGCCGAGTACGGTCCCGACGCTCGCGTGGTCACCGTGGTGGGCGAGATCGACGCTGTGACCGCGCCAGACTTGGTTACCTTCCTGACCGCGCAGCTGACCGTTGCCCAGGTCGTGGTGGTGAACCTTGATGGTGTGCAGTTCCTGGCATCTGTCGGGATATCCGCGCTGTTCGAGGCCAACAAACTCGCTACCAGAGAAGGCCGCGCGCTGCGGTTGGTGTACGACTCCCAGAGCGCCAACCTGGCGCTGGAGGCCGCTGGGCTGCGGGAGTACTTCACAGTGGCCGACAACGTGGCGGACGCCCTGAAGAACGCGCCTTAATCTCGCGGCGCTGTGCAGTTCGATGGGATCGCATAGCTGTCGACCTGACCTCGGCCCGCGTCCGCGCGCATCGAGGCGGCCGGAAGGCAAGTCATCGAGGTGCCTACTCGGCGAGCCGGCGACGGATCACGACGTTGGTTCCGGTAGGACCATGATTGATCCGCAGATCGTCGCTGCAGTTGCGCATGAACAGCGTCCCTCGTCCTCGTCCGCGGTTCTCATCGCTGGGCGCGCGCCAATGGCCGGTATCTTGGACGGTGGCGACCACATCCGGCGGCTGGAGCTCAAGATGCACCGCTACGGTGCCGCCATCAGATCCGTAGGCGTGGTCTACGGAGTTGGTGCATGCTTCACCTACAGCGACGAGCAGGTCGGCGACCGCTCGCGGCGCGGCTCCGACCTCCGACAGCCAGCGGCGCATCGCAAAGCGGATATCCCTCAGCGACGATGGCAGCGCCTGCACGACTAGGTTTAATGGGCCAATTTCGCCGCTGGCCTGGCGGCGCGCGGCTACGAAGTCATCGACGGCCGGCGTGGTGCTCTGCTCGGCCGGCATCGACATGATCAGAGCGTAACGCAGGTTCGACCGAAACGGTCTTCCATCGTGACATCAGACGGCTTCCGGGCAGCTCACACCGGCGCCGGAGGCTGTTGTCCACCACGCACGGTGAGCAAGGAGCATGGCGCGCTGTCTTCCCGGCACACCACCAGGGCTAGGGGCACTACAGCTGTACGTGTGCATCACTTTATTGCAGGGGGGCTTCGAGGCGTTTACGGATCTGGTGGAGAAGGTCTGTGGGATGGCTGTCGTCGTGTTTGTTGATCAGGGTGAGGACGTCGTTGACCGCATTGTGAAGGTTGGCCCGATGGGCGGCTTGTTCGACCAGTTCTTCGTGTAGGCGCCAGAGGTCGACGAAGACCTTAATCTTTGATCGTAGTATCCAGGGATCGAACGGTTTGGTGAGGTAGTCGACGGCTCCAGCCTGGTAGCCGCGGAAGGCAAGGTGAGCGTCGTAGTCCACTGCGGTGAGAAACAGGATGGGGACGTGCCGAGTCCGTTCTCGACTTTTGATCCTCTCGGCGGTCTCGAATCCATCCATTCCGGGCATTTGAGCGTCGAGCAGGATAACGGCGTAGTCATCAGTGAGGAGCCGCTTGAGGGCGTCCTCACCGCTAGTTACGGCGTCGACCTCGATCGGCAGACCCTGCAGGATGGCCTCGAGGGCTAAGAGGTTTTCCCTGCGGTCGTCCACCGCAAGGACCTTGGCCGGACGCATCGGCGTCATATCACGGGCTGCCGTTTGCCTCTGCGCGGCTTCGGGCTACCCACGAGGCCATAACGGCCAGCAGCCGGTCTTTGTCCACCGGCTTGGTGAGATAGTCCGACGCTCCCGCAGACAGGCTCGACTCTCGATCACCTGGCATTGCCTTGGCGCTGAGGAATACAACCGGAAGATCGCGTCCATGAGGAAGGGCTCGGATCCTGCGAGTGGTCTCATTGCCATCGAGGTCAGGCATCATCGAGTCCATAAGCACGATGTCGACCACAGGGTTGTTGGTGAGCAGATCAATCCCGTCACTGCCGTTATCGGCGTACAGTACCCGCAGGCCGTGTAGCTCCAGCGCACTGGTGAGGGCGAACACGTTACGTACATCGTCGTCAATGATCAGCACGGTGATCCCGCTGAGCTGGGGGCTGGGCCGTTCATTGTCCCGATCGGTGAGTGTTGGGGCCAGGATCGGCGCCAGGTCGGACGTTACCGTGGCTGCCCCGAGCGGAGGCGGGGCTGAGGCCAGCTCGGCGGGCAGCTCGGCGGGCAACAGCAAGGTGAACTCCGAACCGACCCCGGGGTGCGAGGACACTCGAATAGCACCGCCAAGCATACGGACTAATTCCTTGCTGATCGACAGGCCAAGTCCGGTGCCGCCATACTTACGGCTCGTCGTTCCATCCGCCTGCTGAAAAGCCTCAAAGATCATCTCGAGTTTTTCTTCGCCGATACCGATGCCTGTGTCGCTGACGATGAACGTAACCACAGCCCGAGCGGCATCTAATGTGTCGATCCCGTACACGGTGGTGGGTGCAGCAGACTCGATCCGTAGCCTGACGTAGCCGGACGCAGTGAACTTCACTGCATTAGACAGCAGGTTCCGCAGGATTTGCTGGAGCCGCTGAGGGTCAGTGGTGATCGTTGTCGGTAGATCAGGAGCCAGGTCGACTTGCAGCTCAAGGTTCTTTTCCTCGGCCTGCGGACCGAACGCCGCAAGCACGTAGGCGCGAATCTCGGCCAGGTCGACCGGTCCGGCCTCGACATCGACCCGGCCAGCCTCAATTTTGGACAGATCGAGTATGTCGTCGATGAGCACAAGAAGATCCGAACCGGAGTTATGAATGGTGCTGGCGAACTCACGCTGCTTGTCGGTGAGGTTGTGATCGGGGTCGTCGGCCAGCAACCGCGATAGCAGCAACAGCGAGTTGAGCGGTGTGCGCAACTCATGGCTCATGTTGGCCAGAAACTCTGATTTGTAGCGACTGGCCCGGGCGAGTTGTTGTGCCTTCTCCTCGACGCCGCGCCGGGCGGCGTCTATCTCGGCGTTTTTGATCTCGATGTTGCGGTGCTGCGCGGACAGCAGTTCGGCCTTCTCCTCTAGCTCGGCGTTGGTGCGCTGCAGCTCGGCTGATTGGTCCTGCAGCTCCCGGGCCAGGCCTTGGGACTGGTTCAGTAGCTCCTCAGTGCGCCGGTTGGCCTGGATCGTCTTGATTGCGACTCCGATCGTCGCGACCAGTCGCTCGAGGAACGTTAGATGGAGCGAGGAAAACGAGTGAATCGAGCCGAGTTCGATCACGCCGAGGGACTCACCCTCGAAGAGTACCGGCAACACCACCACAGCACTCGGCGCGGTCGTGGTAAAGCCGAACCGAATGGGCAGATACCCCTGCGGGATACTGTCGATGAGCAAGACTTGCTTGCTTTGGGCGGCTTGGCCAACCAGCCCTTGACCAGCTCGAAACGTGGGCGGTGCGCCGTCAGCCTCGAGTGCATAAGCGCCGCAGAGCCGCCACTCGACCGGTTGCGCTTCGAACTCGTCCACACCTGGCTCCACGGCCAGGAAAAAAGCGCCGACTTGCGCCTTCACCAGCGGCGCCACCTCCTTCATGATCATCTGTGCGACTTCTTCGACATCTCGCTGACCCTGCAGCAGCCCGCCGATGCGAGCGAGGTTGGAGTCCAACCAGCCCTGCTCGGAGTTCTCTTTGGTGGTTTCGCGCAAGTTCGTGATCATCTGGTTGATGGTGTCTTTGAGGTCGGCGACCTCGCCACGCGCCGCCACGCTGATTTGCTGGGTCAGATCACCGCTGGCTACCGCCGTTGACACTGTCGAAATGGCCCTCAGCTGGGTGGTGAGTGTGGATGCGAGCTGGTTGACGCTCTCGGTCAAGTCCCGCCAGGTACCGGAGACATCTTCGACTTGGGCTTGGCCGCCGAGTTTGCCCTCGGTGCCTACCTCGCGGGCGACCCGGGTGACCTCGTCGGCGAAGCGTGAGAGCTGGTCGACCATGGTGTTGACGGTCGACTTGAGCTCCAAGATCTCCCCACGGGCATCTACGGTGATCTTCTGGGACAGGTCGCCGGTGGCGACCGCCGTGGTGACCTGGGCGATGTTGCGGACCTGGGCGGTGAGGTTGCCGGCCAGCTGGTTGACGCTCTCGGTCAAATCCCGCCACGTGCCAGCGACTTCTTCCACTTCGGCTTGGCCGCCGAGTTTGCCCTCGGTGCCCACCTCGCGAGCGACCCGGGTGACCTCGTCGGCGAAGCTGGACAGCTGGTCGACCATGGTGTTGACCGTCGACTTCAGGGCCAAGATTTCCCCGCGGGCGTCGACCGTGATCTTCTGGGACAGGTCACCTTTGGCGACCGCCGTGGTGACCTGGGCGATGTTGCGGACCTGACCGGTCAGGTTGGACGCCATGTAGTTGACGTTGTCGGTGAGATCCCGCCATGTGCCGGCCACGCCACGGACCTGGGCTTGGCCGCCGAGTTTGCCCTCGGTGCCCACCTCGCGAGCGACCCGGGTGACCTCGTCGGCGAAGCTGGACAGCTGGTCGACCATGGTGTTGACGGTCGACTTGAGCTCCAAGATCTCCCCACGGGCATCCA
>DATAWX010000071.1:0-14565 GCA_036266995.1 Pseudonocardiaceae bacterium | reverse complement strand
TTGATGTATGCCGAGGCCTGGCCGGGCTCGAGCCGGGTCAGCACGGTGGCCGCGGGACCGAACCAGTCTCTGAACAGCTCGAACAGGCCGTTGGTGCTGTGGTGGACGAAATCGGCGGTCTGACCGCTGGTGTGCAGGGACGCAACAAGGCCGGCGAACAATTCCTCCAGCCGCTGCACCGTGCCCCACCCGGCTGGCGACAAGACACCTGGCGGCGGGGGGATGTAGCGCGCGGCCAAAGCGAACTGGGCGCCTACCCAACTCTCCGGGGTCCAGTTGGCCATCCCCAGCCGCCCCCCAGGGCGCAGCACCCGCATGAGCTCGGAGGCCGTTGCCTGCTGGTCGGGGGCGAACATTGCGCCGAACGTCGAGGTCACGACATCGAAGCTGCCGTCTGGGTACGGGAGGGCCTGGGCATCGGCGGGATGCGTCTGCATCGGCAGCCCCTCGGCCCGGGCGCGCTGCTCAGCGCGTTCGAGTAACTCGGGGACGTAGTCGGTGCAGGTCACCCGGGCCCACCGGCGGGCCGCCGCCAACGCGGTGTTCCCCGCCCCACCGGCCACGTCCAAGACCCGCTCGCCGGCGTGAATGTGCAAGTCCCGAACCAGAAGCTCGCCCACGACGACCTGCGATACCCCGATTCGATGGAAGTCGCCCCGGCTCCACATCGCTTGTTGGGCACGTGTCACGTCCTCGAATTCGCCCGGGTCGAGCGTCACTACGCGCCCGGCCCCAGCGGCTCGATCTGCACGGCGCAGAACTTGAACTCGGGGATCTTGCCGTAGGGGTCGATCTCGTCGATGGTGAGCACGTTGGCGGCGGCCTCCCGGAAGTGGAACGGGATGAAGCAGTTGCCCAGCGCCTCCCGGTGGGAAACCTTCAGGCGCAGCTCGATCTCACCGCGCCGGGAGTGCACCCGCACCATCTCACCGTGCGCCAACCCACGGTCGGCGGCGTCTTTGGGATGCACGTAGACCTCCGCCTCTGGTGCGATGGCGTCCAGCGCGTAGGAGCGCCTGGTCATCGATCCGGTGTGCCAGTGCTGCAGCAGCCGACCGGTGTTGAGCACCAGCGGGTACTGGGCGTCGGGCAACTCCTTGGCCGGCAACCACTGCGCGGGCACCAGATGCGCCAGCCCGTCGTCGGTGTTGAACCGCTCGTCGAAGAGCACCACGGTGCCGTCGGAGTGCTCGGGGTCGGCGTTGGGATACAGCTTGCCGGTGCCGCCGAGGTTGTCGTAGGTCAGGTTGGCGTAGTTGGGCATCAGCCCGACCAGCTCGTCGAACACCTCGCGGGGCGACGAGTAGTGCCAACCCAGGCCGAGTCGCTGGGCGAGATCCTGGACGATCTCCCAGTCCACCCGCGCCTGGCCCGGGGGGTCGAGAACCTTACGACCCAGTTGCACCCGACGGTCGGTGTTGGTGAACGTGCCGTCCTTCTCCAGGTAGGACGACGCGGGCAGCACCACGTCGGCGAACTCGGCGGTCTCGGTGAGGAAGATGTCCTGCACCACCAGGAAATCCAGCGCGGACAGCGCCTTGCGGACCTTGTTGATGTTCGGGTCGGACAGGAACGGGTTCTCCCCGAGCATGTACATCCCGCGTACTCCGCCTTTGAGTGCGGAACCGATGATCTCGGTGACGGTCAGACCGTTCTCCGGATCGAGCCCACTGACCCCCCACGCCTGCTCGAAGCGCAACCGCACCTCGGCGGAGTCGGCCTTCTGGTAGTCCGGGTAGAACATCGGGATCAGGCCGACGTCGGACGCACCCTGCACGTTGTTCTGCCCGCGCAACGGGTGCAGGCCACTACCGGGCTTGCCGACGTTGCCGGTGATGGCGCACAACGCGATGAGGCAGCGAGCGTTGTCGGTGCCCGTGGTGTGCTGGGAGATCCCCATTCCCCAGAAGATGATCCCGGCGCGGGCGCTGCCCCAGACCCGGGCCACTTCGGTGATCATGTCTGCGTCGATGCAGGTGATCTGAGCGGCGCGCTGCGGTGGGTAGTCGGCGACGGTGCGCGCCAACTCGTCGTAGTTGGTGGTGCGGTTGGCGATGTAGTCGCGGTCGATCAGTCCCAGACGGATGATCTCGTGCATCACGCTGTTGTAGAACGCCACGTCGGTGCCCGGCTTGAGCTGGCAGTAGATGTCGGCATGGTCGGCGACCCGATCGGCCCGCGGGTCGATGTAGATGATCTTCGTGCCGCGGCGGCGCGCCTGCTTGAAAAACGAGCTGGCCACCGGGTGGTTGGCCGTCGCATTGCTGCCGGTGATGATCGCGACGTCGGCGTTGAGGACGTCGCCGTAGGTGGTGGATACCGCGCCGGAGCCGATGCCCTCGAACAGCGCGGCCACCGACGAGGCGTGGCACAGCCGGGTGCAGTGGTCAATATTATTGGTGCGGAACCGGGTCCGGATCAGCTTCTGGAAGAGATAGGCCTCTTCGTTGGAGCACTTCGCCGAGCCGAAGCCGGCGATCGCGCCCGGGCCCCCCTCGGCGTGGATTTCGGTGAGCCGCCGCGTGACGAGGTCCAGTGCCTCATCCCAGCTGGCCTCCCGGAAATGTGGCAGCACCTCGTCGTAGTCGACCAGCCCGCCCGGTTTGCGGCGCTTCTCGCCTTTCACGTCAGACGACAGGGCGCCCTTGGGGTAGGAACCTTCCCGGCGGATCAGCGGGACGGTCAGGCGCTGCGCCGAGGCCGCGTAGTCCCAGCCGTAGCGGCCCTTCACACACAACCGGCCCTGCGATCCGGGCTGGTCACGGCCCTCGGCGTAGGCGATCGCGCCGCGCACCCGGTCGACCTGGTAGGTCAGCGCGCAGCCCACACCGCAGTACGGGCACACGGTCTCCACGGCGTCGAGCTCGGCGCGGGGGCGGATCGGGATGTTGTTGATGGGTTTGTTCGTCAGTGCCCCGGTCGGGCAGGCGGCGACGCACTCGCCGCAGGTCACGCAGGATGAGGCACCCATCGGGTCGTTGAGGTCGAACGCGATCCGGGTGCGGTAGCCCTTACCGGAGCGGCCGATCACGTCGTTGCCCTGGATGTCATCGCAGGCCCGGGTGCAGCGGTCGCACAGGATGCACGCGTCGTGGTCGACGGCGATCACCGGGTTGGAGGTGTCGATGCCGCGGCCGGATCCGCAGGGCAGCGCAGTGCCCTGCCGGGACACGCCGTAGCGATCGGCCAGTGCGAGCAGCAGGTTGTCGCCGGTGGTGGTCTGCTTGGGGTCGGTGTCGGGTGGCGGCTGGTCGGCGATCAGGAGTTCGGTCAGGGTGGCGCGGCTGCGCTGCAGCTCCGCTGTGGTTGTCTGCACCGCCATGCCGTCCTCGCAGGGCCGCACGCAAGCGGCGGCGAAGGCCCGGGCCCCGGTGTCCACGACGCACATCCGGCAGACCCCGACCGGGTCGTACCGGTCGTCGTGGCACAGCACCGGGATGTCGATGCCGAGCTGCTCGGCCGCCTGATAGATCGTGGTGCCCTCGGGCACGGTGATCTCCCGTTGATCAACGGTGAGGGTGACGCTCACAGCGGCGCTCCTTCCGGTCGCGGTCGTGAGTGCGACAGTGGTCCGATTACCGGCTCCGCCGGGGGTGTTAGAACACTGTTACGCACTCACGAGCAGGTCGGCGAGCGCCAGCTCGTCCGCCCTGCCTTCCTGATCCAGGCCGCGGATCTTGTAGTAGCCGTCGATCATCTCCCGAAGCCGGGTCGGGGTGAGGATGGCGTCGCGCCCGGAGTTCAACCGGACCGGCTCGCTCAGCAGCCTCCGCGGCAACCAGTCGTCGGCCGGGGTCCACCCCTCTCGCAGGTTGAACATCCGCTTGGCCAGCACGATCCGCCGGGCAGTGGCGCGCAACTCGGCGGCGTCGACGTCCCATCCGGTGACGACCCGCAGCAGTTCGGCCCATTCCCGGTACGGCTCGTCGAACACTCCGCGCAGGAACTTGCACAGGATCATCGAGTCCATCACTGCGGCCCGGTCCTCGGTGGCCACCGCTGCGGCCACCTGGGCGTCCCCACCGGCCAGCCGGTCGTAATCGCCGGATAGATCAGCCTCGTAGGCGCCGGAGCGGTTGTGGTCAGCGCCGCGGGCGTTGACGGCCAGACCGAGCGCCATTCCCTGCAACGTGCGGGGCTCATACCCGGGCATTTCCATCCCTTTGACGTGCGGGGCGAACTCCTCCGACCCACCACCTATCACCGCGGCAGCGCGCCGGGAACCCTCAGCGAGCAGGGCGCCCAGCCCGTCGCCGCTGCCGATCTCATTCAGCGCCCGTAGCAACGCGGCGCCGTCGCCGAAACGAAGCCACGGCGCGTCGAGCAACCCGCGCTCCGCGCACTCCATCGCCCACGCGATCGTGCCACCGGCGGAGATGGTGTCCAGACCCAGCTCGTCGCAGCGAGCCGAAGCGGCCAGCACGTCGTCGGGGTCGGACACCCCGCACATCGGCCCGAGCGCGAAGACGTTCTCGTACTCCACCCTGGCCGTCTGACCGTTGCGCCCACGGTAGATGTGCTCGCAGCCGATGCTGCAGGAGGCGCATCCGCTGCGGGTTGCGCTTCTCAGCTCGTGCAGCTCCTCGGCGGCGAGCTTCGGCGCATCGACGAAGGTGGCGCTGGTGAAGTTGCGGGTGGGCAGCGTGGAGATCGCGTTGAACGCCAGCAGGTTGGCCAGCGTGCCCAGTTCGCGGTACTTCGCGGTGGCCGGGCCGAAGGAACGCGCCCGCAGGTCTCGGGCGGCGGCCAGCACGCCGTCCGGGTCCGCCGGACCGATCTTCGTGGCGGCCCGCACCGCGACCGCTTTGATGTTCTTCGCGCCGAGCACCGCACCGAGGCCGCCGCGGCCGGCGTGGCGCCCGTCGTGCGAGATCGTCGCGTAGCGCACCCCACGCTCCCCCGCCGGTCCGATCGCGGCGATCCGCCAGCCCCGGCCCAGCCTGCGCTTCAACGCATCTTCGGCCTCAGCGGCGGGCCGGCCCCAGGTGTCTCCCGCCGCGATCAGTCGCGGGGTGGGACCGTCGACTAGCAGCACCGACGGGGTGGCTGCGCGACCGGTGAGCACGATCGCGTCGTGCCCGGTGAGCTTGCCCGAGATGGCGAACTGACTGGACGCCAGCGCGTCGTTGAGCATCCCGGTCAGCGGTGACTTCGCGACGACGGCGAACTTCGCGCTGGTCGTCAGCGGCGTGCCGACCAGCGGAGAGAACACGAACGCCAACGGCGCCTGGGCGCTGCACGGGTCGATGCGAGGTGGCGCGAGCCGGTGCATTAGCCAAGCGCCCAGCCCCACGCCACCCAGGTAGGCACGCAACACCGTCTCGTCGAGCGGCAGGGTCGTCGCGTCGGGCCCGGTGACATCCACGATCAGCGCCTTACCGGCGTATCCCCCGGGTGCACTGGTCACCGAAGTCACCCGCCCGCGTCCGCGGACAGGAAAGCGACGGTGTCCCCGCTGGCCAGCGGGACAGCGCCGTCGCGGCTGATCTGGTCGCCGTTGAGCGCGGCGATGACGTGACGGTCCAGGGTCAGACCCACCGCCGCGGCGGCGCCGGACAGCGTGGCCGCGCGCACGGATCGCGCTCCGCGGTGGCCATCGCCGGCCAGCGCGCCGTAGCGCTGCACAGTGACCTGCGGAGCGGGTTGGGACCGGGCGCTGCGGTAGTCCTCCGGGGAGTTGACGTTGACCACCGAATCCAGCGCTGGGTCCGCTGCGGCCAGCGCCGGGTCTTCGAGGAGCGCGGCGTCGCCCAGTCGCAGCGTGTTGCAGCGCTCGTGGCGGAACAGGAAGGCCGGGCGCAGGTCGCCGGCTGCCACCAGTTCAGCGACCAGCGGGGCGAGGGTGACCCGGTAGGCGGCGGCAAGTGGCTGCGGGTACCCGCGGGCGACCGGGAGCACCACGTCGAGATCGTCGGTGAGCGCGCCGAGCACCCGGTGCACGAACGCGGGGTGAAGGAAGGGCAGGTCGGTGGAACACACGAATGCGGCTGACGCCCGACCAGGTAGCGCCGCCAGACCGGCGGCGAGGCCCTGTAGCGGCCCCAGGCCCTCCTCGGGGTCCTCCACGACATCCACGTGCCGGGGCATCTCAGGTAGTAGCTGGCCTGGGGCGCGAACCACCAGCACTGGCCCCTCAACCGAGCGCGCGAGGACCCCCAGAGTGCGGCACAGCAGGGTGGAACCGTGCCACTCCAGCTCGGCCTTCGGCGTGCCCATCCGTGACGAACGGCCACCCGCCAGCACCACGCCGGCGGCCCCGTATCCCATGCACTCGATGGTAGCCCCGGACACCGAACGCGATGGCTCAGTCAATGGACCAGGCAGCCACCTGGGATATGAACGCTTCGAAGTCCGCTAGGCGTTCAAGGTTGTCGCGCACTCGGCCGTCGTCGACGTCGATGTACTCGTAGACCAGCACGTTGCGGAACCCGACCGCCCTGGCCACCGCCTCCGCCGTCGGGCCGAGCACGACACTCTGCGCACCGAGCGTGCGCACCGCATCGGCGTTGGATTCCGCGATTCGCCAGCCTTCCGACGCGATGATGTGGTGCGCGATCCAGGCACAGCCCTCGATGGCAGTGATGAAGTGGTACTTCGCCGCCGCGAGCCGGGTCGGATCGTCGAGCAGGTCACCCGCGGCGCGGTACCCGGCCAAGACCTTCAGGTCGGATGCAACCCGGTCGAGCAGCTGGTCGAGCCGCTCCTGATCAACCACCCGGCGCTCCGCGGGCCAACTCGATCCGTCGTCGGCGGTAGCGATCGCGGATCGCCGGAATCTCATCGAGGTAGTGCAGCCGAGTTTCGGCCTGCCACCGGACCCTCGTCGGTGGATCATCATCGAAAAGTAAGCGACCCTCCTGAGCTATCCGACCCGCCAGCCACAGCGGTGCGCTATCGAGCACGACCAGGTCCACCCCAACCGGGAGATCCACCTCCCAGGACGCCGGAGGGCGGGCACCCCACCATGCGCCCACGTCCAGGTCGCTGTCCGGACGTGCCCGGCCGCGTACCCGGCTGCCGTGGATGAACGCAAACCGTGCGCCGGCCGCACGGAGCAACTCGGCCACTGGCTGCTCCTGCACGATCACGCCGATCAGTGTGACAGCGTTGGGTTAGCCGATCGAGTCCGAGACGAAGCGCGTAGTGGATTTACGGACCGATCCTGCCCGGCCGGGCTCTCAAGATCGCCGAGAGAGTGAGCGGTAACCGTGCACAATCGCACCGCCATCACTCAGTTGCGTCGATCATGGACATGCCACGCTCGCCACCGGCGACTCTCTCAGAAGCCAGACTCTCTGTCGTGCGCGGCGCTCTAGACGGTGATCTTGATCGATGCGCAGAACCCTAAGGACCGTCCGTAGCATGATCAGACGCTAGATTCGCGCCGAGGGATGAACCCAGCGTGAACAAGGGACGAAAATTCACCCTATTGGTGGCAGTTTCGATGACTCGCAGTGCGTTCTAGCTAGGTTTTACACCCTGTTGGGTGGTTACGATTAGCCCGTGACCTTCGCAGTCGTGTTCACCGCGATTGGCGCGCTGATGATCGGAGTCCTCATCGGTCGCCGTCCGGGGACTGTGGCGCCGCCGCAATCGACGAATGATGCGGCGGTCACCGACGTGGTCCAACACAACAGCGTGCCGCTACCCAACAGGAGGGGCGCCACGGAGCCGGCCGAACCTGCCGTCGAGCTGGGGTTGTTCCGCGGGTTAAACCCGGATGAGCGCACGTCGGACGAAGTGGATGCGGTCCGGATGGAAGGGACCTGGCGGGACTTCGTGGCCAACGTCAGCCACGAGTTGAAGACTCCTGTCGGGGCGGTGGCGCTGTTGGCCGAAGCGGTGCTGGATGCCGCGGATGACCCGATCGAGGTGCGCCGGTTCGGCACCAAGATCCTCAATGAGGCCAACCGGCTGGGCACGCTGGTCACCGAGCTGATCGCATCATCGCGGCTACCGGGCGCGGAGCCGCTTCCCGAGATGGCTACTGTCGAAGTCGACAAGGTGGTTCGCGCGGCACTGGATCGTTGCCGGTTGTCGGCCGAAGCGGCCAATATCCGGATCACCGTCGACCCGCCCAGCGGACTCTTGCTCAATGGTGAGGCGACGCTGCTGGTGACGGCATTGGCCAACCTGCTCGGCAATGCGGTGTCCTACTCCCCGCCCGGCAGCCCGGTGTCGGTGAGCAAGCGGCTGGCGAATGGTTTGGTGGAGATCGCGGTCACCGACCACGGCCTCGGCATAGCCCCCGAACACCAGGAACGCGTCTTCGACCGGTTCTTCCGGATCGATCAGGCGCGCAGCCGATCCACCGGCGGCACGGGGCTAGGACTGGCGATCGTCAAACACGTCGCCGCCAACCACGGCGGGGACGTCCAGCTCTGGAGCAAACCCGGCACCGGCTCCACCTTCACCCTACGGATCCCGGCGCATCTGGGCAGTCCACAACATCCGCCGTGCACGCCATCGATAGCCGGAGGATCGCTGCGACCAAGGTGCTGATCGTCGAGGACGGGGAAGATCTCGGCGAACCGCTGACGAATCCACGGCAAACGACGGACGACGTCGCCGCCAACCACGGCGGTGCCGTCGGGATGTGGAGCAAAGCCGGCACCGGCTCCACCTTCACCCTCCGGATTCCCGCCCATAACGACAACCGACAAGCAGTTCGGACCAATGGGCAGTCCGGGGCAGTCGTGCCGCGGACCGATGCGGTACGGGATCCATCCGCCGGTGCGGAAATCACTGGCTCGGGCCTCTGACCGTGTCGTGACCCCCACCCCCCCCCCGCTGCCCGGCCCCTTCGGGGCGCTGGCCCCGCTGCTGAACTCCTATGGCTATCTCGCGCCTGGCGGGTTGTTGTTCGTGGAGGACTTCGGCATTCCCGCTCCAGGAGAGACGATCCTGATCGCCGCCTCGGTCTACGCCGGCGCCGGCCACCTCAACATCGCCCTGGTCGTCGTGATCGGGTTCGCGGCGGCGGTGGGTGGGGACAGCGTCGGCTTCGCCATCGGCCACTTCGGTGGCCGGCCCTTGGTGCTGCGGTTCGGCCGCTACGTGTTCCTTACCGAGGAGCGCCTCGATGAAACCGGGCGGTTCTTCGCCCGCCACGGTGGGAAGATCGTGGCGATCGCCAGGTTCGTTGAGAGGCTGCGTCAGGCCAACGGTCTCGTCGCCGGCTTGGCCGGCATGCGCTGGTCGCGGTTCGTGGCGTTCAAGGCGCTGGGCGCGGCGCTGTGGGTCACGACCTGGAGCGCCGTGGGCTACCTCGCCGGCAACCACCTCACCGCGATCTACGAGCAGTTGCACCGCTACACGCTCTATGTCCTCCCCGGCGTCGCCGTGATCGTGGTCGTCCTGATCGGCCGCCGGCTGTGGCGCGTGAGGACACTCCAGGGCGGCATCGTGACAGTCGTTCCCGGAGTTGGTCAGTCGTCGATGTCTTCGAAGTCGGTCGGTGTGACGACGCGCAGGGCGTTGCCGGCGACGTCGAACTCGGCGGGCAGCGTGCCGTCGACCTCCCCGTCGAGGGTGATGTCGAGTGCCTGGGTGGTATGAACGCAGAGGCTGCGCACGCGCAGCGGGTGTATCCCGCGGATCGAGCGGCGGATTCCCATGATGGGTTGGAGGGCGGCCAGCAGTAGGCGGCGCCGGGACAGATTCTCGACGGCAATGACGTCGAGGATGCGGTCGTCGAGGTTGGCTCCGCGCACCCGCATGCCCAGAAATCCCCCGAACACCGGAGCGTTGATCACCGCGAGATGCACCAGCCGCAGGCGCTGGTGGTGACCGTCGTAGCGCAGTTCGCAGTCGAATGACTCGTTCGCACGTAGCGCCTGGGCGGCGGCCACTACGTAGGTCAACCGCCCGAAGCGGCGCCGCATCGATGCCTGGGTGGCCAGCTTGGCGAAACTGACGTTGAGACCCACTGTCGCCGCGTGCACGAAGTGGCGGGACGGTTGACCGGGCACGACCATCCGCCCCGCGTCGATCGTGGAGATCTTGCCGGTGACCAGGAGCCGGGCGGCCCGGACGGGGTTGGTGGGCAACCGCAGAGAGCGGGCGAAGTCGTTGGAGGTACCCAGCGGCAGAACACCCAGCACGGCCTCGGTGTCGGCCAGGTAGTCCGCGGCAGTTCCCACCGTCCCGTCCCCACCGGCCGCGACGACCAGTGGCCGCTGCTCGCCTGGGCGGCCGAGCCATTCGGCCAATCTCTGGTGCTGCTCAATGGGGATCTCGGCCAGGATGTCGAAGCCCGCCTCGTGCATCGCGGCCCGGGCCCGATCCAGCCCGCGCGAGGACCCCGCGTTGGAGCTGGTGAGCAGCACTGCCCGGCGCGGCACGCCGTTATCCCCCGGCGGGGCATCCCCGCGCCGCGGACCTGCGAGTGCGAACACCCGGCGAGCGGCCACCCCGGCGACGATCCCCAGCCCCGCCGCCACGGCGAAGCCGGCAATGGTCCGCCCCCTCGGCGGCGCTGATCTGCCTCCGCGCAGGGCCCTCTGTCGAGTCCGGCGCGGTTGGAGATCAGCCGCGTGCTTCTCACCCGTGCGCACTGCCCGAGCTTATGGGCGTCCAACCCAGCTCATCGCCGCGCAGCGTGGCGACTACGCCGAGCCCGGCGAGGTCGCAACTGATGTCATCGGGCGACGTCGAGAGCCACAAGCTCTCGCGGCTGCTCCAGGTAGAGACTCGCTCAAGCAGCGCCAGGCACAGTAGCGCCAGCCGCGCGCACTCCCCGGACCAGGGCCACGACAGCCATCTAACCGCAGACCTGCGTCCCTGGATCACGGCTGGCACCTCACATGATCGGCGGCATGAGGGGGTTCCGCCGACAGAACGGGATCCGCATACGGATCCTGGTGATTGTGGTCGACGGCGGTGAGATGCTGTGTGTCGTGGCAGGGCCGCGGCGGGTGTTTCTGAGTCATACGTCGGAGTTGCGCCGGTATCCGGTCGGGGGATCGTTCGTGGCGGCGGAGCGGGCCATAGCCAGGGCTGGGGATGCGGTCTGTGACATGGCGTATTTCACCGCGCGGGATGCGCCGTCGGCGCAGGTGTGCCGGGACGCGGTGGTGGCTGCCGACGTGTATGTCGCGGAGGTGGGCTTTCGGTACGGCTCGCCCGTGCGGGATCGTCCGGAGCTGTCGTATGTGGAGTTGGAGTTCGAGGTGGCCAGCGAGGCTGATTTGCCGCGGCTGGTGTTTCTGCTCGGCGAGGACACAGAGGGTCCGAAGGACCTGTTCGTTGATCTCGACCACGGTCGACGCCAGATGGCATTCCGGGCTCGGCTGACCGACAGCGGACTGACCACAGCGACGGTCACCACACCCGAGGGGCTGAGCGAAGCGCTGTATCAGGCACTGGTCATTCTCGATCGTGGCGGCGCCGACCGTGACGCCGTGCTGGTGGGCGGCGCAGCCACACCCGCTGTTCTGCCTGCGGGATCGCGCAGACCGGTGTTTGCGCTGCCGCCGTCGCGGGATGATCAGGTCCAGCGTCCTGAGTTGATGGCGGAACTGTTGTCAGCGGTGACTCGGGTGGACTCTGGGGTGACCGGGCTCTGGGGTGCTGGGGGGTTCGGCAAGACAACGATGGCGCGGCTCTTGGTGCACCGCGAAGACGTCAAACAGCACTTCCTCGATGGGGTGGTGTGGGTGACCATCGGCGAAGACATCAGCGGGCCGGACCTGGCCGACAAACTCACCAACGTGGTGTGCCTGCTGACCGGCGACCGACCGGGGTTGACCGATCCGGTGGCTGCAGGTGCGCAGTTGGGGCATGCGTTGGGGGATCGGCGGGTGTTGCTGGTCGTCGATGACGTGTGGACCTCCGCTCAGGTGGAGCCGTTCATGATCGGCGGGCCGCAGGCAATGCGGTTGTTCACCACCCGCGTCCGGGACGTCCTCCCGGGCTCGGTGACGCCGGTGGTGGTCGACGAGATGGACCACGGCGAGGCGCAGCAGTTGCTAACCGCCGGAACACCCGGGGCGGCTACGGATGCGATGGAAGGGCTATTGGCGGCCACCGGGCGGTGGCCGGTACTGCTCGGGTTGGTTAATGCCGCCGTCCGCGCCGATCTGGACGGCGGCCGCCTCGCCGAGGAGTCGATGCGCGAGATCCTGCATGAGCTCCACACAACGGGTCCCACCGCGCTGGATGTCACCGACGCTACCGAGCGGCACACCGCGGTAGCCCGGACGATCGGGGTCAGCCTGTCCCGCTTGACCGCCCAGCAGCGGGCCCGTTACGGGGAGTTGGCGGTATTCGCGCAGGACGTGGCGATCCCGATTCCGGTGTTGGCCCGATACCTCCACACGACCGCGGGGTGGTCCCCGTTTCAGACCCATCGTTATTGCCAGCGCCTAACCGAGCTGGGCCTCGTCAGCGACTACCGCCACGATGAGGTGGGCCTACATGACGTCATCCACGCCTACCTCCGCGAACAAACCCACCACCAGCGCGCCGAGCTGAACCGAGCGCTGATCGACGCCCACCGCAGCCTGGTCGAGCAGGCCGACGGGGTGAGCGCATGGTGGCAGCTGCCCGGGGAGGAAACCTACATGTGGGCGTGGCTTCCCACCCACCTGCACAGAGCCGGGCTAGATCACGAGTTGCGAGCGTGCCTGCATCATCCCGAGTGGCTGGTCGGGAAACTTGAGCAAGTCGGACCTGCCGGGCTGGAAGCCGATCTCGCGTTATCCGACGATCCGTTATGCAAGACACTGGGGACGCTGGTGCGCCACAGCGCCCATCTCTTGGCGCCGTTGCAGCCGCCGGGCTCACTAGCCGCGACCCTGGCCACCAGACTGCAAAGCGACCGGGCGACCGAAGCTCTTGCTGACCAGTTGGTTGCCGGACTAACCACGCCGTACCTGCGGACCATCACCACGTTGCCCGATCTGTCCCACTCCGCGCTGTCTCGGGTCCCGAGCGATGACACTCGTAGCGTGACGGCGTTGGTGGTGGCTCCCGACAACTCGTGGCTGGCCTCGGCGGACACTGCTGGGGACGTGCGGGTTTGGGACCCGACCACCGGCGCCATCTGCCATAGCTTCACCGGTTCCGCCCAAGAGTTGTGGACGCTGGAGGTTGCCCCGGATGGATCCTGGCTGGCCTCCGCCGACAGCGGCGGTCGCGTGCAGGTCTGGGACCTCGTCACCGGGATCTCACGCTATACCCTCACCGGTCATACCCAGGGGGTTCAGAGCTTGGTGGTCACCCCGGACGGGTCGTGGCTGGCCTCGGCCGGTCACGACGGGCAGGTACGGATCTGGGACCTTACTACCGGCCGCCCACGCCATACCCTCACCGGCCATACATGCCAGGTAGCCAGGCTAGTGGTCGCTCCGGATGGGTCCTGGCTGGCTTCCGCCGACTTCGCAGGTGAGGTGCGAGTCTGGGATCCAGTTACCGGTGAGGTGCGTCATGTGCTTGCTGGTCACAACGGGGGTGTGTGGGCGTTCACGGTGGCCCCGGATGGGTCCTGGCTGGCCTCGGCCGGTGAAGATGGTGAGGCACGGATCTGGGACCCGGTTACCGGTGTGGTGCGTCATGTCCTTGCTGGTCACAACGGGGCTGTGTGGGCGTTCACGGTGGCCCCGGATGGGTCCTGGCTGGCTTCGGCCGGTGAGGACGGCGTGGTACGGGTCTGGGACCCGACCACCGGCGCGGTGCGCCACACCCTCTCCGGTCACAGCGGTGGCATCTCCGAGTTGGTGACGGCCCAGGACGGATCGTGGTTGGCCTCGACTGGCCACGGCGGGGAGATACGGATCTGGGATCCGGTTACCGGCGGCGCCGGCCAAATCCTGACCGGTCACGCCCACTGGGTGTGGGCATTGGCAGTGGCCAGTAACGGATCCTGGCTAGCCTCCGCCGACGGTGGGGAGATGCGGATCTGGGAGATGACCACCGGCACGACGCGTCACCTCCTCACCCGCCCCAGCGGCGGGGTGTGGGCCCTGGCCGTGCCCGATGACGGATCGTGGCTGGCCTCCGCCCATGCCGGCGGAGAGCTACAGATCTGGGACCCCGCCACCGGCGCTGCCCGGCACACTCTCACCGGCCATGTCCATGTGGTGGAAGTGCTGGCGGCTGCCCCCGATGGGTCCTGGCTAGCCTCCGCCGATACCAGCGGAGAACTGCGGATCTGGGACCCCGCCACCGGCACCACCCAGCGCACTCTCACCGGCCACACCCACGGGGTCTGCGCGCTGGCGATAGCCCCGGATGGGTCCTGGCTGGCCTCGGCCGGCCACGACAGGGAGATGCGGATCTGGGACCCGGCCATGGGCGACCTGCGTCATACCCTCACTGGTCACACTCGCAGAGTCCGGGAGTTGGTGGCCGCTCCGGATGGGTCCTGGCTGGCTTCTGCCAGCGGCGGGGAAGTGTGGATCTGGGACCCGGCCACCGGGAGCCTGCGTCATATCCTCACCGGCCACACCCACGGGGTCGGCGCGTTAGCGGTAGCCCCGGATGGGTCCTGGCTAGCCTCCGCCGGTGAGGATGGAGCGGTGCGGGTCTGGGACCCGGCCACCGGTGCGACCTGCCACACCCTCA
>DATAWX010000070.1:0-6135 GCA_036266995.1 Pseudonocardiaceae bacterium | reverse complement strand
CCCCACCGCCACCCTGACGACCACCCCGCCACCCCAACGACCAGGCCCCGTCCGGCACCCCACCGACGGGGCCTACTCACACCCCGACCATCGGCACCGTCAACGGCGCAGCCATCTGCACGCTCAGCGGCGGCTAACACTGGTCACGGATCTGCACCGCCAGCGGAGCGCGTCGCCGGGCATACTTCGCCCGTACCGCGGACACGATCTCTGGCGCGGGCTCGGGCCACGGTCGAGGCTGCACCGACACCACACACCCCAGTCCGCGGCCCGACAAGGAGGAACGCGACCGCACACCACATGATCCAACCCGGAAAGCCGCAGGTCACCGACCTACGCGGCGTGTCGCGAAGTTTGACCACCAGGGTCTACACCGATCAGCGGATGGTCGGTCGGGAAGACCACCTGAATTTTGGTGGTCTGCGCGTTCGCCTCCTCGTTGGGCACCCGGAAAGTGATCGCCGCGTCGGTCGCGCCGGCTACCGCCTGGTCGCTGTGGACCGTGACGTGCGCGGAAGCCGACCCCGCAGCCGCGGTGACCAGCGCGGCGGCAGTGAGGGCGGCCAGGGTGCTGACGCGGGTGAGGGGGCGCAGGGTCACCGGGCATCTCCTATCCGCGGAACGATCGGGCCGGGCCGGCAACCGCGGGATCAACCGCGTCCTGCACATCATGGCCGTCGTTCAGTTACACCACGACACCGAAGGCCGCGGCTACTACCGCCGCAAGCTGGCTGCCGGTAAGACAACGATGGCGGCCATGCGCTGCCTCAAACAACGACTGTCAGACATCGTCTACCGGCAGATAGCTCGTGACGCCCAGCGCCTGGCGACGGGCCCGGAAGGACACACGGGGGCGGCTACCAACTCCAACACGGCCGACCTAATCCCCACAGCCAGCACTTCGGATCAGTCAGTTCCCAGACCCGCCAACCACCACCCTAGAACACCCACTTCCTCCACCTCTTGACACAGAGGGGAGCCATGAGCGGACGCCATCTCGACTCCAACCGATCCCAGCCCCAAGTTGGGGCATCCAACGGAAGGACCGCTCTGAGCCGCTTGGTGCTGATAAGTTCCGGCAGCGCAACCACCGAAAGATAACGTCAGTATCGTAGACTCGCTTCTCTCGGAGACTCGAATGTGCGGCAAACAGAGCACGATGACTGGCAGCCTCGCCGCCAAAGGCCTACGGTGGAGTCTATTTGGTGTAAGCCGGTGACCAACGACCAACAGCGGGCTCATATCGGGCTCCGCAGTTTCGTGCGAACCCGGCACTACCCGACACTCGGAACCGGCCAGGATGGCCGCTGACGTGCATTTAACGACCCCTTTTAATCCTTGGGTTCTGGGTTCGATCCCCAGGCGGCCCACAAGATCAATATAAGCGTTGACCTGCTCCTTCGACGATCGCAGTGAATCTTGACCAAGCCCGGGTGATCTTGTGTGGGGCCGACGTGAGGCCATGACAGCGAGTTGCCAACGCTCACATCACGTGATGTCGATCCGGGCTGGTCGGCCCCATCGCCGTTTCTCGTGCTTCTACTCGCGTGAGGGGTAGCGGTCGTTTCGTCTGGCATTGATGAGAACTAGTCCCGGCAGCGTTGGCGTGTGGATAGTGCGAGAGCCGCTGCTGGATGGGCGTGTGGATCACTTGATATCGGTGGCTTGGCCTGGCCAGGAGTGTGGAGGAGTCCCCAGGGGTTTGGTTGCGTGGGGCTGCTAGGTCAGTTCGAGGAGGGAAAGGTTCGGTGGCGTCGTGGAGGGATGAAGAAGTTTTGGCGTCGGGTGGCGGTGATGAAGCGTTCCAGGCCGTTGTCGCTGTCCGCCCCGTCGTGCGCGAGCTGACCACCAAAGGTGTGCGCGTTCAGTTCCTCAGAACAGCTCACCTTCACGGGCGAGGACACCGCGATGGCGAACCTGCTACTGTCGGTCATGGGCGCGTTCGCCGAATTCGAACGCGCCCTCATCAAAGAAAGACAACGCGAAGGTATCGCCCTAGCAAAAAAGCGTGGCGCCTACCGCGGGCGCAGACGGTCTCTTAGCGAGGAACAGGTAGCGCAGCTACCGCCAACGAGCAGGCCAGGGTGTCGCGAAGACGACGCTGGCCCCCGAACTCAGAATCAGCCGCGAGACCGTGTACCAGTACCTGCGCACCACACCCGATGATCGAGCCGAGCCAAGGGAAGGTGTCGCGATTGAACGTTTTAGTAGGTTTTCCTCCAATCCGCACAATTACGCCCTGCCCATCACTTCCCACGCGAGATGGGGCATCGTCGGCATGCCCGGGTGTTCTCGCGGCACGGAGGAACAGGGCCAGTTCGGCTGCGGAGAGTCAACGACGGCGCTGACGATAAGGAGCTCCCATCGGGCCGTGGTCGCCGTCCGAGTCCTGTTGACCGAGGACGTCGCGTGGTACGTGCCGGGGCGCAATGCCATTGCCGGCGACTACCGGCACACCGACGCCGTCCTCGCTTACTTCACGCGTCGACGAGAGCCTGTTAAGCGGACGTTTCGGATGCACCTGCGAGACCTGCTGGTCGGCGATGGAGGTGAGGTCGCCGTGGTGACCGACGGCACCGCCGTCACCGGAGGCGTCGAGCGCCGCTGGTCGACGGTCGGTCTCTACCGGATTCGCCAGGAGGGAATCGCCGCCTCTTGGTTATTGCCCCTCGACGCCGAGGCCCTCGACGCCATCTGGGCTGCACCGTAGGCCCACGCCGATCGGTCAGTCCACCACCAAGCCGTTCTTGGCGGCGAAGGGATCCCACGCCGCATCGCAGTGCCAGTCGTACTCCACCCGATCGGCGACGGCGGTGGCGAGCTCGTCGCAGTGCAACCGGGCGATGAGCGCCAGGGTCATGTCCATGCCGGCCGCCACGCCTGCCGAGGTCCACCGGTCGTGGACTTCCACCCAGCGGGCTCGGGCGATCCAGTCCACCCGCGGCCCCTGGGCCCGCGCCCAGTGCAATGCCCGTTTGTTAAGACGTGGCGCGGTAACCATCCAACAGACCGGCGTCGGCGAGGACCCCAGACCCCGTACAGATCGAGGTGACCAGCTCGGCCTGTAGGGCCCAGGCGGCGAGCCACGTACCAAAGGCGCGGTCCTGGATCAGCGTGCGGGTCCCGATCCCGCCGGGCACGAGCACGACGTCCGTGCGGCCAGCGTCCCCGTAGGAGTGATCGGCGACGACGATCGGCCCCTGAGCACTGCGCACGGGCCCCGCTTTCTCGCCGAGGAGAAGGATCTCGAAGCGGTCGGGCAGCGCACCGAACAGTTCCAACGGGCCGAAGACGTCGAGCAACTCGAAGCGATCGAAAAGGACGACGCCGACGCTTTGTGGCTCCCGGGTCTCGTCGATGGTCACGGGGGCTCGCCTCCTCGTGCACGCTGATGCCATGGATGATGCGGCTTCTCCGTCGGTGATTACCGTCTTCCGCTCCCGGCTCCGGGCCGACGCTGCGGCCAACGGCTATGCCGAACTCGCCGCCCGCATGGAGTCTCGCGCCCGGGCCATGGCCGGGTTCATCGACTTCAAGACCTTCACCGCCACCGACGGAGAGCGGGTGTCGATCATCACCTTCGACACGTGGGACCATCATCGTGCGTGGCGTGACGATCCAGAGCACCGCGCTGCCCAGCGGCGTGGGCCCCAGGACTTCTACTCCGATTACTCGATCTTCGTGTGCGAGGAACGGCACCATCACGATTTTCGGCTTCCCTGAACGAACCCATCTAGAATAGGGGGCTCCCACCGACCGGAGACGTGAAATCACCTCGGCCGGTAAACATCGGAAAAGACCTCGCTGACCACCACCTCCCACCACAAGCCAGCCGGCACTCGGTGACGTTGTCCATAGAGGTCCCGAGTTGCGCCAGATAGCGGTGTTAGATCCCGGCCCACTTACCGCCGGAGATCACAGATCAAGTGCGACGGACACCAGCCTGGCAAGCCTTCTCGACTCCGGCCCGGATATGTCACCCAGGGCGGCTCGTGAGAGTGGGCGCAGATGTGGAATTGATCGGCATCGTCAGCCCTGCCCGCTGCGGCATGATGGGCCGTTCAAGGCGATGAGGTTGGGAGCTCGGGATGATTGTTAACCGGACCGACGCTACTGCCGCGGCAGAGTTCACCGCCGATCCGGCCGCTGCCGCGCTGGAAGCTGCGCGTGCGCTGGCTCCGGAGATCCGTGAGCGCGCCCGCGAAGGAGAGCAGCTGCGCACCATGCCACCCGACCTCGCCGATCGGATCGAGGCAGCCGGACTGTTCGCGTTGTGGCTGCCCCGTTCCTTGGGTGGGCTTGAGCTGGACCCGGGGACCATCGTCCGGATCATCGAAGAGATCAGTTACGCGGACGGCTCTGCCGGCTGGACCACCCTGATCGGCGCGAGCACCGCATTTTTCGCCTGGCTGGAACCTGACGTCGCTCGAGAACTGATCGCGGGTCGACCCTACGGCGCATCGACGAACATGATCGCCCCCGCTGGTTCGGCGATGCCGGACGATAAGAGCGGGTACACCGTTAGCGGGCGGTGGGCGTTCAACACCGGTGTGTGCCACGCCCGGTTTTCCCAGCTCGCCGCGGTAGTACTCGACGCACACGGGGCAACGCGGAGGAATGAGGGTGGTAGCCCTGAGTGGCGGATGGCATACCTGCCGACCGACCGGGACTGGATCCTCGACACCTGGGACAGCGCTGGCCTGCGCGGCAGTGGTAGCCATGACCTGGTCCTCGACGGGGTGCAGGTGCCGGCTGAGCTGTTCGTCAACCCGTTCGAGAGCCAACCACGCCACGACGGCCCACTGTGGCGGTTCCCCATGCACGCCAATATCAGTGTGACCCTGGTCGGCTTCCCGCTCGCGGTCGCCCGCCGGGCACTTGACGAGTTCACCGAGCTGGCCCGCACCAAGACCCGCGG
The DNA here is from genome assembly GCA_036266995.1 of Pseudonocardiaceae bacterium. Lineage (GTDB taxonomy): Bacteria > Actinomycetota > Actinomycetes > Mycobacteriales > Pseudonocardiaceae. Next base: position 1,217 of record DATAWX010000070.1, on the reverse strand, counting down.
GCCGGAGCGGCTGCGGATCGCTGACGATCGGTATGCGCAGGTGCAGTTTGCGGCCGCTGAGGGCGGTTTGCAGTCCGCGCGAGCGTTCGCATTCGACGTCATCGGCGAGGCGTGGGACACCGCGTGCGCCGGTGACCCGCTCAGCCTTGACCAGCGCGCTCGGCTGCAATTGGCCGCCCATCAGGCCGCGCGGGCGGCGATCGCGGCGGTGGACGGGGTGTTCCGCTTAGCCGGGTCGAGCGCGGTATACGCCGACCAACCAATTCAGCGTTGCTTCCGAGACCTGCATGCGCTGGATACGCACGCGTTCCTCAGCGCCAACGTCGCGATTCGGTATGCCAAGCACCGGCTCGGCGTCGCCCAGCCGCCACACCTGCTGTGAGTCCCGGCTAATTTGCTGGTATTCAGGCTGGTGGTGAGGGTGGGCGGGTGGGGGTGAATAGCCAGGTTTGGGCGATGCTGTCGACGTTTTTGCCGGAGACTCGCTGGAGGAGAGCGAGGAAGTCGGCCACTGAACCGTTGCCGCCACGTCGCTGGGTGGTCCAGGTGCGCAGCGCGGTGAAGAAGTCCTTGTCTCCGACCGCTACTCGGAGTGCGTGGAGCGCCATCGCGCCGCGGTCATAAACTGCTGGCTTGAACATTTGGTCGATGCCCGGCTCGCCCGGTGGGATCGTCCAAAAATCGTCGTCTGCGGGGTGGCGGGGTAGGATCGTGCGGCAGTTTGCTGTGCGCTGTAGCCCCCGGTGTGCTCGTTGTAGAGCCATTGGGCGTAGGTGGCGAAGCCCTCGTTGAGCCAGATGTCACTCCAGTGCTGCACCGAGACACTGTCTCCGAACCACTGGTTCGCCAGCTCATGCACCACTGATGTGACGCGCTCACCACTGGTGAACTGTTCCGAGGCGTAGAGCGGGCGGGTCTGGTGTAACCGCCGTTACCTGAGCGCGGAAAATACACGTCCCCGATCCCATCAGCTCCTGCCGGATCGGAGGAGGCCCAGCAAAAGACGGCACACCCGGTACCGAACGGCAACCCGCGAGGTACCGCGGGAGTACCACAACCGTAACTACCACCAGCAGCAACACCAGCCCCAAACCGATCCGCAACACCCGGTGACGCATCATCACCTCCGGCTCTAGAGGCGATTGATCGTGCGGCCAGCCCAAGGCGCAGAAGCGGGCTCGTGTCTGACGATACGGTCGACAGCGGATAAATCCAGC
>DATAWX010000069.1:0-10433 GCA_036266995.1 Pseudonocardiaceae bacterium | reverse complement strand
CGTTCTGCATCCAGAACGCGACAGGAGCTCAGGAGGAAAGATGGGTGTCGAGGTTTTTTACGACGGGGATGCGGACCTGGGAATCATTGCTGGGCGCAAGGTCGCGGTGATCGGGTACGGCAGCCAGGGGCACGCGCACGCGCTGAGCTTGCGCGATTCCGGGGTCGACGTCCGGGTCGGCCTGCCCGAGGAGTCGAAGTCGCGCCCGAAGGCGGCCGATGAGGGCTTGCCGGTGATGACGCCGACGCAGGCGTCGGCCGAGGCCGACGTCATCATGATCCTCGCGCCGGACACCAAACAGCGCGCCATCTACGCCGCCGACATCGCGCCGAACCTGAAATCGGGTGACGCGCTGCTGTTCGGCCACGGTTTCAATATCCGTTACGAGCTGATCCGCCCGCCATCCGATGTCGACGTTGCGATGGTGGCCCCCAAGGGCCCCGGGCACCTGGTGCGCCGGCAGTTCGTCGACGGCAAGGGGGTGCCCTGCCTGATCGCGATCGAACAGGACCCCACCGGTGGCGCCCAGGCGCTGGCGCTGTCGTATGCCAAGGCGATCGGCGGCACCCGCGCGGGAGTGATCAAGACCACCTTCACCGAGGAGACCGAGACCGATCTGTTCGGTGAGCAGGCAGTGCTCTGCGGCGGGATCACCGCGCTGGTTCAGGCCGGGTTCGAGGTGCTCACCGAGGCCGGATATGCCCCCGAGGTGGCCTATTTCGAGTGCCTGCACGAGGTCAAGCTCATCGTCGATCTGATGTACGAGGGCGGGATCTCCCGGATGCGCTACTCGATCTCCGACACCGCTGAGTACGGAGACCTCACCCGTGGACCGCGGATCATCACACCGGAGGTCAAGGACGAGATGCGCCGGATCCTCACCGAGATCCAGGATGGCAGTTTCGCCCAGGAGTGGGTGACCGAGGACGACAACGGGCGGCCGAACTTCACCAAGCTGCGCGCTGAGGGCGAGCGCCACCCTATCGAGCAGGTTGGTTCCCGGCTGCGCGGGCTGATGTCCTGGATCGACCGCCCGCTCACCGACACGGTTTAGACTCGATGGTCGTGACCCGACCTATCGTGTTGATCGCGGAAAAGCTCGCACCGTCAGTGTTGGAGGTCTTCGGCGACGAGTTCGACGTCCGCCACGTCGACGGCACCGACCGCGAGGCCCTGTTCGAGGCGTTAGCCGGCGCCGAGGCGCTACTGGTGCGCTCGGCCACCCGAGTCGATGCCGAGGCGCTCGGCCACGCCTCCCGGCTCAAAGTCGTCGCCAGGGCTGGTGTTGGCCTGGACAACGTCGACGTACCGGCGGCCACCGAGCGCGGGGTGATGGTGGTCAACGCACCGACGTCGAACATCGTCTCGGCCGCCGAGCATGCCATCGCACTGCTGCTGGCGGTGGCTCGGCGGATCCCGGCGGCCGACGCCAGCCTGCGCGATGGGCAATGGAAGCGCAGTTCGTTCGGTGGCGTGGAGCTGTCCGGCAAGACCGTCGGGGTGATTGGCCTGGGCAAGATCGGCCAGCTCGTCGCGCAGCGGCTGGCCGCCTTCGGTACCGAGCTGATCGCCTACGACCCTTACGTGTCCCCGGCGCTGGCCGCCCAACTGGGCATCGGGCTGGTCGATCTGGACGAGCTACTGTCGCGTGCCGACGCGATCTCGATCCACCTGCCGAAAACCGCCGAGACGCTCGGCCTGATCGGCGCCGATCAGCTCGCCAAGGCAAAACCCGGTGTGCTGATCATCAACGCCGCGCGTGGTGGGCTGATCGACGAGCAGGCGCTGGCCGACGCGGTGCGCACCGGCCAGGTCGGCGGCGCGGGAATCGATGTTTTCGCCACCGAGCCGTGCACGGCGAGCCCGTTGTTCGAGCTGCCGCAGGTGGTCGTCACCCCACACCTGGGCGCCTCCACCACCGAGGCACAGGACCGGGCTGGTACCGACGTCGCTCGCAGCGTGCTGCGAGCGCTGCGCGGCGAGTTCGTTGCCAATGCGGTGAACGTGATCAGTGGCGGGGTGGTGGGCGAAGAGGTACGGCCCTGGCTGCCGCTGACCCAGAAACTGGGCACCGTGCTGGCCGCGCTGGCCGGCGGCTCGCCTAGCTCGGTGACCGTCGATGTACGCGGTGAGCTGGCGGCCGAGGAGGTCTCCGTGCTGCGGCTCGCGGCCCTGCGCGGAGTTTTCTCCGAGGTGGTGGACGAGCAGGTCACCTTCGTCAATGCGCCGCGGCTTGCGGAGGAGCGCGGGGTGACCATCGCTGTAGTCACCGCACCGGAGAGTCCGAGCCATCGTAGCGTGGTCAGTGTGCGGGGAGTCTTCGCCGATGGCACGCTGCACTCGGTCTCGGGAACGCTATCCGGGCCGGTGCAGGTGCAGAAGCTGGTCGAGATCGACGGCCGGCACTTCGACTTGCGAGCCGAGGGTCAGGCCATCTTCATGGAGTACCCGGACCGCCCCGGGGTGATGGGCACCGTCGGCAATCTGCTGGGCGAGGTGGGTATCAACATCGAGGCAGCCCAGATCAGCCAGACGACCGCGGGCACTGATGCGATCATGGTGCTCCGGGTGGATCAGCCGGTTTCCGGCCAAGTGCTGGCCGCGATCGGATCATCGGTGGGCGCCCGTACCGTCCGTTCAGTCACCTTCGGCTGACAGCTGAACAGGACTACCCATCCGGGGTCCCCCATCCGGGTTACCCGTGGTGCGGCGCAGTAGGTAGCTGCGGGTAATCTGCCCGCTGCGGAGGGTCCCATGGCGGGGGCCCTGGCACGGGAGGTGGCTCATGCAGCTTGCGGTGATCCCCGGTGACGGGATTGGTCCGGAGGTGATCGGTGAGGCGCTCAAGGTGCTCGACGAGGTCGCCCCCGATGCCGAGACCACGCCTTACGATCTCGGCGCGGCGCGCTGGCATTCCAGTGGGGAGCTGCTCCCCGAGTCGGTGCTCAACGAGCTACGCCAGCACGACGCCATCCTGCTCGGCGCGGTGGGGGACCCCTCCGTGCCCAGCGGAATCCTCGAGCGCGGGTTGCTGCTGCGGCTGCGATTCGAGCTGGATCACCACGTGAACCTGCGGCCGGCGCGGCTGTATCCGGGGGTGCGCAGTCCCCTCGCCGACCCTGGCAGCATCGACATGATCGTGGTCCGGGAGGGCACCGAGGGCCCCTACGTGGGCAACGGTGGGTTGCTGCGCAAGGACACCCCGCACGAGATCGCCACAGAGGTCAGCTTGAACACCGCCTTCGGTGTGGAGCGTGTCGTGCGCGATGCGTTCGCTCGGGCCGCAGCGCGCCCGCGGAGACATCTGACGCTGGTACACAAGACGAATGTGCTCTGCCACGCCGGATCGCTGTGGTCTCGAATCGTGGAAGAGGTATCGCTGCAGCATCCCGAGGTGACGGTGGCCTACCAGCACGTCGACGCTGCCACCATCCACCTGGTCACCGACCCCGGCCGGTTCGACGTCATCGTCACCGACAACCTGTTCGGCGACATCCTCACCGATCTCGCGGCGGCGGTCACCGGTGGGATCGGGTTGGCTGCCAGCGGCAACCTCGACGTGGCTCGCCGCAACCCCAGCATGTTCGAGCCGGTGCACGGGTCCGCGCCGGACATCGCCGGCCAGGGCATCGCTGACCCGACGGCTGCCGTGTTGTCGATCGGTCTGATGCTCGCCCACCTGGGCCTAGACGAGCCGTCGCGCCGGGTGGAGGCCGCAGTGGCCTTCGACCTGGCCACTCGGGATCACTCTCACCCCGGCGGCACTCACGCCATCGGTGATCGGCTGGCCGCCCTGGTCTCCTCGAGCCAGCGCGTCGAGCGCGCCGGCCTCTAGCGAGCTCCCAACCCGCCGCGCCGCGACAGCCCTCCAGCTCCCGAACTCCACAGCAGCGCTGTCTGGGGTGCCACCAGTAGCTCTCCTGTGGAGTTCGGGAGGTTGAGCGCGCCAGGTCCGGTCCGGGCGCAGGGACGGCGTCAGAGCACGTCGAACTCGCCGTCCTTGGCGCCGAGCACGAACGCCTCCCACTCTGCCGGCGTGAAGATCAGCGTCTGGTCGTCCACGGGGTGCTCGGAGCTGCGCATCGCCACGTAGCCGTCCTGCACGAATGCGATCTCCAGGTGTGGCCCGGTCAGGTCCGCTGAGCCTGCTGCGCGCTGCCACACCGCGTTCGACAGATCGAGTGTGCCGCGGATGTGTTTCTTGTCATCAATGATCTCGTCCATGCTTCACGGTAGCGAGCCGGTCTGGGCTTGTGACGAGTCTGCCCTGTATCTCTAGGCCCAGTGTGCCGAGGTCCCGTGTGCCTAGGCGCGGGTTCCGCTTCTACCCCCAGGTGTGCGACACTGCGCTCGTGGCACACCACAATGTGGTCATTATTGCGCAGCGCGTCGGGTAGCCAAGCACCATCACCCGACGCGCAGACCTCTCGCATCCGCGAGGGGTCTTTTTTGTTGCCAGCACACCTCTTGGAGCTTCGACGATGTCCCGCACCAGCCCAGCCGGCACCCCGCTCGGCGACGACTTCCACCTCTACGACACCACGTTGCGTGACGGTGCCCAACGAGAGGGGATCTCCTATTCAGTGGCCGACAAGCTTGCCGTCGCGCGGCTGCTGGATGCGCTGGGTGTCGGGTTCATCGAGGGTGGCTGGCCCGGGGCGATGCCCAAGGACACCGAATTCTTCGACCGGGCCACGGCCGGCGAGTTGGAGCTGGAGCACGCGGCGCTGGTGGCCTTCGGCTCGACCCGCCGCGCGGGGCTGCGCGCCGCGCAGGACCCACAGGTGCAGGCGCTGCTGGCGTCGGGGGCTCCGGTGGTGACGGTGGTCGCCAAGTCAGACCGGCGGCACGTGGAGCGGGCGCTGCGGGTGGACGTGGCGCAGGCCTGCGCGATGGTCGCGGACACCGTCGCACTGCTGGTCGGTGAGGGCCGTCGGGTGTTCCTCGATGCGGAGCACTTCTTCGACGGCTACGCCTTCGACGCGGACTGCGCGCTGCGGGTGCTCGAGGCCGGCGTCACCGCGGGCGCCGACGTCGCGGTGCTCTGCGACACCAATGGGGGCCAGTTGCCGCTGCAGCTCGCGGAGACCGTCGCCGAGGTGGTGGCCCGCACGGGTTTCCGGGTGGGGATCCACTGCCAGGACGACACCGCCTGCGCGGTGGCCAACTCGGTCGCGGCGGTGCAGGCCGGGGCTAGCCATGTGCAGTGCACCGCCAATGGCTACGGCGAGCGGACCGGCAACGCCGACCTGTTCGCCGTAACCGCCAATCTTGTCACCAAACTGGGGATGGCAGTCCTCCCGGAGCACGGGATGGCCGAGCTGACCCGCACCGCGCATGCGCTGGCTGAGATCGCCAACCTCGCTCCCGACACCCACCAGGCCTACGTCGGGAGGTCGGCCTTCGCTCACAAGGCGGGGCTGCACGCGAGTGCGATCAAGGTGGATCCGGAGTTGTACAACCACCTGGACCCCACGGTGGTCGGCAACTCGCAGCGCGTGCTGGTGACCGAGATGGCCGGTCGGGCCAGTATCGAGCTCAAAGCAGCCGAGCTCGGGCTGGACCTGGCCGGCCGCTCGGCGGAGGTCGGCGCGGTCACCGCCCGGGTCAAGGAGCTCGAGTCGCAAGGCTGGTCGTTCGAGGCTGCCGACGCGTCGTTCGAACTTCTGCTGCGCCACGAGGTCGACGAGGTGCCGCCCACACCGCCGTGCCAGCTGGAGTCCTACCGGGTGGTAGTGGATCACGCCGCGGGCGGGGAGGTGGTCGCGCAGGCGACGGTGAAGGTGCACGTGGCGGGGAAGCGGGTGATCGCCACGGCGGAGGGCAACGGGCCGGTCAACGCGCTGGATGGCGCACTGCGGCAGGCCTTGGGTGGTCATCTGCCCTGGCTGGAGAATGTGGAGCTGTCCGACTACAAGGTCCGCATCCTGCCCGGCATGCACGGCACCGACGCGGTGACCCGGGTGCTGGTGGACACCAGCGACGGAACAGGATCCTGGACCACGGTGGGCGTGCACGGCAACGTGGTGGAGGCCTCCTGGCTGGCGCTGCTCGACGCGATGATCTACGCGGCGCTACGCCACCACGGAGTCGCCAGCACCGCCTGAGTTTGCCGCCCTTCAAGTACCGCCAACTCTGCTCCTAGCGGCTATTTACGACTGCCAACCCGCGCTTGCCGCAGGGTTGGTTGGTGGCAGTTAGCGCCGCCCGGAGGGGGAGTTGGTAGTCCTTGAAGAGCCACCACGGGCGAAGGCGGGGGCGTGCTCAGGGATCAGGCCGATGCCCACTGCTGTTGCTGGTATGGCCTGTAGCAGGGGGAACCGCTGCAGTAGGCGGATCGGTAGGGGGGATTGGGCCGACCCGGCACCGACCAGCGGAATGGCGCCGGTCAGCGCCGGGTCCAGCAGCCGCGCGTGGACCACACGCTGCACCGCCTGAGTCAAGGCTGTGGGCGCCCACCGCCGCAACTGCACCCGGTCGAGGTCGCGGCGAGTGAGCGTGCCATGGCGCAGTGGCCCGGCCAGCAGGCGAGCCGCCGCCACGGCGTCCTGGATGGCGAGGTTGATGCCGACTCCGCCGACCGGCGACATCGCATGCGCTGCGTCGCCCAGGCAGAGCAGCCCCTCGGTCGACCACCGGCACAGTCGGTCCAGCCGGACGTCGAGCAGCGAAACGTCACCCCAGTCGCCGACAGCACCCACCCGGTCACCCAGCCACGGGATCATCGCGGCCACCCGACGTCGGAACGTCTCGATCCCCTCTGCACGAAGCGTGGCGTCCGTGCCCTTGCGGATCAGGTAAGCACACTGGAAGTAGTCGCCGCGGTCGATGAGGACCATGCCCTGGCCGGATCCGAACCGCGCGACACCACCGGCCGGATCTCCGTCATAACGGGGGAGCCGGAACCACCACACATCGAGAGGTACCCCGAAGGATCGGGCCCGCAGTCCGGCGGCGTCGCGGAGCACCGAGCGCCGCCCGTCACAGGCCACCGTCAGGTCGGCGCGCAGTTCACTGCTGGCGCCGTCGGGGGATCGATAGCGCACCCCGGTTACCGCGCCGCCCTCGATGAGCAGCCCGGTCGCCATCGTGTTCAGTCGCAGTGTGAACGTCGGCTCGGCGCGCCCGGCGTCGGCGAGCAGGTCGAGGAAGTCCCACTGGGGGACCAGCGCCAGGTGTTTGTGCGGACCCGGGATCCGGCGGAAGTCGGCGACCGGGAGCACGCCACTGTCGAGTTGAACCTGGAGTTGCTCCACCAGCCGGTGCGGGATCTTCGCGAACTCCGCCCCGAGATTGAGCTCGTCGAGCAGGGTCAGCGTGGAGGGATGGACGGTGTCACCCCGGAAATCGCGCAGGAAGTCGCCGTGTTTTTCCAGCACGGTGACCGCCACACCCGCCCTGGCCAACAGCAGGGCGAGCATCATGCCGGCCGGACCCCCGCCAACGACGCAACATGTCGTGCGTTCCATCGGCCACCTCTTTCAACGACCGTTGAATAACTGTCATGGTGCACCTGATGGGCCCGGTACGTCAAGCCGGCAGTCTGCCGCTCGCAGGGTCGGTTACCCGGTGCTTGTGGGGGGTCGCTGAGAGTGACCGCCGTGACCACACGAATCGTTATTTGTTTTCACCAGGTCAGCAGAGTCGGCATAGCCTCGTGAGGACCTAACGTGCACCGAGTGACTCTCGCGCCCGAGTTGAGCCCTGTCGCTTCGGATCCGCGCGAGGTCGCGGCAGTCTGCTTTGACGTGGACGCGACCCTGGTCGACTACGAGGCATCGACCCGCGCCGGGCTGCGTGAGCTGCTCGGGAATGACGACGCCTGGGCGCAATGGTGCGTGCTCACGGAGGAGCACTACGCCCGTTACCTGGCCGGGCAGGTCGATTTTGACATGATGCGCCGACATCGCACCAAGGACTTCTTCGCCTGCCGCGGCGAGTTTCTCTGCGACGGCGAGGTAGTCCGGCGCGAGGAGCGCCGGGCTGCGGCGGTGCGGCGGGCCTGGCAGCTTTTCGACGACGCCCTGCCGTGCCTTCGGGCGCTGCGGGCGCTCGGTCTGCGGTTGGCCGCGATCACCAACGCAGCGGGCGCCCACCAGCGGGCGAAGCTCGGTGCGCTGGGGCTGGAGTCCACCTTCGATGCGGTGCTGATCTCCGGTGAGCTCGGGGTGGCCAAGCCGCACCGAGCGATCTTCCGGAGGGCGTGCTGTGCCCTCGGAGTGCATCCTTCCCAGACCGTGCACGTCGGAGATCGACTCGATGTCGACGCCGAGGGCGCGCGGGACGCTGGGCTGCACGGAGTGTGGCTGGACCGCTCGGGCTGCGGCGCGCTTCCCCGAGCGGACGGAATATCGGTGATCGGGCGGTTAGCCGAGCTCCCCGCGCTGCTCACCCGGCATGCGGGCGGTCAACTGGGAGCCCAAACGACGGCCCAGTGGAGCCCGGCTCTCGTGGTCGACTAACATCCATGGCCGGTGCTGGTTCGGGTCCGTGGGGGCCGGACCCGAACCCTTGGTGGGGTATGGTGTAATCGGCAGCACGACTGATTCTGGTTCAGTTAGTCTAGGTTCGAGTCCTGGTACCCCAGCGAATGCCATTATCGCGTTCTCGCGGCCCCGTCGTCTAGCGGCCTAGGACGCCGCCCTCTCAAGGCGGTAGCGCGGGTTCAAATCCCGTCGGGGCTACACCGTTTGACCTGCTGGATGGCTGTGGGCACAACTGCGAGCCCCGGCCGCTAGCGCCATCCCGAAAGATTCAGGTCATCCGCACTGCACCCGAAGGGGCCGTGAGCCGGCGGAGTCTCGCCGATAGGTTTGGGGGCGTGGTGGTAACTGAGATGCCGAGGCAGGGGCCGTGGCGGGTCGTTGTGGTGGGGGCGAGCGTGGCGGGGCTGTTCGCCGCCGCTGCCGCAGCAGGCAGGGACAACTCGGTAACGGTGCTTGAGCGTGACGTCCTGCCTGGCGACCCGGAGCCCCGCGCTGGGGTGCCGCAGGGGGAGCAGCCACATGTGTTCCTCTTTCGTGGCCTTCTCGCCCTGGAGGAGCTGCTGCCCGGTTCGCGGCAGGAGCTGCTGAGTGCGGGCGCGGTGCCCTTCGACACCGGTGAGCTGTCGTGGCTTGCCGAGCAGGGCTGGCTGCCCGTCGGTCAACGCGCATTCGAGGTGTTGTCGGTGACTCGCCCATTGTTCGAGCACGTGATCCGGCGCAGGGTGCAGGAGTTGCCCGGGGTGCAGTTGCGTACCGGTGCGAAGGTGATCAGCCTGCGGCGCGGTGACCGGCAGTGGAAGGTGGGTTTGGCGGACGGCTCCACCGTGGCGGCCGACCTCGTGGTCGACGCATCCGGGCGCAGCTCGCGGCTACCGGTCTGGTTGGCGGAGGCGGGCGTGGCAGCGGCTCCGGTTTCTCAGGTCGATTCTGGGGTGGGTTACGCCACCCGGATGTACGCCGCTGCCCCGCCGCAGTTCGATGCGGCGGGTGTCGTCATCCAGCAGACGCCGGCAACGTTGGTCGGCGGTATCGCGCTGCCGGTCGAGGGCGGCCGCTGGCTGGTGACCGCCGTCGGCTGCGGTGAGCACCGGCCGCCGCGCGATGCCGCGGGGTTCCTGTCGTTCCTCGAGCGATTGCCTGACCCCGCGCTGGCGGAGTTGGCGCGCTACGCCGAGCCGATCAGCGACGTGGCCGTGCACCGCCAAACCGGCAACCGTCGCCACCACTACGAGCAGGTGCCAGACTGGCCCGAGGGACTACTCGTCGTCGGGGATGCGTTGTGCGCGTTCAACCCGATCTACGGGCAAGGCATCACGGTCTCCGCCTGCGAAGCCCTCCTCGTGCGCCAGGCCCTGGCCGCCGGTCTGAGTCCCGGATACGCTCGTGTATTGCTCCGAAAGTTCACCACCGTTGCGTCGCTGCCCTGGGCGATGTCCACCAGTGAGGATCTGCGCTATCCCACTAGCACGGGCCGTCAGTCCGTGCTCCAAGCGCTACTCGGCCGGTGGACTCGGCAGCTCAGCCGCTTGGCCGCTCACGGGAACCTGCGCGCGCTCGCTGCCCTGGCCCGGGTTTATCACCTCATGGGCTCCCCAGCGCTGTTGTTCCACCCTGCTCTGGTTGCCGCGGCAGTGCGGGCCCGGCTGGCGGGATACGGACCCCCTGCCGCCCGCCCCGCCGCCCTCGATGCGCTGACCCCTGCCGGCTGAGCTCCTCCACCAGCGAACGTGCGCGAGCCCGCTAGCACGCCGCGTAAGAGTGATCAGGCTGCATCTGTCCTCAGTCCTCTCACGGTAGTCGGTCCCTTGGCTCCCCCGTTATCGCGTTCCTTTTCTGCTTCGCCGTGCTCGTAACGCCGAATCATCTCTGCCCAGAGCTCGGCGACTGTTCTCGCCTCACCCAGGCTATCGAGCGTCCCGGTCCAGTTCACATAACGGCGCCCGGTGC
>DATAWX010000068.1:0-15590 GCA_036266995.1 Pseudonocardiaceae bacterium | reverse complement strand
TCTGGTCGGTCGGGTAGGTGGTACTCCTCGGCTATCAGGAGCCCGTTCTCACGCCCGGCGCGACACGCCACCGTGATCAAATCGCTACCCACCGTCACCTCAGGCCAACCCAACCAACATCATTTACCAACAGGCTCTTAGGCCGGTGGCCAGGAATGCACCGGCTGGTTGGAGTGCATGTGCTCGATGTAGCCGCGCAGCATGCCGGCCAGCGCGGCCGGCCGGTCAGCGCCCCGGTTGGTCAGGGTCTGTACAGCCGCGCGCTGCCAGCCGGCGCCACTGCGTCGCGTCGCGCATCGTTGCTCGATCACGGTGAGGTAGCGCTCCCGGGCGGCGTCGGACATCCCGCAGCTTCGTAACCCCTGATGCGCCACCGGTAACAGCGTGCCCAACACCAGCTCGTCGGGTCGGGCCCAGCCGGTACCGGGCCAATATAGGTGTGAATCCATGCCCAGCCGGGCCCCCGCGTACAGGTTTTCCTGTGCGGCCTGAAAGGGCAGCTGGCTCCACACCGGCCGGTCGAGCTCGGCGAGCCCGCGCATCGCGCCGAAGAAGAACGCGGCGTTGGCCAGCACGTCGATGACAGTGGGACCAGCGGGCAGCACCCGGTTCTCGATGCGCAGGTGCGGCACGCCGCCGGCGACGTCATAGACCGGCCGGTTCCACCGCCAGATCGTGCTGTTGTGCAGGCGTAGCTCCGATAGCGACGGCGCGGCCCCCGCGGCGAGGACTGCCAGCGGGTCCTCGTCCTGGATCTCGGGCAGCAGGGGCGAGAAGTAGCGCACGTTCTCTTCGAAGAGGTCGAAAATCGAGGTGATCCAACGCTCTCCGAACCACACCCTCGGGCGCACTCCTTGATTGCGGAGCTCGGGCAAGCGGATGTCGGTGGCCTGCTCGAACAAGGGGATCCGAGTCTCGTGCCACAGTGCCTGACCGAGCAGAAACGGTGAGTTCGCAGCCACCGCCACCTGGACTCCGGCCAGCGCCTGTGCCGCGTTCCAGTGCGCGGCAAAGTGGTCCGGAGCAATCTGCAGGTGTAGCTGCACCGACGTGCACCCCGATTCCGGCAGGATCGAGTCCGTGACGCAGTGCAACCGTTCCGCCTTCCCACCGTCGAGCGGGACTCCTTCCATGTCGAGCTCGAGATCCTCGCGCCGGGCCGCCAGGATCTGCTCATTGAGCAGGGCATAGCGCGATTTGGGGGACATCCATCGCTGATCGAAGTGCTCTGGTCGCAGCGTCGGCAGGATGCCGATCATGACCAGGCCTACACCGGCGGCACGGGCCGCGTCGTTGGCGGTGTTCAGGCCATCCCGCAGCTCGCGCTCCAGCTCCAGGGCCTCGTCGGCGGCCAATGGCCGGGGCGCCACGTTGATCTCGATGTTGTGCTGGCCGAGCTCTGTCTGGAAGGCCGGGTCGCCTATGCGCTCCAGCACAGTCTGGTTGGCCATCGCGGGATCGACGTTGTCGTCAATGAGGTTCAGCTCGAGCTCCAGCCCCATCTGCTCGGGACCCGAGGAGAAGTAGTCCCCGGCGAGCATGAGGGCCAGCGCCTCCAGGCAACGCTGGGTCTTGACCCGGTAGCGTGCCAAGTCTTGTTTGGTATACCCCGCATTGATCGCACCCTCGCTCATCCCCACCTCCCGGTACCCGGCGCGCGCTCTCCGTGGCACAGCGCAGCGAACAGTGACCAGCCACCGAACTGGTGGGCCGCTATGGGTGTGCGGCTGCGCTGGCTGGCACACCTTGTTGCGAGACTGACAGTGTGGGCGAGATCGTCGAGGTGCGCGATGTGGATGATCCGCGGCTGGCCGAATTCCGCGATCTCACCGTAGCCGACCGTCGCCCGGACCGTCCCGGCGGTCGAGGTCTGGTGATCGCCGAGGGAGTCACCGTGGTCCGCCGGCTGCTGGACTCGCCGTACCCGCCGCGGGCGCTGTTCGGCGTGCCGGCAAAGATCTCCGAGCTCTCCGCCGACATCGCGGCGCCCTGCTACGCCGGGTCGGCACAACTCATGGCACAGGTGGTCGGCTTTCATCTCAACCGCGGCGTGCTCGCCACCGCTGACCGGGCGCCGGTACCGTCAGTGTCCGAGCTGATCGCCCGATCACAGCACCTCGCGGTGCTCGAGGGGATCAATGACCACGAGAACCTGGGTGCACTGTTTCGCAACGCGGCGGCCCTGGGGGTGGACGCCGTGCTGCTCGGTCCGGGCTGTGCCGACCCGCTGTATCGACGCAGCGTGCGGGTGTCGATGGGGCATGTCCTGCGGGTTCCGTTCGCTCAGCTCCGGCCCTGGGCCGCCGGCCTCGAGGCGCTCCGGGCGGCTGGTTTCCGGGTCGCGGCGCTGACCCCGGCGATGGACGCGCTGCCGCTTGCCGCCGCGGGGTTGGGCGCCGGCAGGGTGGCCTGGTTGCTGGGTGCCGAGGGCCCGGGTCTGTCGGCCGACTCCCTCGCCGCGGCGGATCTGGCAGTGCGCATCCCGATGGCCCCTGGGGTGGACTCACTCAACGTCGCCACCGCCGCCGCGATCGCCTTCACTACGGCGCGCCGCGTTTAGCGTGATCGACGTGGACCGCGATGGGGCAGGAAACCAGCCGGGGGAGCCGACGCCATGGGCGACTGGCCTGACCGTCAGCGCGGCGGCGGCGGCGGTCGTCGGGGTCGCGCTGCTCAGCCTGTCCCAGGGTCTGGCGTCCAACGGCTCGTGGGTCGTCGTGCTGGCGAATCTGCTGGTGGCCGCAGGCCTGACGCCGTCGATCTGGCTGGGCCGAGCCACCCCGATATGGCGCTGGGTGGCCTACGGCACCGCCGCAGGCATCGTCGCAACCTGGATCGCCCTGCTCCTGTCCCTGCTTGTCTAACCGCGTTCTGGGTGCAGACTGCATCAAAAGGGTCCCCGAATACCGCAGTCTGCATCCAGAACGCGGGAAAGGGTGACGTGAGGGGGGCCGTCTTCGACTACCTCGCCGTTGGAGAGGACGAGGACGCGGTCGGCGATTTGTACGGTGGACAGGCGGTGGGCGATGATCAGGGCGGTACGGCCGGCCAGCACGGTCGCCAGTGCGGCCTGCACGGCCTGCTCGGACGGGATGTCCAGCAACGAGGTGGCCTCGTCGAGCACGAGTACCGCGGGATCGGCCACCAACGCCCGCGCGAAGGACACCAGTTGCTGTTGCCCGGCGGACAGCCGCGCGCCGCGTTTGTGCACGTCGGTGTCGTAGCCGTCGGGCAGCGCGGTGATGAACTCGTCCGCCCCCACCGCCCGGGCCGCCGCGACGACATCCGATCGAGACGCCGAAGGGCCGGCCCCCAGAGCGATGTTGTCGGCCACCGAGCCGGCGAACAGGAACGACTCCTGGGTGACCATCACCACCGCCCGGCGCAGATCGGCGTCGGCTACCGAGCGCAGATCAACCCCGTCCAGCCGGATGGCGCCCGCCACCGGGTCGTAGAACCGCGCGACCAGCTTGGCCACCGTCGACTTGCCCGCCCCAGTCGCGCCGACCAGCGCGATGGTCTGGCCGGCGGGTATCACCAGGTCCAGCGCGGGCAGGATGTCCGGTCCGCCGTAGGAGAAGCGCACACCGTCGAACACCACCTCGCCGCGCACTGGAACGGGCAGCGCCACCGGCGTGACCGGGTCGCTGACCGTTGACCGCTCGTCAAGCAGCCCGGAGATCTTCTCCAGGGCCGCGGCCGCCGAAGCATAGGAGTTGGCGAACATAGCCAGCTCGTCGAGCGGGTCATAGAACCGGCGCAGGTACAGGACGAACGCCGCGAGTACCCCCAGGGTGAGGGAGCCTTGAAGAACCCGCAACGCGCCGAACAGCAACGTCACCGCGACGCAGACAGAACCGACCAGTTGCACGATGGAGGTGAACCGGGCGACCAGGTACAACGCTTCGGTTTCGGCGTCGCCGAACTCGCCGCCCAACCCGTCCATGAGGGCGGAATTGCGCTGCTCGCGGCGAAACGCCTGCACCGCGCGGATCCCGTTCATGGTCTCGACGAACTGCACGATCACCCGGGCGATCCAGGTACGGGTGGCGCGGTAGGCGTGCTGCGAGCGTCGCCGGTACCAGCGGGTGAGCAGGGCGAGCGGGACGAAGCCGGCCAGCGCCACCAGACCCAGCGGGACGTCGAGCATCAGCAGTACCGCGCCGATGCCGAGGATTGACAGCAGCGAGATGAAGAACCCGTCGAGACCCTTGTCGAGCATCTCCTGCAGGGAGTCCAGATCACTGGTCAGCCGGGAGATCACCCGGCCCGACGTGTAGCGCTCGTGAAAGGCCAACGACAGCCGCTGGATCCGCGCGAACACTCGCTCGCGTAGATCCAGCAGCACGTCCTGCCCGATCCGCCCGGATAGTCGCAGGAACGCGCTGACGGTCAGCGCGTCGGCCACACCGGTCATCGCGTAGCCGGCGATGCACCACGCCAGCGGTCCGGGGCGACCATCGAGCGCGGCAGGGATGCCGCGGTCGATCGCCACGGCGATCAGTAGCGGTCCGGCCAGCAGCGCGACCTGGTCAGCGAGGAGCAGTCCCACCGCGGCGCTGATCCGGCGCAGTCTCGGGCGCAGCAGCGAACCGAGCAGCCGGCGGGACCGGGCGGCCAGGCGCAACCCGGTAGCGGTGTCGATGGTGTCGAGGTCCTCGGCGGCGACGCCCTGCCACGGCTGCGTCATCGAGCCACCGCCTCGGCATCCCCGGCCATGTCGACAGTGGACAGCAGGCGGCGGTACTCGGGTATCTCGGCGAGCAGCTCGGAGTGGGTACCTACCGCCTGGATCCGGCCGCCGACGAGCAGTGCCACCCGGTCGGCGAGCTCCACGGTGGACGGCCGGTGGGCCACCACCAAGGCGGTCACCCCGTGCAGTGCCCGGCGCAGGGCTGCCTGAACCTCGGCTTCGGTGTGGACGTCCAGCGCGGACAGTGGGTCGTCGAGCACGAGCACCGCCGGATGTTTGACGGCGCCGGTCCCGATCACCGCGCGGGCCAGCGCCAGCCGCTGCCGTTGCCCCCCGGACAGCGTCAGGCCCTGCTCGCCGATCCGAGTGTCCAGACCCCAGGGCAGCGCATCGACGAAGTTCCCGGCGTTGGCGATCCGCAGCGCGCGGCGCACGTCGTCGTCGCAGGCCTGCGGTGCGCCCAGCGCCACGTTCTCCCGGACCGACGCGGAGAACAGCCACGGGTCCTCGAAGGCGGTCGCCACGACTGTGCGGAGCTCGGACAGCGCGAACTCCCGCACGTCGACCTCGTCGATCAAGACGCGGCCGCTGGTGACGTCGGCCAGCCGTGGTATCAGCGCGGTCAGGGTGGTCTTGCCACTGCCGGTCGGCCCCACCAGCGCCATCGTCTCGCCTGGTGCGACGTCGAGATCGACCCCGCACAGTACGTCGGTGGCGGCGCCGGGAAACCGGAAGTGCACCGCCTCCAGCCGTAACCCGCCGCGCACCGGTTGCGCCGGGGCCCGGGGCCGCGCTGGGTCGGTCACCGCGAGGGCGGTGTCGCGCACCTCCCAGTACCGGGTGGTCGCTGCGGCGGCGTTACCCGCGTCAGCCAGCAACCAGCCCAGCGACTCCAGCGGCCAGCGCAGGTAGGTGAGGATGGTGATCGCCCCGATGACGGTGCCCAGCGACAGCGATCCGGCCGCCACCTCATACCCGCCCAGCGCCAGCATCCCGGCCAGCGTGAGCTCCGGCAGTGCAATGATCAGTGCCCAGAGCGAGGCGAGCACGTCGACCTTGGTCAGCTCGGTCCGGCGCAGCTCGCGAGCCTGCGCTAGGAAGGCCTGGGTGGCCCGGGGACCCTGGCCGAAGGACTTCAGCACCCGGATGCCCAGGGCGGCTTCCCCGACAGTGGTCGCCAGGTCTCCCACCTGGTCCTGCGCCCGCCGAGCGGCCAGCTTGTAGCGTCGCTCGTAGCGCCCGCACAGCACCACCAGCGGCACCGCCATGATCATGGCGAGCACCCCGAGCGGCGGTGCGACCACCAGCAGGACAACCATCCCGATCAGCACGGTCAGCATGTTGACCACCAGGAACAGGCCCGAGAAGGCGACGAACCGGCGGATCGTGCTCAGGTCACTGATCGCTCGGGACAGCAGCTGCCCGGACTGCCAGCGGTCATGGAATGCCACCGGAAGGTGCTGCAGGTGGTCGTAGAGATCGGCGCGCATCCGTTTCTCGATCTCCGTGGTCGGGCGGGCCGTCAACGCTCGGCGTAGATAGATCAGCCCGGCTTCGACCAGCCCGAGTGCGAGCACCCCGACGGATAGCAGCAGTAGCGAGGATCGGTCCCGGTGAGCGACTGGGCCGTCGACGATCCGCTGGATCAGCAGCGGGATGCCCAGACCGGCCAGCATCGCTCCCAGCGCCGCTGCGCCCGAGCCCAGCAACCGTCCGCGCACCGGCCGTGCATAGGGCGCCAACCGGCGCAGCACAGCCAGGGAGGGTTGTTGTGGGGGGTTCATAGCGCCCCGAACGCTAACCGCACCCCCGCCCTGGGGCACTCCATTTTCCCGTCACCGGATTGCCGCGTTCCGCGTCCAGAATGCGGTCTAGGTGCGGTCTAGGGATCCTGCGGGGAGCGGACGCCGAGCAGGACGTCTTCCCAGGAGGGGATGGTCGCACGGTTCTTACGGGGGCGTTTGGGTGGATAGGACGGGGCGGGGGCGTCGTCGGGAACTGCCAGAGCCTGGGGTTTTTCCGCGGTCACCGGCGCGATCGTGCGCAGTTGCGCGGCCGGTTGCGGATCGATCAGGTCGGTGGCGTGGTCGTCCATCGCGGTGACGGTGCCGCCGTGTGCGCCCGGGTGGAACGTCCACTGCGCCCGGTTCTCCGACCGGCCGGCCCGCCAGCGCAGCGCCACGGCCCACTTGCCGTCCTCTCCGCGCCAAGAATCCCAGGTCACCGCACTGAGATCGTGACCACGCCGGCGGAAAGTGTCGGTAACGACCTGCTCTAGGGTGCGCACATCAGGTCCGTCGGCGCGCACCGGATGGGCTCGCTGAGCCAGCTGTGCCATGCGGGATCGCTCCAACAGCACGGGGTAGGCGAACCGCTCGATCCGCTCAATGGACGCGCTGGCGGCGGTGGCGAGCTGCTCAACGGACGCTCCCGCCCTGACCCGAGCCTGGATCTCACGGGGTCGCATCTCGCTGCCCGGATCGATCTCGGTCGGGTCCAGGCGAGGAAGATCGCCCCGTACGGCCGCGTGCAGAGTGTCGTCCACCACCAGGGTGAACTGGTCGCGCCGGTCGCCGGGCCGCGGCGGCACCGTCTCCAGGATGATCGTGCGGCCGTCGGTCCCCAGGCCGGCTATTCGCAGCGCACGCATCCGAGGACCTCCACATCAAGCACCGTAGGACGGCAGGCGGCGATGCCGGGGGAGGCGCGCCGCCTACCACTGACCCTCAACCACCCAACCGCTCGACCACCCAGTCGATACACCCGGTGAGCGCGGCGACGTCGTCCGGATCGACGGCCGGGAACATCCCGATCCGTAGCTGGTTGCGACCGAGCTTACGGTAGGGCTCGGTGTCGACGATGCCGTTGGCCCGCAGCACGGCGGCGACGGCGGCGGCGTCGATGCTGTCGACGAGATCCACGGTGCCGACGACCAGTGAGCGTTTGGCGGGATCGGCCACGAAGGGCGTCGCATACGGTGCGGACTCGGCCCAGGAGTACAGCCGGGAGGAGGAATCGGTGGTGCGCGCGACGCACCAGTCCAGCCCGCCGCCGGCCAGCATCCACTCGATCTGGTCGGCCAGCAGCAGCAGCGTCGCGACCGCTGGGGTGTTGTAGGTCTGGTCCTTGCCGCTGTTGTCCAGTGCGGTACTCAGCGACAGGAACTCGGGTACCCACCGGCCGGACCGGCTGATCTCGGCGACCCGATCCAGCGCGGCCGGGCTCAGCAGCGCGATCCACAGGCCGCCGTCGGAGGCGAAGCACTTCTGCGGGGCGAAGTAGTAGACGTCGACGTCGGCCGCGCGGACCGGCAGGCCCCCGGCGCCGCTGGTCGCGTCGATCGCCACCAGCGTGTCCCGCGACCCGGCCGGCCGGCACACCGGAACCATCACCCCGGTCGAGGTCTCGTTGTGCGCCCAGCCGATCAGGTCACACGACGGATCCGCGACCGGCGCCGGGGCGTCGCCTGGCGGTGCGGAGATCACCACGGGATCGGCCAGGAACGGGGCGCGCGTGGTGACGGTGGCGAACTTCGCGGAGAACTCGCCGTAGGTCAAGTGCAGCGAGCGGTCCCGGACCAGGCCCAGGGCGGCGGCATCCCAGAACGCGGTGGTGCCGCCGTTACCGAGCACCACCTGGTAGCCCTCGGGTAGGCAGAACAGCTCGGCTAGTCCGGCGCGGATCCGTCCGACCAGGGACTTCACCGGCTTCTGTCGATGCGAGGTGCCCATCACCGAGGCACCGGTGGTCGCCAGCGCGGCCAGCTGCTCGGGACGGACCTTCGACGGCCCGCACCCGAACCGCCCATCGGCGGGCTTCAGCTCGGCGGGGATGGTCAGCTGCGCGGTCTGCGTCATACCCCTGACCCTGTCATATCCGACGAGCCGGACGACGACGACCAGGTGGCCCCGGTGATGCGCTCATAGGCTTCGACATATCGTCGCCGCGTTTCCGCCACGATCGAGGGGGCAACGACCGGTCCAGGGGGCTCACGGTCCCATCCCGTGCTGACCGACCAGTCTCGGACGAACTGCTTGTCCAACGCGTACGGCGGTTGTCCCGGTCGCCAGGTCTCGGCGAGCCAGAAACGCGATGAGTCCGACGTCACAGCCTCGTCCCCGAGGGTCAGTTTATCCGCCGCATCCCAACCGAACTCGAATTTCGTGTCCGCGATGATGATGCCATTGCTGCGCGCGTGCTCCGCTGCTGTTGTGTAAAGCTCCAGTGTCAGGCTACGAAGGTGTTGTGCGGTATCGTCTCCGATCTCCCGGACAACGTCGTCGAAGGTGATGAACTCATCGTGCCCGGTTGCCGATTTCGTGGTCGGCGTGAAGATCGGCTCGGGTAGCCGGCTCCCCGGGAGCAGCCCAGCAGGCAACGCCACACCCGACACGGTGCCGCTCTTCTGGTACTCGCGCAGCCCCAGGCCAGCTAGGTAGCCGCGAGCGATGCATTCCACCGGGATCATCCGCAGCGGGGTGCAGCGCATCGCCCGCGCCCCGAACTCGGCCGGCACATCGGTGGCGGAGATCAGGTGGTTGGCTGTCACACCGCCGAGTCGGTCAAACCACCACACCGACAATTGCGTGAGTAACGCGCCCTTGTCCGGAATGACAGTCGGCAGCACCACGTCATATATCGAGATCCGATCCGAGGTGACGAGCAGGACGTCGCCGTCGAGCGAATACAGGTCCCGCACCTTACCCGCCGCTATGCGCTTCACCCTTTCACCGTACCCACCGCCTGAACAGCGCTGGGCTTCGAGGAGCTGGCGATGCGGTGCGCCGGTAGGTTGATCTGTGTGGACGCCCACAGCGTTTTTGGGAAGCTGGGGCAACCCGGTGCGTCCTTTCACATCTTCGACCAGGCCAGGAGCATCGAACCGGGGCATCCGGCGTGACCGAGCTCGTATTTCGGCGGTTGTTGCCCCAGCCCGGAACCGTCACCGCGATCGAGGCGTTGGCGGGACTCTCCCTGGCCGACTCAGCCCCCGATCACCGCCCCTACCTGGTACTCAACATGGTGGCCACCGCGGACGGAGCGGCCGCCGTGGCACACCGCACCGCCCCGATCAGCAACCCGGCCGACCGGCAGCTGTTCCATGAGCTGCGGGCGCACGTCGCTGCGGTCATGGTCGGAGCCGGGACGGTACGCACCGAGCGGTACGGGCGGCTGGTCCGCGATCCGCAGCGCCGTCAGCGCCGGGTAGCCCGCGGCCTGGCACCAGACGCCCTGGCCATCGTGGTGAGTCGCCGGCTCACCGTGACTGCGGACCTGCCGCTGCTGGCCGACCCGCATTCTCGCGTGGTCGTGCTCACCGCCAGCGCCGCCGAGCTAGCCGGGTGCGCCGCTGACGTCAGCTACCTGCGCTCGCCGCCTGGCGAGGAGATGAACCTACCGGCGCTGCTCACCCGGTTGCGCCTCGAGCACAACGTGCGCTCGGTGTTATGCGAGGGCGGCCCGCACCTCAACGCCTCACTGCTGGCTGCCGGCCTGGTTGACGAGCTGTTTCTGTCCATCGCGCCCGCCCTTGCCGGCAGTGCTGGGTCGCTGTCCATCGTCGACCGGGCGCCGCTGGCCGAGCCCGTCGGACTCGAGCTGGAGTGGCTGTTGGAGGCGCAGGGCCAGCTGTTCGCCCGGTACACCCTCCAGCACTCCGGTGACCCCAGCGAATGACCCGGTCAGACCCGGCTGATCTCGTCCCAACCGGCTACCTCCTGGGGTTGCCGAGGCGCCGGCCCGACGTACTGTGCCACTGGACGGACCAGCCGGTTGGTGCGCTTCTGTTCCATGATGTGTGCGCACCAACCCGCGGTCCGCGCGCAGGTGAACATTCCCGGCATCATGTGCGGCGGGACTTCAGCGAAGTCGAGTATCACCGCGGCCCAGAACTCGACGTTGGTCTCGATCACCCGGTCCGGCCGCCGCTCGGCCAGCTCGGCTAGCGCCGCCTGCTCCAACGCGATAGCCACGTCGTAGCGGGGTGCGCCGAGTTCCTTGCACAGCCGGCGCAGCACCCGGGCCCGCGGATCTTTGGCTCGGTAGACCCGGTGGCCGAAACCCATCAGCCGGTCACCGCGATCCAGCACCCTGCGGACCACCGCGGTGGCGTTGTCAAGGCGCTCGACTTCCTCGATCATCGGCAGTACCCGCGCCGGCGCGCCACCGTGTAGCGGCCCGGACATCGCCCCGATCGCCCCGGACAGGCAGGCGGCGGCGTCGGCACCGGTGGAGGCGATCACCCGAGCGGTGAAGGTCGAGGCGTTGAGCCCGTGCTCGGCCGCGGAGACCCAGTAGGCGTCCACGGCCCGGATGTGTGCCGGGTCCGGGTCGCCGCGCCAGCGGGTCATGAAACGCCCGGTGATGGTGGAACACTCGTCGATCCGGCGCTGCGGAACGGCCGGCTGGTGAATCCCCCGGGCGGACTGCGCCACATAGGACAGCGCCATCACCGACGCCCTGGCCAGATCCGCCCGGGCCTGCGCATCGGAGCTGTCCAGTAGCGGGCGGTACGCCCAGATCGGCGCGAGCATCGCCAGCGCGGCTTGCACGTCGACCCGGACGTCACCGGTGTGCACCGGCAGCGGAAAGGGCTCGGCGGGGGGCAGCCCATGTCCGAAGCGTCCGTCGGTCAGCAACGCCCACACGTCACCGAAGGTCACATGACCGACGAGATCCTCGATGTCCACGCCGCGGTAGCGCAACGCGCCGCCGCCCCGATCCGGTTCGGCGATCTCGGTGTGGAAGGCGACCACGCCCTCCAAACCCGGCTTGAAATCGGTCGTGTCCACCAGCCCGTTCAACGCTATTCCGTTCAACACAGTCACGCCGACCTCCTCGCGCGGTGGGGCTCTGCACTGAACACGCGCGGGTCGCTGATCGGTCAGCGGGTGGGCGCACGCCACAGAACGGCGCCGCGCGGGTTGACTAACAGTGCACCCCGTGACCATCTGATGGCAATCGGGGGTAGATCAATCGGGGGGTAGATGTGGACAGCGCAATGTGGACAGTGGTTGTACTGGTTTTCCGGCACCTGACAAGGAGAGTGCGGCGTGGCAGCTGGATGGACAGACCGGGGCCGGGGCATCGATGACCTGGCTCGGATGCGGGTCGCCTACCCGGCTGCCGCGCTGGAGGAAGCCGACCTCGCCGGCACCTGGTACGACCAGCTTGCGGGTTGGCTGGGCAATGCCGTGGCTGCGGGCCTTCCCGAGCCCAACGCCATGGTGCTGGCGACCGTGGACGGCAGCAGTTTGCCCAGCTCCCGCACCGTGCTGGCCAAGGGCCTCGACTCGCGCGGTGTGGTGTTCTACACCAACTTCACCTCCGCGAAGATGCGCGACCTGGACGTCGCCGCCTTCGCTGCGGCGACCTTTCCGTGGATCGCACTGCACCGCCAGGTACATCTGCGGGGGCCGATCGAGGTGATCACGTCCGAGGAGAGCGCAGCGTACTGGACCACCCGCCCCCGGGGTGCCCAGCTCGGGGCATGGGCGTCAGCGCAGTCCGCCGTCGTACCTGACCGGCGCGCCCTGGATGTCGCGCTGGAGCAGACCACGATGAGATTCGCCGACGTCGAGCAGGTGCCGTTGCCGCCGCATTGGGGCGGAGTGCGGATCAATCCGATCAGTGTGGAGTTCTGGCAAGGCAGGCCAGACCGGATGCACGACCGGCTGCGTTACCGCCTCGCCGAGGACGGCGACTGGGCGGTCCAGCGACTCGCCCCGTAACACGAGTTCACTCTCCACGACGCGTGGGCAAGCTATTTTGGTTAGGTGCCTCCCGAAAAAGCCGTGACCTTAGGCTACCCCGACGGCGAGCACCAGATGTCGATCACCAGGGCTACCCAAGGTGCGTCCGGGATCAATCTGGGCACGCTGCTGGCCGACACCGGGATGGTCGCTCTCGACCCGGGATTTGTCAATACCGCCGGGTGTAGGTCGCAGATCACCTACATCGACGGCGAAGCGGGCGTGTTGCGCTACCGGGGCTATCCGATCGAAGTGTTGGCGCAGCGCTCGACTTTCCTGGAGACCAGCTACCTGCTGATCTACGGAGACCTGCCGACCAGTGGGCAGCTGGACAACTTCACCGACCTGATCCGGGTACACACCCTGCTGCACGAGGACCTCAGGCGGTTCTTCGACGGTTTCCCGCGCGACGCCCATCCGATGCCGGTGCTGTCCAGCGCGGTATCCGCCCTGTCCACCTTCTACCAGGACAGCCTCAACCCGTTCGACCACGAGCAGGTGGAGATCTCCACCGCACGGCTGCTGGCCAAGCTACCCACGATCGCCGCCTACGCCTACAAGAAGTCGATCGGCCAGCCGTTTCTCTACCCGGACAACTCGCTGAGCCTGGTGCACAACTTCGTACGGATGACCTTCGGGTTGCCCACGGAACCTTTTGAGGTCGATCCGGCGGTTGCCGACGCGCTGGACCTGTTATTGATGCTCCATGCCGATCACGAGCAGAATTGTTCGACGTCCACTGTGCGGATGGTCGGCTCCTCGCAGGCCAACCTGTTCGCCTCGATCTCGGCGGGGATCAATGCCCTGTTCGGCCCCCTTCATGGCGGGGCGAACCAGCTGGTGCTGGAGATGCTCGAACGCATCCGCGTCGACGGGGCAGACGTCGACACCTTCGTCAACAAGGTCAAGAATCACGAGCGTGGCGTGCGACTGATGGGCTTCGGGCACCGGGTCTATAAGAACTACGACCCCCGAGCGAAGATCGTCAAGAAGACAGCGGACGACATCCTGCACAAGCTGGGCGTCGACGACCCGTTGCTCGACATCGCCATGGAGTTGGAGGCCAAGGCGCTGGCCGACGATTACTTCGTCGAACGCAAGCTGTACCCCAATGTCGACTTCTACACCGGTTTGATCTACCGGGCGATGGGTTTCCCGACCAAGATGTTCACGGTGCTCTTCGCGCTGGGGCGGTTGCCAGGCTGGATCGCGCACTGGCGCGAGATGATCAGCGACCCGGAAACCAAGATCGGCAGGCCGCGGCAGGTCTACACGGGTTACTCCGAACGGGAGTACACCGCGATTACCCAGCGCTGATTCTCCGCAGCGCGGCATCATCCGTTGGGCGGTGCGCGACCTGCCGCCCGACGCGTAGGTTCCCCGCAGACCGAACCGGGAAGCCAGGTACCTATGCGCCGCACCATCGAGTGGATCGACGGACACGTCGATGTGGTTGACCAGACGGCCCTTCCGCAACAGCGGCGGGTGGCCCTGCACACCGTCAACGAGGTGGTGGACGCGATCCACCGGATGGTCGTGCGTGGCGCGCCCGCGCTGGGCGCGATGGGCGCTCTGGGAGTTGCGCTCGCCGCGGCACGGTCGGCGGAGCAGGGTTACGACCCTGAAGCCGTGCGGGCCGACGCCCGGCGCATCGCCGCCGCCCGGCCCACCGCGGCCCACCTGAGGTGGGCTGTGCAGCAGGTACTGCCTGCGGTGTCCCACGGTCCCGCTGCGGTGCTCGATGCCGCGGCAGCACTGGTGGAGGCCGACGTTCGGGCCTGCGCGACGCTGTCCCGGCTCGGCGCCGCCCTGCTGCGCAGCTACGTCGGCGACCGGCCGATGGTGCTGCACACGCACTGCAACGCGGGCGCGTTGGCCTGCGTGGAGTGGGGCACCGCGCTGGGCATCGTTCGGGCCCTGCATGTCGACTCGCTGATCTCGATGGTGGTGGTCGGGGAGACGCGCCCGCTGCTGCAGGGCTCTCGGATCACCGCTTTCGAACTCGCGGGGCTGGGCGTGCCGCATCAGGTGGTCGTCGACGCCGCCGGGCCGGGTCTCATCGCCAGCGGGCAGGTGGACGCGGTGATCGTCGGAGCGGACCGGATCGCGGCTAACTACGACGTGGTGAACAAGGTGGGTACCTACCCGCTGGCGCTGGCCGCGGCCAGGGCCGGTATCCCCTTCGTGGTGGCTGCCCCGACCGCCACCCTCGACCCGGACATGCCCACCGGCGCTGACGTGACCATCGAGTACCGGGATCCCGATGAGGTGCTGCTGGTAGGGGGCTGGCGGATGGCGCCGGCCGAGACCACCGCACTCAATCCCGCCTTTGACGTGACCCCTGCCGACCTGGTCACCGCCATCGTCACCGAGTCTCGGGTGATCGAGCCATCTCGGGTGACCGAGTCGGTGGGCGTGGTACAACCGGTGACGGTGCCAGCGATGCGGCTGGTCGGCTCCTACTGACCTGTGCGCCTACTGATGTGGGCTCAACCGATGTGCTCGGCCTCGTCGCCGATGGTCGTGGAGTCGCCGTGGCCGGTCCGAACCTCGGTCGCGGCGGGCAGCGTGAGCAACCGGCTCCGGATCGAGGCGACGATCTCATCGAAGTCTGAGTAAGAGCGACCGGTGGCGCCCGGGCCACCCTGGAACAACGTGTCCCCGCTGAACACCACATTGATGTCTGGGGCGTACAGGCAACACGAGCCGGGGGAGTGCCCGGGGGTATGCAACACCCGCAGCGCAGTGCCCGCGACGCGCAGCACGTCACCATCAGTGAGCTCGGCGTCCGGTGGCGCAATGTCGGGGTGTGCGAGCCGCCACAGCACATGCTCCTCAGGGTGCAGGAGCACCGGTGCGGCGAGCTTGCGAGACAGCTCCGGCGCAGCGCTGACATGATCATCGTGAGCGTGGGTGCAGACAATCGCCAGCACTCGCCGGTCGCCGACAGCTGCGGCGATCGCTTCGGCGTCGTGCGCCGCGTCGACGACTATCACCTCGCGCTCGTCGCCGACCAGCCAGACGTTGTTGTCGACCTCCCAGGTGCCGCCGTCGAGACTGAAGGTGCCCGATGTGATCACCCGCTGCACCACCTGCGCTCCCTTCGAGAGCAGCTCGTGAGTGCGTAACAGTGTTCGAACACTGTT
>DATAWX010000067.1:0-30230 GCA_036266995.1 Pseudonocardiaceae bacterium | reverse complement strand
CACTCTCACCCGCCCGGATCCACCACATCGGCGACACCGGTTACCTCTTCGGCTCGACAGCCCAGGCGGGCAACTGCCGACAACCGAGAACGCGATCAAGCTAAACCCGACCGAAGACCTACCTCACCCCGTACCTGGCGGGTGGGGACACACTCGGGAGAACAGGGCCCGAGCCCCCGTTTATGATCCTGTTCCGATCCTCGTCGCAGGCCATGCCCACCGTCACGTGATCGCGACCGAGCAAGTCCGGGTGCTCGACGGCCAGTCGACGCACCGTCGCCAGCACCCTAAACCCAACGCTAGACGCGCAACCAAAAGCCCCTGAACAGCACCGATGCCCGGGTTACACGTATCTGGTCCCTACCCGTCATTGGCGCGTGGTGTCGCGACTTTGCGCTCGGGCACTGTGTGCGGCTGCTGCCGGCGCAGTTTTCCCGACACCGACCTGGCGGGGTAGCTAGGGCCGCAGTGCGGCCGGGCGGCGGGCACGGGCTGGTTTTTCGCCGTCCCTCGTGGGGCTGGGTGTCATCCCTTGCTCACTTGCTGGACGTGGGGTGTTGGTCTGCGAGTTCGACGGTGTCCGGATGACTTCCGTGTCCGCGGCTAGTGGCCCCGCTCAGAGACCTGATCTGCGGTGAGGAGCTCGCTGTGGGGGGCGGTCCGGCGCAGACCCGGTCCCGCGGGGACAGGTGACCGGTCCCTGCGCTGGGGGCGCACGCAAGGACGTGGGTGCCCCGGGCGCGACCCGGGCCTGCCGTTGAGTGCGCGGGAGTAGCCATGTCACACCGACCCCGTCCTTGGTTCCGACGTCGGGCGCTGCGCACCGGTGGGGCGTGGAGGCCGCTGAGCCACCCGGTGATCTCGCTCGTGGTCTCGGCGCTGCTGGTGCTGGCTACCGGGGTGGTGACGCTGGCGCTGGGGCCGGCTGCCGCCACCGCGGCCTCCAACCCGGTGGCCGATGAGGTCACCGATGGCTTGCCGGATGTGACGGTCCATGTGACCACTGCGGCGATGACCAACCTGACCGCCCATACCGGCGTGACCCGGACAGCGAGCTGCCCCGCCGGATCCTTGGCGGTGGGCGGAGGCGGTTACCTGCGCAACGCCACAGATCCGACGACGGTGCCCAATAACGGATTGGTGCTCGGCGGAACTAACCCCTCCACTGGGGCCTCCCCGGTGGACCAGCCGGTCGCCAACGGCGCCACCAATCTCAGCAACTGGATGGCCATCGCGAACTTCACCGGGCAGTCAGAATCCGGTGACCAGGCCGCGGCGTTCGCGTTGTGCACCAGCAACGGCCCCACCCACACCGTGGTCGTGTCGACCACCGCCACCGGTAAAAACGCCACTCAAGACAGCCAACCGCCCATCCCGACCATCGCCACCTGCCCGCCCGGGACCACGCTGATCGGCGGGGGAGCCGTCACCAACACCCCCGACCAGGTCAACGACGGCACCACCACAGGCAACACCGGCAACCTCAAGCCGATGGGCAGCTACCCCTCCGACTCCTCGGGAGTGCCCGCCGCCGACGGATCGACTTCGGCCACCTCGTGGAGCGCCTACGGTTCGGCCGGGGTACCGGCCACGACGGACACGGTGACCGCGCTGGTGTTGTGCACCTCCGACCCGATCGGGCCGGTCCAGGTGGCCAGGCAGGACGTTTCTTCCACGGCAACAGTGATCACCGCCACTTCGATCTGCCCCGACCGGAACCCAGATGCTGGGCGGAGGCTTTAGAGCCGACGAGACCTCCAACGGGACCTCGGGCCTGCAGCCCCCGCAGGGTTTCCACATGCGGGGCAGCTACCCGTCGACCGGATCGGGAACCCCGCCCACCGAGGTTGCCGACGACACCACCAACCCCAGCGCCTGGACCGCGTTAGTCCAAGCCGGCGGCGGGGGGACACCTTCCACCCAGCTGCACGCCTTTGCCCTATGCTCCCAGCCCAGCCCGGCTCCGACGGATACGCCGGTGCCCAGCCCGGCTCCGACGCCGGCTCCGTCGCCGACGCTGATGCCTCCCACCTCGGCGACTTGCGGCAACACCGGGGTGTTGGCCCCGGCCGGGAATACTTGTACTTACAGCCAGCTCGGCACCGATGTGTTCAACCCTCCCGCCGGGGTGAACCAGGCCAGCATGACGGTGATCGGAGCCGCGTCGGGATTTTCCAGCAATACCGTCGGCGCCCCACCCAACGTGGGCCAGCCCGGCGGGCAAACCAGTGGCACCGTGACCCTCAACGGCACACCCCTCCAAGTCGATGTGGGCGGGGTGGGCGGCTCAGCGGCCCCCACCGCTAGCGGCTGCGGGATGGGCGGAGGCCCCTGCGGTGGCGCCGGCGGCGCGGGTGGCTTCGGTGGGTCCAACGGCGGCGTGCCCGGCGGACCAGGGGATGCCAACGGCGGCACCGGGGGAACCAACACCGCCAACGGCGGCAACGGCAGCGGCGGCGGGGGGGCCTCCGACGTACGCGCCAGCGCCACCGGCTGCGCTGCCTATACCTGTGATCTGTCTGCGCGGATTTTGGTGGCCGGCGGCGGCGCAGGCCAAGGCGGCGCCGGGGGCAGCGGCGGTGCCGACGGCGGCACCGGCGGCGTTGGGGGAGGCCCCTCCGGTAGCAACGGCACCGCCGGCACCGGAGGCAACCCGGGCTTTCCCGGCACCGGCGGCAGCGCCACCCAAGGTGGCGCCGGCGGCAGTAACACCAACCCCGGCAGCCCCGGCAACAACGGCGCTGATGGCTCGGCAGGCACCGGCGGCAACGGCGGACCCGGCAACGGCGGTGGCGGTGGCGCCGGTGGAGGCGGCGGAGGCGGCTACTTCGGTGGCGGAGGCGGGTCCGGCGGTGGCGGCAGCTTCGGTGGTGGCGGTGGCGGAGGCGCCGGTGCCGGTGGCGGTAGCGGCTTCGTCGCGTCCTCAGTAAGCAACGGCTCGACCATCCCGGGGGCCCCTGGCCAGTTCACCACCACCGGCAACGGACAGGTCACCATCGCCTGGGGCACCGCACTACCCACCCCCACACCGATCCCCACCTCGACTCCAGTACCCACCCCCACACCGACACCGGTCCCCACCCCCGCGCCCACACCGACTCCAGCGCCGACTCCACGGCCGGCCGCTCCGATCACTGTCTATGACGCCAACCGGAACAGCAGCACAGTCACGGCCGTTAACCCAGCGACCAACACGCCGATCACCACCATTTCTGTCGGCACCAGCCCGCAAGCGGTCGCATTTACCCCAGATGGCAGCACCGTCTATGTCGCCAACTCCGGTAGCGGCACGCTGACGCCCATCGATGTGGCCACCAACACCGCGGGGAACCCCATTACCGTCGGTTTGACACCCTTCGCGCTGGTAGTCACTCCGGATGGCACCACCGCCTACGTCATTCTCAGCGGCAGTCAAGCGGTGGTACCGGTCAATCTAGCCACCGGCAAGGCCGGCAACCTCATCCGCGGTGTCGGAACGCCCAGGGGAATCGCGATCACCCCGGATGGCAAGACCGTCTATGTCACCGACATTAACAGCAATGTGGTGTGGCCGATCACCGTGGCCACCAACACCCTCGGCGCCGCCATCCCCGTCGACAAAAGCCCGAAAGCCGTCGCGGTCAGCCCCGACGGCACCACCGCCTACGTCGCCGCCGGCACCACGACCGGCACCCTGACGCCCATCAATGTCGCCACCAACACCACCGGCACCCGCATCCCCACCGGCGGCACCAGCCCGGCCGGGGTCGCGATCACCCCCGACGGCACCACCGCCTACGTCACCAACAACAGCAGCAACAACGTCACCCCGATCACCCTGGCCACCAACACCGCCGGCACCCTCATCCCCGTCGGCAAAGCTCCCCAAGGCGTCGCGGTCACCCCGGATGGCAAGACCGTCTACGTCACCAACAACGGCAGCAACAACGTCACCCCGATCAACGTGGCCACCAACACCGCCGGTAATCCCATTTCCGTCGGGACAGCCCCGTTCGGGATCGCCATCACCCCCGTAACTGCACCAACACCGACCCCGGTGCCGCCGACGCCCCCTCCGGTGCCGACGGATACGCCGGTGCCGCCGAGCCCGACCCCGATCCCGACGCCGCGGCCGACGCCAACACCGTCACCGACCCCGCGGCCCACGCCGACGCCGAGCCCGGTGACGCCCACTATGACCACCCTGAGCGTGGTTCAGGTGCCGTTGCCGCTGGGATTGGGCGGGATCGTCATTCCCACCGCGCATGTGGCACCGACTAACGCAGCCGGAACCGTCCAGTTCAAAGTCGGCGCCACTCCCCTCGGTGGCCCGGTCCCAGTGGTTGGCGGCACTGCCGTCTGGCCGGTGAGCATCCTGGGCACCGGTGTCCATTCGCTGACCGCGGTGTTCACGCCGGCCGCTCCGACGAAGTTCCAGTCCTCGACATCTAGCCCCGTGATCGTGAAGTTCTGACTAACTCTGCGGTAGCCCCGGCGCAGCACAAACGCGACTGCGCCGGGGCTACCACACGATCACCTCCGCCACAAAAACGACAAAGACTTGACCAGACATTCTTCCGGTCGTGCTATATCTGCAACCTCGACGTAAATAGCTTTGAGTCGCTGTGGATGGGGGAGTTCATCATGCGTTTATCCCCGATGAGGGTGGCGCGCGAGTCCGGTGGCGAATCGTGCCTTAACGCGTGACCGGAATCATTGGTCTGGTCGTCCCTTGTGGGGGTCCTTGCTGTCCCCTGTTCAATCCTTCGTCTTTCTCTGTCCACCTGCCCGGCAAACACTGGGTGTTCGCATCTGCGGAAGGATGCGGTAAAAAAATATCGCATCTGCGGTGAACCGGCCACTATGAAAGGGGCAGGAATGCGAAGACGAAACGTGGTCAAAGCGGTCGTGTTTGGAGCTGCGTTGGCACTGGTGATACCAGGAACCGCCTACGCCAGCACCACTGCCACGGTGGCGACCCCAGGGGCGAGCTCCTGGACGTCACCCGGGGCTGATCAGCTGCTTCAACCTTCGTCAGCGGCGCAGTGTAGCAGTGGTCTTGTTTCCGGTGGTGGGGTCAATGTGACGGGCTCAGGCACCAATCAACAAATGGATGCCATTCACGTGATGGAATCCACGCCCAGCTCCGACGGCAGCACCGAAGAAGACGGAACCAACACCGATGATGTGTATTGGTTGGGATACGGTGGTACCGGGAATATTGGCAGCGGAAATTATACGGTCCAGCCCTTCGGGGTGTGCTTTACGAACTCGGTGATTGACCACACCCAGATGGTCGTGAATAGTACGTCCGGGCCCAACTCCGCTAATGCGATGGCATCCGTGACGGCGACGTGCCCATCAGGTACCCGTTTGCTCGGTGGCGGCGCACAGTCGACCTCGGCAAGCAATGGGAGTGTCAAGGTGATCGGCAGTTTGCCCTCCGACAGTTCCGGTGATGCGGCCGCCGCCAGCAGCACCAACCCGACCTCCTGGACAGCGGTCGCGTTGAACGGCAACCAGACTGTTACCGGCGATGAAACCACCGCCTACGCGGTCTGCAGCGGAAGCAATATTGACGTCAGCGGCGTCACCGTGACGGTCAAACATACCAACGTGTCTGGCTCGACGTCAGCCGACAGTAGTCAGCGAGCGACAAGCAGCGACTGCGGATCGGATGGTAATCTGATCAGCGGAGGCGCGTCCATCAGTGGAGGCGATCCTACGACGAGCAGCTTCGCAACGCCGGGTTCATCGGGTGATCACCTCAACGGCGATTACCCCAGCAGCGATTCCAGCGGCACCCCGACCAGTGACGGGAACTCCCCGAGTACCTGGACGGCAATCGGGCACACCGGGGGACAATCAAGCTCGACCACCTACACAGACGTGTGGGGCTTGTGCATGAGCTAATTCCTCCTCGGACGCAGTTTGCTGATTTTCTCAGAACATCGACGGTGACCCTCTCTCGGACCCGGCGTCGATGTTCTGAGAACGTCCTGTCAACGGGTCTGGTCGTGCGCTAGGTCGTCCGACCAGACCCGGCTGCATACCGGAGATCAGCGTCGAACCGAGCCGCGCGACCCCGATGGCAAAGCAGGATCGCGGCACCAACGGTCGGGAAAACTCCGGCGCGATATTCCGACGTATTGATCCTCGATGGGACTAGGCTCGTTGATTCGCTTCCAGATCAGGGTCAACGAACGGTCTCGTGAACAGCATTTCCGCCGCCCATGCGCTGCTGCACGGCTGGGCTGGCCGGTACCTGGTCCTGGAGGAGTGGGCATGCGACGTCGCCGCCACGTACCTGACGCTGCGCCTAGCCTCGATGTTTCACGCTGGCCATAAGATGATCTTTGATCTCGTTGGTTGATCTTGTCGAGTGGTGGTTTGGTTGGTGGGCAGGGGTGAATCCCAGCCCTGCGGTGCTGGCCGGTGCTCCGGGTTCTTACTCGTGGGTCGGGTGGTGGGGGTCAGGGCGCAGCGAAGGCGGCCATGCGAGCGTGGGCGGTGGTGATCTGGTGGGCCCGGGGCCAGGCCGGGTCGATGTGGAGGAGTTGGCGTCGTCCGGTGCGCACGAGGCGTCCGGCGACGGCAAGGATGCGCAGCCGCAGGCGTTTAGGTTCGTAGCTGGCGGCGGCGCCGGTGAGGGCGAGGCGTTGGGTCCAGGCGAGCAGGTCGGTGGCCAGGGCGGTGATGGCCAGCCAGACCCAGCGCAGGGGTGGGCTCCCTACGACGGCCGAGCGCTGGCGCTGTTCACCGACCGCGACGCGCTACACCAGGCCATCACCAACGGCCGGCTGCCGCACCCTACGGCGCGCACTCGCGACCATGCCACAGCCCGCGCCCCACTCCTACTGTTCAGTAACTCCCCCGGTCGCCGGTGGAACTCCGGCGGCCGAACACCGTATCGACCCTGCCGGGGGGTCGCCGCCCGTGGTGGGATCGCGCACTCTAGCGCCGTCCTCCCTCCGGGTCGATGGTCCGGCGCCGCCCACAGCGCGGGTGAACCAGCCCCGAACAACCCTCGGTTAGTGGGGACATCCTGGCTGGTCCACGCCGGCTGGGCGAGCCCGGCACCCCCGCCCCGTCGTTGGACGTCGGCGCTGGGGCGAGTGCGTCCCACACACGGACATCAGCAACCCACTCCACCTGCATCGCCGGGTGGGCATCCGTTTGCGGGCCGGAGTCGGCCACGGCTGCGGTGCCGCCACGAACTCAGGAGAACTGATAGTGACCACCATCGAGACACCCGCCCGCGGCGATCACGAGACCGACCCGCCGGCCGAGATCGTGCCCGTGCACTGCCCCGTCGAGACCGCGGTGGACGCCGAGGTCGTCTGGGTCGATCCCCGCGAGCTGATCATCGGCGACAACGTGCGCACCGCAGTGGAGCTGGAGCGGGGGTTCGTCGCCGACATCAAGGACCGCGGCGTCCGCCAGATCATCCCAGTACGCCGCGACGAGGCCGGGCGCCTGGTGGTGCAGACCGGGCAGAAACGCGTTCTGGCGGCCATCGAGGCCGGTCTGGACCGGGTCCGGGTCATCATTGAGACCACAGTGCTCACCGGCGAGCGGGACCGGATGGTCGACCGGATCCTCGATCAGCTCGGGGAAAACGAGCACCGCAGTGCAATCAGTGACGCCGAGGAGGCCCGCGCTACCCAGCAGTTGCTGGGCTTGGGGCTGACCGCGGGGCAGATCGCCCGACGTCGGCACATCCCCGCCAAGCGGGTCAAGACCGCCACGGCGGTCGCGCACAACGAAGTCGCGATGGACGCCGTCGCCGAGGGCCTGCTGGATCTCGCTCAGGCCGCCGTCGTCGCGGAGTTCGCCGACGACCAGACCGCGGTACTCGCGCTAACGACCGCGGCGCGCAAGCGTCCCGAGCAGTTCGCCCACATCACCCAGCAGCTGCGCGACGACCGGGAGGAGACCCGGCGGCGCGCAGAGCTGACCGACGCGCTGACCGAGCGGGGCGTGACGGTCATCGACCGCCCGGACACCCTGTTCGGCGGCAAGATCCGCAGGCTCGCGGAGCTGCGCGCCACCCCGGACACCACCCCGGGCACCGAGCTGACCACCGAGGAACACGCGGCGTGCCCCGGGGCACGCCGCGTTCCTGGAGAACCGAGGTTCCTGGCGGCCGACGCCCGAGCGAGTCGTCATCGTGTGGGTATGCACCGATTTCACCGGCCACGGCCACGCCGAGCGCTACACCGCGCCCGGGGTGACCACCACCGGCAAGATCACCGGTCCGATGACCGAGGAGCAAAAAGCTGCCCGGCGCGAGATCGTCGCGAACAATAAAGCGTGGGATTCGGCGACCACCGTGCGCCGGGCCTGGCTGACGACATTCTTCGCCCGCAAGACTGCCCCGCCCGAGGCGGCCCGGTGGATCGCGGATAAGGCAGCCGGCACCAATCGTGACGTGGACGTCGTTGTCTACGGCAAGACCGCCTGCCTTCGTACTCATGCCCGCATCAACGGTCAGCTTCCGCCCCGCGGCATCAGTCATCCCCATCACCTGCAGTTCCAGATCCCAGGAGGAGCGGTCGTCCTTGATCCGCGATTCATCGCTCCGCACACCATCACCCGCATGCTGATCACCGGGGACTACACCGACGAAGGAACCGAACCGATCGACGGGCTCTGGGTGATCGACGCGGCGGACGGGATTTTCTATCCCTCCCGTTATACCCTCAGCGACGATTCGGTTCTGCTGTCCTACCGGGTCGGTCACAGCGCCTGGCTGCACCCAGGGGATGTCCTGTCCGGGCCGCCGCTGCCGGTCTACCAGCGCGACGGAATCCGCTATCGCATGCTGTTGGGCTGCGCGACCCTGACACCGCACCGCAGGGAGGCCAAGTGACCGACCGCGCCGCCTGGATGCGCGCTCAGTTCAACCGCGCGGCGCGCCAACACGGCGTGACACTGGATGGCCCCGCCCTCTGCGGGGTCCATGACCGCACGATCAGCGGCCGCGTCACAGACCACCAGACGGCCCGCTGGTTGCGGGTGATCGCTGTCCCCACCGACCAAGCACACGGCGTGGTGTGGGACGGCCCGATCACCGCCACCGAGATCACCGGTGTGCGCCGCCCCGAGCTGTTCACCGTCGGGCACTGGACAGCGCAGGACCAAACGATCCGCGCTGAGCTGTGGGAACTGCTCACCGACCCCATCTGCGCACCCCACGAGACGCTCACCGAGATGCTCACGTTGCCCGCGTCCTGGTGGCCTAACCTGCACGCATGTCTTGACCGTCTCGCTCGCCATCCGACCACCCGGACACCCCGCAACCAGGAGCAGATCACCGCCGCCTTGCACCGCGCCTGCGGCCCTCACGTCGACACCAGAGTCGAGCACTGGGTGACCCAGCACGGCGACCTACGATGGACCAACCTCACCCGGGCCGCCCCTTACCTGTTGGACTGGGAGTTCTGGGGTATGGCCCCGGCCGGAACCGACGCCGCCACCCTCTACTGCACCAGCCTTCTGGTCCCCGAACTCGCCGCCACCGTCTACCACCAATTCCGTCACGTCCTGGACACCCCCGACGGGCGCATCGCCCAGTTGTGCCTCTGCATACAGCTCGGCCGCCACCCCGACTGCGGAGCCCTCCACGAGCCACTGCGGCAGCTCGCCCACCGCCTCGGCGCCGATGTGGTGGGCGAGGGGTGTATATCGAGACCTTGACCGCCGAGCAGCGACTCGCCGAGCCTGATGACGTGGCGGTGTACGTCAGGGCGTTCGACCTGCTGCGCGCGGCTGCCGTCACCGGTCAGGACGCCGTGGCCCTGATCCAGCGAGATCGAGCGCTGAGCGAGGCCCGGGAGGGCCGGCGGCACGGTCTAAGGAGGTCGAAACCCCGTGCCGCCGGCCACCCGACCGCTGACGCGCCAGCCGAGCGTGCGGTATATCGGGATTCTGTGACCCATCGTTACATTTTTCGTTGCCGTGCGTAATAGGCGCAGCATGTGGCATGTCCTGACGTTGGTCACCGCGCACGACCACGCCGAGGTTCTCGGTGGCGGCATCCCGGTTCTTGACGGGCACGCGGATCTACTGGTTTGATCACTAACTGTGAGCGGCACTTTCGTCCTCGTCCGGCGGTCCCCGGTGGATCTGCGCCGGGTGGCGAGCGCGCTGTGTCCCGCGCGGTGAGCTTGTCCTGCTGACCGCGTTTCCTTGACAGCCTGCCCTCTCCGGGCGGTGGCTGCTGCGCGGTCGGTCTCACCGATCTCGCGGAGGAACTCCCCTGTGTATGCCGTGCCCGATCTCACCGTCCCGGCTCCTGACATCGCTCGTTGGGGCGGTCCGGCCAGCCTCGCCATGGGACTTGCCGCGCACCCGGAACTGTGGTGGCGCCTGCTGAACTACCGCACCGACACCCGCTGGTACCGGCTCCTGGAACGAACGGACCAGCATGAGGTGTGGTTGCTGTCCTGGCTACCAGGCCAGGGCACCGACCTGCATGATCATGGCCCGGCGTCGGGTGCCTTCGCGATCGCGGCGGGCACGCTGACCGAACGGGTGGTCGCAGCCAAGCCGGGTCGCCCGCCGGTCGAGGTGACCCGGGCGCTGCACACCGGGCGCTGCCGCGCCTTCGGGCCGCACTACATTCACCAGGTCACCAACATCGGCCCGGTCCCGGCCGTGAGTGTGCACGTCTACACCCCGGGCCTGGCTGTGATGAATCGCTACCGGCTGGAGCCGTCGGGGTTGAGCCACCTCGCCGTGGAGCAGGCCGGGGTGGATTGGTGAGCCGGCCGCCTGGGGCGCTCTCTGTTGACCAGATGCTGGCCCAGGCTCGCTCGCGGCTGCGGCGCCTTACCCCGACGCAGGCACACGAGGCGCTGGCCGCTGGTGCCCTGCTGGTGGACATCCGCCCTGGCTGGCAGCGCACCGAAGAGGGCGAGGTCCCCGGCGCCGTGGTGGTCGAGCGCAACCACCTTGAGTGGCGCCTCGATCCCGAATGCGATGCACGGCTGCCGCAGGCTACTGACTACGACGTGCAGGTGATCGTGCTGTGCTCGGAGGGCTACACCTCCAGCCTCGCCGCAGCCTCCCTCCAGGATCTGGGCCTGCACAACGCGACCGACGTAATCGGCGGCTTCCGGGCATGGGTCGCCCAAGGCTTGCCGGGCCGACCCTATACATGATCACGTTTTCGGAAGGATCAGCCGCGATGAGAGAAGTTGTTGTCTCATCGCCTGGCCAGCGTTCTCAAGATCGCCAATAGTGAGCGGTAAGCGTGCAGGATCGCACTGCCATCACTCAGTTTCGGCGATCATGGCGGTCGTTGGGCGATCGTGGGCGTCGGTGGGATCCGAATGCATCATCGGCGGTCTTCTAGGCTCCCAGCGGTGAGCGGTGCGCGATGTGATCAGGCACCGGGGTGTTGACGGGTAGAAGGGGGCACGGTTGTGGGGTGCCCCAGTGAGGGGCGGTCAGGGGAAGCACTCCGGCCCATGCCTGCGCCGCTGCCACGTCCGCGGCGTCGTCGGCCGGCGGGCCGGTCCGGACTTTCACCGAGGCCTCCGCCAGAGACACCGCCAGCAACATAGTGGCCGCGAGTTCCTTGCTGGTGGGAGTGCGGCTGTGCGCCCAGGACCCCGGAGCGAGATGCTCGACCAGCGTCCATAACCCGTGCCGCACCTCCTCGGAGTCGGTGACTATGCGTGCCGTGGCGTGTATCACCGCGCTGGCGTAGTTCAGCGAGTGGTGGAAGGCCGAGCGAGCATAGACCACCCCGTCGAGCCGGGTGACCGTGACGCAGATCGGCGCTGCCCGCGAGGCGGCCAGCAGGCTCGTCGCGCCACTGGATCCGTGCAGGTAGAGCGTGTCGCCGTCGCGCGCGTACCCGGTGGGCAGCACCAGCGGGGCGTCGTCGAGAACCAGCCCGAGATGGCAGACCAGCGCGGAGTCGAGCAGGGCGTACAGCTCGGCGCGATCGTGGCGCGCCCGCTCGCGAAGCCGGCGCGGGGTGCTGCGTGCGGTGGGAGACAGCGTCATGGCTACCACCGTGACGGGTGGAGTGGCATCCTGGAACGGCCACTGGTGCCAAATAATGAAGGGCCACTCGTGCTGCCTCACGACGTCCCGCTGGCGGTGGATCGCCAGGACCACCGCCCGTTGGCGATTCAGCTGGCCGACGGGGTGCGGGCCGCCGCTGCCAGCGGAGCGCTCCGGAGCGGGGATCGGCTGCCGTCCACCCGAGCACTCGCCACCACGCTGACTGTCAGCCGAACGGTCACCGCGGCGGCCTACGACGTCCTGCAGGCCGAGGGTTGGATCGGTGGACGGCGGGGCGCGGGCACCTTCGTCATCGCGGCCCCTGGCCTCATGGCGCCGAAGCACCCCGGGCCGCCCCGCGCCCAGAAGCAGGAGCCGGAACAGGGGATCGACCTGCGGCCGGGCACGCCCTGGGTGTCGGGTCTCCACCCGGCGGCATGGCGACGCGCCTGGCGGGCGGCGGCGGACCCGCCGCCGCTAACCCGTCCAGTGCCGGCCGGCCTGCCGGAATTCCGGGCCGCAGTGGTCGAGCACCTCGTACGCCACCGTGGACTAGCGGTGAAACCAGCGGCGGTACTGGCTACCGGTGGTAGTACCGCGGCCGTCGCCGAGTTGGCTGCAGTGCTGCTGCGGCCGGGCGACCTGGTCGCCGTGGAGGAACCGGGCTATCCCCGAGCGGTGGCGACCCTGCGAGCCGCCGGACTGCACGTGCTGCCCGTACCCGTGGACGCCGAAGGGCTGGTAGTCGCCGCACTACCCGATCGGGCCCGCGCGGTCTACTGCACACCGGCGCACCAGTTCCCGCTGGGCGCCACCCTGTCCGCTCGCCGCCGGCTCGCTGTGGTGGCGTGGGCCCGCGAGCGCGCCGCCTGGGTGCTCGAAGACGACTACGACGGCGAGCTGCGCCACCATGGCGCGCCGCTGCCGTTACTGGCCAGCGTGGGACCCGACGTGGTGGTGCACCTCGGCACCGCGAGCAAGATCCTCACGCCGACGCTGGGTGTCGGGTGGCTGGTGGCACCCGACGACGTGGTGGCCGCGGTCTGCGCGCACCGGTCGTCCACCGGCGTGCGGCCATCACCGGCGGGTCAGCGGGTACTCACCGCGCTCGCGGTGTCCGGGGATCTGGCCCGGCACCTGCGCCGGGTGCGCCGGGAGCTGCTCGCCCGGCGCGACTTGCTGGTCGGCGCGCTACGCGCGGCCGGGTTGCCGGTTCGCGGCGATCAGGCCGGCGCGCACCTGGTGGTGGATCTGCCGGGGGTGGCCGCCGAGCGCAACGCGGTGCGCCGTGCCATCGACGAGGGGCTCCTGCTCGACGGGCTGGAACGCTTCCATGACGGCCCGCCGGGTTGCCACGGAGTGACTCTGGGTTACGCCGCACCGGGGCGCCGATCAGTGCTCGCCGCGGCACTACCTGGGCTGGCTGCGCTGCTCACAGCGTCGTGACAGCAGCGCCGGGACCGCCGGATCACCGGGAGTATGGTCTGCGCCCATGACGGATCGCAGGCTGCGCGTCGCTGTCGTCTTCGGTGGTCGTAGTAGCGAACACGCGATCTCCTGCATGTCGGCGGGAAGCGTGCTGCGCCACCTGGACCGGACGCGATTCGAGGTCGTCCCGGTCGGCATCGGCACTGACGGTGCCTGGGTGCTGGGTACTGATGAGCCGGCCGAACTGGCGATCCAGGACCGCCGGCTGCCCGCCGTGGACGGTGCCGCCGCGGCGCTTGTCCTGCCCGGTGATCCTACCCGGCGGGAACTGGTGCGCATCGCGGGCAATCGGGCGGGTGAGGTGCTCTCCGGGGTGGATGTGGTGTTCCCGGTACTGCATGGGGCTTTCGGCGAGGACGGCACAATCCAGGGACTGCTGGAGCTGGCCGACGTGCCCTATGTCGGGTCCGGGGTGTTGGCCAGCGCGGTGGGAATGGACAAGGAGTTCGCCCGCACGCTGATGCGCGCCCAGGGTTTGCCGGTCACCGAGACCGTGGTGTTGCGCGGCGACGTCACCCTCACCGCGCAGCAGCGCCAGCGGCTGGGTCTGCCGGTCTTCGTCAAACCAGCCAGAGCGGGCTCATCGGTGGGTATCACCAAGGTCGCGGACTGGCCCGAGCTGCCAGCGGCGATCGCCACCGCTCGGGCCGTCGATCCGAAGGTGCTCGTCGAGGCGGCGGTGGTCGGCCGCGAGCTCGAGTGCGGGGTGCTGGAGTTTCCCGACGGCCGGGTCGTGGCATCACTGCCCGCCGAGATCCGGGTGATGGCGCCGGGCTCCGCCAGTTGGTACGACTTCGATGCCAAATACCTCGACGACGCGTGCGAGTTCGACATCCCCGCCAAACTCGACGACGACATCGCGACCGAACTGCAGTCGATGGCCGTCGCCGCGTTCCGGGCGCTGGACTGCCAGGGCCTCGCCCGGGTTGACTTCTTCGTCGGACCCGAGGGTGCGCTGACCGTCAACGAGATCAACACGATGCCGGGTTTCACACCGATATCGATGTTCCCGCGGATGTGGGCAGTGACCGGCGTGGACTACCAGAGCCTGCTGTCCCTCTTGATCGACACCGCGATCGCCCGTGGCACCGGGCTGCGCTGACCCGTTGGCTGCGTCAAACGGGTGAACCCCAGCGACCTACTCACCAACGACTAGTTAGGCACGTAGGGGCCGCCCACGCGGTCCGCTGGTGTGCCATCGCGTGGTCGGTGACGTCGGTGTGGAGGCATTGCGATTGTTCGTCTCATTCGGCAGCAGCGGCACCGTTGATCAGGACAGCAGCTTGATCGACGGTCCCGACGGGATGGCGCTGGATCCGGCCCGGGATGCTTACCGCGCCCGCCACGCTCAACCAGAGGATGACACCGTCGACGATCCCCCCGACGGCACCGCCGCTGTGGCCCAGGCACCCCCCAGCGCCGACGTCGTCGAGACGGCTGACGGGTGGCCAGTCGACGAATGGGACGGGCCGGAGGACTTCCGGTTCGTCGTCCGCCCGTACACCTGGACGCGGGGCCGCACCCGGCCGGTGCAGGACCTCGCCGTCGAGACACTGGTCTTCACCAGCGACGAGGGCCGAGACGTGACCGCGATCTGTTCCGCGGAGCACGCCGCGATCGCTGAGCTGTGTGCCGAGGTCCGGTCGGTCGCCGAGGTCGCGGCCCTGCTCGGGCTGCCACTGGGAGTGGCCCGGGTACTGCTCGCTGACATGATCGATACCGGCTTGGTGCACGTGCACCGCAACACCTTGGGTTTGGACAACGCCCCGGATGTGTCGCTGATGGAGCGGGTGCTGGCCGGGTTGTACCGGCTGTAGCCGATCAGTGCGGGACGTCGATGTCGCGCCGCGGCAGGGTCTTCGCGATCACTGCGGCGATCTGCTGGAGTGGCCCGCTGCCGCTGGTCGGTGGCAGAGCCACCACAGCGTAGACCGGGCGGTCCACCGCTACCCAGGTGCTGGTGCCGAGCCCGACGAGTTCGAGGAACTGCACTCCGGAGACGTCCAGCAGTCGCGAGCTGGCGGTGAGTTCGGCGGGCCGGTCCAGCCCGCAGCGCAGCACCACCGGCGGCTCACCCCAGGCCGCGACGCCGGCCGGGGCTGGGGCAGCGAGATTGCGGTGTTGTAGGGCGCCGTTGTCGCCGCCGTCGAGCGTCTCGGGGAGGGCGGCCAGCAGCCGCGCGCAGTCCGTGGAATTGGCCGCGGGGGCCGGGACACCAGCCAGTCCCAGCGGATCCAGAGGCTGGTCTCGCACCATCGCCGCAGCGATCAGCACCCCCACCACCAGTGCCACCGCCAACGCCAGTGCGATCCCGAGCGGCCACCGTGGGATGCCAGCCGGCCGCGCGGAGCGCGTTGAGAACACCCCCGGCCGCGCGGAGCGCGATGAGAACACCCAGGGCCGCCGTCAGGACAGGTGCACGATGGGGCAGGTCAGCGTACGGGTGATGCCGTCCACCGTCTGCACCTTGGCCAACACCAGCTGACCCAACTGGTCCACATCGGCGGCCTCCGCCCGCACGATCACGTCATACGGGCCGGTGACGTCCTCTGCGCTAGCGACGCCTGGCAGGCTCGACACCGCGGCGGCCACCGCGGCCGCCTTGCCCACCTGGGTCTGGATGAGGATGTATGCCTGGACCACGGCGGGGCCCCTTCGTCTTGTCGGTTCGATCGGGGTAGGAACAAAATCTACCGCTTGGATCGCCTACCGCCTGGATTGGAGGAGTGACCGTGTGCGCTGCCGGTGGTGAGGGCGCTGACCCGCCGCTCGGCGCAGGCTCGGTGGCTGACCTGGGCGAATTCGCGCTGATCGCCAGGATCACCGCCGGCCGGGAGCTGTCGCCCGGCACCCTGCTCGGCCCGGGGGACGACGCTGCGGTGCTGGTGGCTGCCGATGGCCGAGTGGTGGTGACCACCGACGTGCTCGTCGAGGGGGTGCACTTCCGGCTGGACTGGTCCACCCCGTACCAGGTCGGGCGCAAAGCGGTGGCGGCCAACCTGGCCGACGTGGCGGCGATGGGCGCGGTGCCCACCGCGCTGGTCGTCGGGCTGGCGGTGCCCGGGTGCACCCCGATAGCCACGGTGGATGGTCTGGCGGCCGGAATGTGGGCGGAGGCCGGACAGGCCGGTGCCGGCATCGTCGGCGGCGA
This sequence comes from Pseudonocardiaceae bacterium, assembly GCA_036266995.1. Classification (GTDB taxonomy): domain Bacteria; phylum Actinomycetota; class Actinomycetes; order Mycobacteriales; family Pseudonocardiaceae. Next base: position 13,594 of record DATAWX010000067.1, on the reverse strand, counting down.
CGTGGTCAGCTCAGAGCAGCTCGTCGTGTCGGTGACCGCGCTGGGCGACCTGCAGGGTCGGGCGCCGGTTACCAGATCCGGTGCCCGGCCCGGAGACGTGCTCGGGCTGTGCGGCCGGCTGGGCTGGTCCGCCGCGGGTCTTGCCGTGCTTCGCCGTGGCGTGCGATCTCCATTGGCGCGATCGCCGCTGGCGGTGGTCGCTGCCCACCGGGTTCCGGAGCCTCCCTATGCCGCCGGCCCGCAGGCCGCTTCGGCCGGCGCCACCGCGATGATCGACATCTCGGATGGGTTACTCGCCGACGTTGGGCACCTCGCCGAGGCCTCCGGTGTCGGCATCGACATCGACTCGGCAGCGGTACCGGTCGCTGGCAGGCTGGTCGAGGTGGCCTGCGCGCTGGATGCCGACGCGCGGCACTGGGTGCTCACCGGGGGAGAGGACCATGCGCTGGTGGCATGCTTCCCCCCTGGGCTGGAGCTGCCCGCCGGGTGGACGGAGGTTGGCGTGGTGCGCGAAGGGCGCGGCGTGAGCGTCGATGGGGCGGAAGGGCCGCCGGGGGGTTGGCGGCACTTCTCGTGAGTGCGAAACAGTGTTATAGCACTCAATCCCGCTCACGAGGCGGACGTAGGCTGCCAGCCGTGGAGTGCAGGACGCGGGCCCTCGACCATCCCGACGCACGTCGGCTGATCGCCGCGCTGCAGCAGGAGTACGTCCGGCGTTACGGCGGCGATGATGCCACGCCGATCGACGTCAGGGAGTTCGTCGTTCCGCGCGGGACTTTCATCGTGGGTTACCTCGACGGGACGGCGATGGCCTGCGGCGGCTGGCGGGCGCATGACCCGGGGCCGGAGTTCTCAGCGGGCGATGCGGAGGTCAAACGGATGTACGTGGTCCAGGAGGCGCGCGGCCTCGGGCTATCCCGGGTCCTGCTCATGGAACTGGAGCGCCGGGCGGTGGCCGCGGGCCGGCGGCGGCTGGTGCTCGAGACCGGGATCCGCCAGCCCGAGGCGATCGGGCTCTACACCTCTGCGGGCTACTCCGCGATCCCGCGATTCGGGGTGTACCGGCACGACCCGCGCAGTCTCTGTTTCGGCAAGCTTCTTCCGGTGGCGGCGCAGCCCACCCGCTGAGCGGTCGCTAGGGTCGCACACCGTGGCCACAGCTGTAGACGAGATTGTGGAAACCGGTTGGGCTGGCGCGCTGGCGCCGGTAGCCGGGCAGATTGCCGCCGCTGGCGACTTCCTCCGGACCGAGATCGCCGCGGGGCGGCGTTACCTGCCCTCCGGCGCCAACATCCTACGAGCCTTCACCCAGCCCTTCGAGCAGGTGCGGGTGCTCATCGTCGGCCAGGATCCATACCCGACCCCGGGCCACGCGGTGGGGCTGTCGTTTTCGGTCGAGCCGGGTGTGCGGCCGCTGCCACGCAGTCTGGCCAACATCTTTCGGGAGTACAGCGACGACTTGGGGCTGCCCTGCCCATCCAACGGAGACCTCAGTCCGTGGGCCGGGCGCGGTGTGCTGCTGCTCAACAGAGTGCTCACGGTGGAACCCGGTCGACCGGGATCGCATCGCGGCAAGGGGTGGGAGGAGGTCACTGAGCAGGCCATCCGTGCCCTGGTGGCGCGTCCGGCGCGGCCGATGGTGGCGATTCTGTGGGGCCGCGACGCTCGCACGCTTCGTCCGATGCTCTCCGACGTCCCGTGCATCGAGTCCGCGCATCCGTCGCCGATGTCCGCTGATCGCGGGTTCTTCGGGTCTCGCCCGTTCAGCCGAGCCAATCAGCTGCTCGCCGACTTGGGAACCGACCCCGTGGACTGGACGTTGCCCTAGCCCGCGAGCCTGAAGCGCCATTCGGAGCCGAATCGCGCTCTGGGTGCTGGATCGTTTCGCGATTCGGCACCGAATGGTGGTCGTGTTGCCGGTCAGCCTCGGGAGACTTTGCCTGCTTTGAGGCAGGACGTGCAGACGTTGAGGCGACGGCGCTGGCTGGCGCCGATTTTCGCCCGGACAGTCTGGATGTTCGGGTTCCACCGGCGATGCGTGCGCCGGTGCGAGTGTGAGACCGACATGCCGAAGCCCGGTCCCTTGCCGCAGATGTCGCACACGGCAGCCACGTCACACACTCCCTGGGTTCGTCGCGAGGGTGGTACGCCCGTTGGTGGGCGGTCGCGGCAAGGGTAACCCGCCGGTACACGGCGCCGCGCACCGGGGACGATATGGGTCGGTAATCTTCGACGTTGGTAGCCCTTTCAAGGCACCCTGCAACGGGGTTGGTAGTCCTTGAAGAGCGACAAACCAGCCTGGAACCGGGTCCGATGAAGGCGGTGAGCAGCCGCGGTGTTGCAGTCGCTGGACGGCGCGGCGGTCCGTCGGTGGGCAGCTACTTACTGCGATGCGCTGGCTGCGCACCGTGAGGAGATCGACGCGCTCAACGTGTTTCCGGTCCCCGACCAGGACACTGGCTCCAACCTGCTGGCGACCATGCGAGCCGGGCTGGATGCGGTGCTCCGGGATCACGGTACGGACGGGGGCGTTCCGCCGGGCAGCGCGGTCGCGGTGCTGGCCCACGGCGCGTTGATGGGGGCTCGGGGCAACTCCGGAGTGATCCTTTCCCAAGTATTGCGCGGCCTGGCGGAGCCCCTGATCGGCCCGGAGTTGAATGGTCGGGTCTGGGACGGCGCGGCCTTGCGCAAGGGGCTGTGCCGGGCAGACGAGCTGGCCACCGCCGCGGTGTCTGAGCCGGTGTCCGGGACGGTGCTGACCGTGCTGCACGCGGCGGCGCGGGCGGCCGCAGCGGTCCGGTCCGACGAACTCAGCGCCGTCGCATCGGCGGCCACTGCCGCCGCGGTGGGCGCGTTGGCCGACACTCCCCGCCAGCTCGCCGCGCTGGCCATGGCCGGGGTGGTGGATGCGGGCGGTCGCGGGCTGACCCTGCTGCTGGAGGCGCTGCTGGCGGTGGTGACCGAGCGTCCCGGCGAGCGGTCCACCGCCACAGTCGGAGGTGATCCGCGCCCCAGGCGGGCGCTGGGCGTCGCACCAGAAGGCAGTCGCGCCAAGTACGAGTACGAGGTGATGTACCTGCTGGACGGTACCGATGAGACAAACGTCGCCACGTTGCGCGCCGAGCTCGCCGACCTGGGTGACTGCGTGACTGTCGCCGGCTCTGTACAGACCAGGGTCAGCGAGGACGCGGCGCTGTGGAGCGTGCACGTGCACAGCTCTGATGTCGGCGCCGTGATCGAGGCTGGGGTGCGGGCCGGGCGGCCACACCAGATCACGGTAGTGCGCTTCGCCGATCGAACCGGGCACACTGACCAGGCCACTGCCGGTGACCGGTTCGTCATCGACCATGCGGTGCTCGCCATGGTTTCCGGATCTGGAGTGGCTGAGCTGTTTCGCGGGGAAGGGGTGGTCACCGCTCCGGAGGACAGCGGCCTGGACGAGCTACGCACGGTGCTCGCCGGCACCCGCGCCCGGCATGTCACCGTCCTGGCGGAGCCCACCGCCGCAGCCAGGGCCGAGCTCGCGGCCGTCCAGGTCCGGGACACCGGCCAACAGGTGGTGGTCGTACCGACTGGATCCCCGGTGCAGGCACTGGCCGCGATCGCGGTGCACGACTCCGCCCGGCGCCCGGCAGATGACCTGGTGGCCATGACCGAGGCAGCGGCCGCCACCCAACGCGGGGAGCTCACGGTGGCCCGCGGGGAGGCGTTGACCTGGGCCGGACGCTGCCAGACCGGCGATACCCTCGGTATGGTCGGCGACGAGGTCGTCCTGATCCACCGCGACCCACTGATCGCGGCCTGCGAGCTGGTGGAGCGAATGCTGTCCATGGGCGGGGAACTGGTCACCGTTCTGCTCGGCCAGGACGCCCCGGATGGCGTGCGGGACACGCTGACCGCGCATCTACGCAGAGCGCATCCCGAGGTCGACGTGGTGGTCTACGCCGGTAGCGTGCCGCGGCGCGTGTTGCTAGTGGGGGTGGAGTGAGCTGTGGCCGGGGTGGATGACGCGCTGGACCGGGTGATCGGTGGCAAATCAGCGACGCTGCTGGCCGAGCAGCTGGATGTGCGTACCGTCGGCGACCTGCTGCGGCATTACCCACGCCGGTACGCCGACCAGGGTCAGCTCACCCCGATCGCGAGTCTCACGCCGGGAGAGGACGTTACGGTGGTCGCCGAGATCCGCAGTTGCTTCTCCCGCCCGATGCAACAGAAAAAAGGCACCATCCAGCAGGCGGTGATCTTCGACGGCACCCGCACCCTTAACCTCACCTTCTTCAACCAGCACCGACTGCCCAGGGTGCTCGTCCCCGGTCGGCAGGCGCTGTTCGCCGGCCGAGTGTCGAGGTACGGAAAAAAGCGCACGTTGCAGCTCACGCACCCGCGGTACCAGCTTCTCGACGGCGACGCTGACGAGCTCGCGGAGTTCTCCCGGGCGCTGATCCCGGTCTATCCCGCCACCAACGACCTGCCGTCCTGGACGATCCAGCTCTGCGTGCGCCAGGTGTTCGACGTCCTCGACGATCCCGAGGATCCGCTGCCGGCCACACTGCGCGCGCGGCACCGGCTGATGGGGTTGACCGCGGCGTTGCGCGCCGTGCACCGCAGCGACGACCGTGCGCAGATCGCCACCGCGCAGCACCGGCTGAAGTGGGACGAGGCGATGGCGGTGCAGCTCACGCTCGCGCGGCGCCGTCAGGAGGCGGCGCGTCGCCCCGCGCCGGCCTGCCCGCGCCAGGAAGGCGGGCTGGCCGCTGCGTTCGACGCCGCGTTGCCCTTCACGTTGACCGCCGGCCAGCGTGAGGTGGGAGAATTGCTGGCCGTCGAGCTGGCCGGCGAGCACCCGATGAACCGGCTGCTGCAAGGCGAGGTCGGATCGGGTAAGACCGTGGTCGCGCTACGCGCGATGCTGCAGGTCGTCGACGCGGCACGGCAAGCCGTGCTGCTCGCGCCCACCGAGGTGCTGGCCGCGCAGCACGCCCGATCCCTGCGAGCCTTGCTGGACGACCATGGCCGGGCCGGCGAGCTCGGGTCTGCCGAGCAGGCCACCCGGATCGCCCTGCTCACGGGCTCGCTGCCGGCCCGAGCTCGCAAACAGGCCCTGCTGGACGCGGCCAGCGGCGCGGCCGGGATCGTGGTCGGTACGCACGCCTTGATCCAGGATCGGGTGTCCTTCGCCGACCTGGGCCTCGTGGTGGTCGATGAGCAGCACCGCTTCGGCGTCGAGCAGCGCGACGCGCTGCGCGCCAGGGCGGTCGACGACACCAGCCCGCACGTGCTCGTGATGACCGCGACGCCGATCCCGCGCACCGTCGCGATGACCGTCTACGGCGATCTGGAGGTCTCCGCGCTGCGCGAGCTGCCCATCGGCCGGTCGCCGATCTCTACCACGGTGGTGCCGGTCGGGGAAAAACCGGGCTGGCTGGAGCGGGTGTGGCGGCGGATCGCTGAGGAGGTCGCCGCCGGCCGGCAGGCCTACGTGGTGTGCCCACGAATCGGCGGCGAGGACGCTGCCGAAGACGAACCCGGCGAAGACGAGGCGGAAGACGGAGGGCGGCCGCCGCTGGCGGTGCTCGACCTGGTACCGCAGCTCGCTGAAGGTCCGCTGGCCGGGCTGCGCCTAGGGGTGTTGCACGGCCGCTTGCCGGGCAATGACAAGGACGCCGTGATGCGGTCCTTCACCGCCGGTGAGATCGACGCCTTGGTGGCCACCACCGTCGTCGAGGTCGGGGTCGACGTACCCAACGCCACCGTCATGGTGATCATGGACGCGCAGCGGTTCGGGGTTAGCCAACTGCACCAGCTCCGCGGTCGGGTCGGCCGGGGAGCGCATCCCGGGCTGTGTCTGCTGGTGACCGACTCTCCCGAGGGCACCCCCGGTCGGGAACGGCTCGACGCCGTCGCCGCGACCACCGACGGGTTCGAGCTGGCTCAGCGGGACCTGGAGCTACGCCGCGAGGGAGACGTGCTCGGCGCGGTGCAATCCGGCCGGCGTTCCGGGCTCAAGCTGCTCTCGCTGCTGCGTGACGCGGACCTGATCGGCCAAGCGAGGCAGGCCTCCCAGCAGTTGGTCGAGACCGATCCCGACCTCACCGCCCACCCCGCCCTGGCCCGCCTGGCCGCCGCCCTACTAGATGACCAGCGCGCCCAGTTCCTCCAGAAAGTCTGAATTCACACCCTGGAAACCGCCCCGCAGCCGCGAAAAGGTTCCATCAGGCTGGTCAGCGTCAGCGGGCAGGACGGACGACGGCGGCTGCGCTGCCGCCGCGGCGGGTGGGTTCGCCGGCGGCGAGGATTGGGCCGTTGGGGAGGAATTCCAGGCCAGATGCGACGCCGATATCCGGGCTGATCTTGATCGTGGGATCCAGCGGTGAGGTGTCGCTGATCGCGAACTTGTGGCCGAGTGCTGCTAAGCCAGGCGTCGTGGGCGCCGCGATGAACGCCGGCTCGGCCTGGGTGGTGGCTGTGTTGCGCTGCGACGCGCGTGGCGCGGCGATCGCCTCCGGCAGGCTCATGCGCAAGTCGATCCGGTTGACCAGGATCTGCAGGACAGTGGTGATGATCGTGGCGCCACCCGGCGAGCCGACCGCTAGGAATGGTTGACCGTCGCGCAGCACGATCGTCGGTGACATGCTCGAGCGCGGCCGCTTGCCCGCCGCCGGCAGGTTGGGATCGGGTGCGCTGCCCTGCGTCGGTGCGAAGTTGAAGTCGGTCAACTCGTTGTTGAGCAGGAACCCTCGACCGGGAACCACGATCCCGCTGCCGCCCAGCTCCTCGATCGTGTTGGTGCACGACACGACGTTGCCCGCACCGTCGGCGACTACGAAGTGGTTGGTGTGGTGGTCCCGGTCGGGCACCGGGACGGCCGCGCCGGACGGCGGTGTGCAGTCGCGCGACGTGGTGAACGGGTCGCCCGGTGCGACCGGGCTGGTGCCGGTCTTCGCCGGGTCGATCAGGCATGAGCGCTGGTGGCCGAACGATGCCGAGAGCAGTTGTTGCTGGGGGACGTCGACGTACCGGGGATCGCCGAGGTAGCGGTTGCGATCGGCGAACGCGAGACGGGTGGCCTCCAGGTAGTGGTGCAGCGCCTGTACCGGGTTCATCGCGGCCAGATCGACGTTGCCGAGGATGTCGAGCGCCTCGCCGTCGGTGATGCCGCCGCTGGACGACGACGCCATGCCGTAGACGTCAAGGCCGCGGTAGTTCACCTGGGTGGGGTCGGCGTCGAGCGCGCGGTAGGCACGCAGGTCGGCCGGCGCCATCGGGCCGGCCCTGGCCATCAGGGTGGCGCCGGGCGCCAGCGGCAGGTGCTGCACTGCGTTGACCACGTCGGTGCCGATCGGGCCACCGTAGAAGGCACTGATCCCGTCCCTGCCGATCTCGCGGTAGGTCTTCGCGAGGTCGGGATTGCGCAGCGTCGAACCCACCGCCGGCGGAGTGCCGCCGGGCAGGAACAGGGTCGCCGTCGAGCCGAACTGGGCGAAGCGCGCGGCGTTCTGCCGGGTCAGCTCCTGCAACGTCGGGTCCACCATGAAGCCGCGATCGGCTATCTCCTCGGCCGGTCGCAGGTCCTCGGCGAGCCCGAAGCGGCCCCATCGCTGCAGCGCGCGCTGCCAGCTGGCCAGCGTGCCGGGCACTCCGACGGACAGTCCACTGGTCACCGCGGTCGGCAACGGCAGCGGCTGCCTGGTGGCTGGATCGAGGAACATGGACGGTCCGTCGCCGCCCGGCGCGGTCTCCCGGCCGTCGATGGTGGACACCCGGTGGGTGTGCGCGTCGTAATAAACCAGGTAGCTGCCGCCGCCGATACCCGCGACGTACGGGTCGGTCACGCCGAGAGTGGCGGCCACCGCGACCGCGGCGTCGGCGGCGGATCCGCCGCGGCGCAGCACGTCTAGGCCGGCTTGCGTCGACTCCGCAGTGTCCGATACCACGGCACCGCCGTAGCCCTGCGCCACCGCTGCCTTGGCGCCCGAGTGGGTCGGCGCAACCTGAGCTGGGGCCACGCATGCGGTGACCAGGCCTGCGCTAAGCAGCAACCCCGCAAGTGCGGTGCCCAAAGGACGTCTTCGCATCCGATCGCCCGCCGGCGAGCTAGCCGGCGGTCAGTTGGCTGCGGGCGGCGGCGTCCAGGGCTGCGGCTGCGGCTGGGGGCAGGCGCAGGGCACCGCTGCGGTCTAGTTTTGCCAGCTCCGCTCGGGCCTTGGCGTATGCGGCGATACGTTCGGCATCGTGGTCGGAGTCCCGGGCCACGGTGAGCAGCTTGATCGCTCGCGCCACGGTGGCTCGTTCCTGCTCCGGAATTCCGGCCAGCCGGATGCGTTCGGCCGCGTCGCGGGCCGCGCGCCAGGCGCGCCAGGCGCGATCCACTGCGGTGGCGAAGCGCGCGCAGTGCGCGGGCGGCGGTTCGATGTCGGTGTCCAGCGCTTGGGCCTCGGCGAAGGCGTCGACGAACCGGCTGGTCGACGCCACGGTGACGTCGGTCAGCGCGGGTAGCCGCAGCACCGCGAGCGGGTCGCATTCGAACTGGCCGTACTCACTACGCAGCTGGGCGAACTGGGCCCGGGTAGCGGGCCAGTCCGCAACGGCCCGCTTTGCGGGCTGCGGCGCCGGCTCCGCAAGGGCGCCGGCCCGGCGCCGCCGTTGCAGGTGCCGCACCACGATTACCGAACCCGCTCCGACCAGCATCAGCTGGCCGAGGACCGCCACCAAGGCGAACACGGCGACGGTAGCCAGGCCACCGGCGGTCACGACTGCTGCACACAACAACACCAGCAGCGGACCCAGCCGCAGCGCCCGGCGTCGACGGTGATATTGGTGGTATCGCGATCTGCCCATGGCCGCGTCCCTTCATGCCATATCCTTGATACCCCTCCAAGGGCTCCCGTGGGAGAGCCTGCGCGGCTGGGATATCACAGTTCCTCCCGGCGGCCGTTATCACCTGCGATGATGCGCTCAGTACTCGCCGGTAGGACATCCCGGCCGAGCGGCCGACTGGAAGGGAGGTAGCACACATGTTCCGCAAAGTGCTGGTCGCCAACCGCGGGGAGATCGCGATCCGGGCGTTTCGGGCCGCCTTCGAACTGGGTTGCCAGACGGTCGCGGTGTTTCCCTACGAGGACCGCAACTCCGAGCACCGGCTCAAGGCCAACGAGGCCTACCAGATCGGCGAGCGGGGTCATCCGGTCCGGGCGTACCTGTCGGTGCCGGAAATCATCCGAGCCGCCCAGCGCACCGGAGCCGACGCGATCTACCCCGGTTACGGCTTCCTGTCGGAGAACCCGAAACTGGCCCTGGCCTGCGAGCAGGCCGGCGTCACCTTCGTCGGGCCGCCTCCCGCAGTGCTGGCGCTGGCGGGTAACAAGTCGCGGGCGGTGGCCGCGGCACGTGAAGCGGGCGTACCGGTGCTGGCGTCCTGCCCGCCGTCCGCCGACATCGATCAACTGATGGCCGACGCCGAAGCGATCGGCTACCCGGTCTTCGTCAAGGCCGTCGCGGGGGGCGGTGGCCGCGGCATGCGCAGAGTCATCGACCCCTCCGGTCTACGCACCGCCCTGGAGGCCGCCAGCCGGGAGGCCGAGTCGGCATTCGGTGACCCGACCGTGTTCCTGGAGCGGGCGGCCATCGACCCCCGGCACATCGAGGTGCAGGTCCTCGCCGATCGGACCGGCGCGGTCATTCATCTCTACGAGCGGGACTGCTCGGTGCAGCGGCGCCACCAGAAGGTGGTGGAGGTGGCGCCCGCGCCGAACCTGGACCCCGATCTGCGGCAGCGGATCTGCGCTGACGCGGTGACCTTCGCCCGAAAGATCGGCTACGTCAACGCCGGCACCGTGGAGTTCCTCGTCGACCGCGGCGGTCACCACGTATTCATCGAGATGAACCCGCGCATCCAGGTCGAGCACACGGTGACCGAGGAGATCACCGATGTCGACCTGGTCAGCGCCCAGCTGCGGATCGCGGCCGGGGAGACGCTGGCTGACCTCGGGCTGCGTCAGGACGCGATCGTGCCGCATGGCGCCGCGCTGCAGTGCCGGATCACCACCGAGGACCCGGCCAACGACTTCCGCCCGGACATCGGAACGGTCACCGCCTACCGCTCGGCCAGCGGCGCCGGGGTCCGGCTCGACGGCGGCACCATGCACGCGGGCGCCCAGATCAGCGCGCACTTCGATTCGCTGCTGGTCAAGGTCACCTGCCGGGGCAGCGACTTCGCTACTGCGGTCCGCCGGGCCCGCCGGGCGTTGGCCGAGTTCCGGATCCGCGGGGTGGCCACCAACATTCCCTTCCTGCTCGCGCTGCTCGACGACCCGGACTTCGTGGCGGGCAAGGTCACCACCTCCTTCATCGAGGAGCGGCCGCACCTGCTCACCGCCCGCCAGTCCGCGGACCGCGGCACCCGATTGCTGACCTATCTCGGGGACGTGACGGTGAACCGGCCGCACGGCGGTCCCCCGGATCTGGTCGACCCGGTGTGCAAGCTGCCGCCGATCGATCTCGACGCGCTCGCGCCCGCCGGATCCCGCCTGCAGCTCCTCGCGCTGGGCCCGCAGGGATTCGCGAAATGGTTGCGGGCCACCGACGCCGTCGGCGTTACCGAAACCACCTTCCGGGATGCCCACCAGTCCCTGCTGGCGACCCGGGTGCGCAGCAAGGACCTGCTTGCCGTGGCGCCCTACGTCGCCCGGCTGACCCCGCAACTGCTGTCGCTGGAGTGCTGGGGAGGCGCGACCTACGACGTGGCACTGCGTTTCCTTGCCGAGGACCCGTGGGAGCGGCTGGCCGCGTTGCGCGAGGCGGTGCCCAACCTGTGCCTGCAGATGCTGTTGCGCGGGCGCAACACGGTTGGCTACACGCCCTACCCCACCGAGGTCACCGCCGGCTTCATCGAGCAGGCCGTCGAGACCGGGCTCGATATCTTCCGAATCTTCGACGCGCTCAACGACGTGTCCCAGATGCGCCCAGCCATCGACGCCGTCCGCGAGACCGGGCGGGCTGTCGCCGAGGTGGCGCTGTGCTACACCGCCGACCTGTCCGACCCGGCGGAGACGCTGTACACGCTGGACTACTACCTGCGGCTGGCCGAGCAGATCGTCGCGGCCGGTGCGCATGTGCTGGCGATCAAGGACATGGCCGGCCTGCTGCGACCGCCGGCGGCCCGCACGCTGGTATCCGCGCTGCGCAGCCGGTTCGATCTCCCGGTGCACCTGCACACCCACGACACCCCCGGTGGGCAGCTCGCCACCCTGCTCGCGGCGATCGACGCGGGGGTCGACGCGGTAGATGCAGCAGCAGCGTCCATGGCCGGCACCACCTCGCAGCCGGCGCTGTCCGCGCTGGTCGCGGCGACCGACCACACCGAGCGCGCCACCGGGTTGGACCTGCGGGCGGTCTGCGACCTGGAGCCCTACTGGGAGCTGGTGCGCAAGGTCTATGCACCCTTCGAGTCGGGGCTGACCTCGCCTACCGGGCGCGTCTACCATCACGAGATCCCTGGTGGCCAGCTGTCCAACCTGCGTCAACAAGCCTCCGCGCTGGGCTTGGCGGACCGTTTCGAGCAGGTCGAGGAGGCCTACGCGGCCGCCGATCGGATGCTCGGGCGGCTGGTGAAGGTGACACCGTCGTCGAAGGTCGTCGGGGATCTGGCACTGCACCTGGTCGGCGCCGGCGTCGCGCCAAAGGACTTCGAGGCCGACCCCGCTCGCTTCGACATTCCCGACTCGGTGATCGGCTTCCTGCACGGCGAGCTCGGTGTGCCCCCCGGCGGGTGGCCCGAGCCGCTGCGCAGCAAGGCATTGGTCGGCCGCAGCGGTCCCCGGGAGATGGCGGAGCTGTCCGCCAACGACCGCCACGGGCTGAAGGAGGACCGGGCGCGGACGCTGAACCGGCTGCTGTTCGCCGGCCCGACGGCGGAGTTCGAGGAACATCGCGAGACCTACGGCGACACGTCGGTACTGCGCAGCAAGGAGTTCTTCTACGGGTTGCGCCCTGGTGAGGAATACGCCGTGGACCTCGATCCGGGGGTGCGGCTGCTGATCCAGCTACAGGCGATCGGAGACGTCGACGAACGCGGCATGCGCACCGTGATGTGCACCCTGAACGGGCAGCTGCGCCCGTTGCAGGTCCGGGATCGCTCCGTCGCCTCGAACGTCCCCGTCGCCGAAAAGGCCGACAGATCCAACGGCAACCAGGTCGCGGCGCCGTTCGCCGGCGTGGTCACGCTCAAGGTGGCCGAAGGAGACACGGTGTCCGCGGGCCAGCCGGTGGCCACCATCGAGGCGATGAAGATGGAAGCCGGGATCACCGCGCCGAAGAGCGGCACTGTGATCCGCCTAGCGATCAAGGCCGTGCAGCAGGTCGAAGGCGGCGACTTGATCTTGGAACTGCGCGACTCACAATGAACAGTGCTGCCCTGACGACGGTGCTGACGAGGCCGCCTACGCAGCGCGTCGGCGGAACTCGACTGCCAGGCTTTCCTGTTTGGCGGCGGTCTTCTGCCTCGCCGCCTGCAGCTCGTGTAACTGCCGGTACAGGGAAAGCTGCGCTGCTGCCTGGCGCTTGGCTCGCGCTTCGAGCCGCCATTGGCTGAGCCACCAGCCGAGGAACACGCCAGAAATCACCAACGCCGACGCCACCAGGACGATCAACTCAGAAGTCATCGCTACTCCCTCGTCTCGGGCGGCGCCTGGTAGGACGCCGGATCTGCCGTTGGTAGCGGACAGTTACCCGAGATCACTGAGGGCTAAACACTGAATTCCGGGCGAGTCAACTCGCTGCGACACCCGGCAGGGTCCGCAGCCTCGCCTGCAGCACTCCGCCCTTGATGCGGGACTCGAAGCTCGCTGCGGCCCCGGGCGCGGTACCGCCGGCTTCCTCATCGCGCTCGCCGAACCCGACCCCGACCCGGTCGGTTGAGCTCGGGTACGCACGAAAAATGAGAACCTGGAATTCGCACCAATCGACGCAGTGCTGGCTTCTCGAATATGAACACGAGAAGTCCAGCGGTCGACAAGGGGATTGCGGCAAATGGAATTGCTACAGATAGTAGTGTAATCGAGGCAATACAACTCGGACGGGTGGACGCTATCCTTCGTTCGAGCTATGGTTGCTACGAACAGTACGAACATCTCCTCGGTTAGCGGGCTAGAAACGTCCCTTGATCAAGCAATCGAGTCAGCCTGCCGGAGCGCACCGCGAGGGCTGAGAGATGGACCTGTTCGTGTCCGTCCAACTCACACCTCGTGGGCACGAGAGGATGACCAAAGTGGGAGCCATAATCCAGACGCTGACGTTAGCGACCATCCTGCTTGTCATAGGATTGACCTGCACGCTCGTCGGTGTGGCCGGTCTGATCTGGAAAGCTGGATATGACAAACGGCAGGTAGAAAAAACGGAAAGAGTGCAGACATCAGGAGAACTAGAAGAGTCTCCCCTTCGTCAGTCAGCCGCCTAATACTACAGCCGCATTTTGTGATGTTTGAGGTGTTGTCGCTGGTAGTGGTATGCGCGGGCGTGGGTTTGGTGGCGTCGTCGCCAGTGGGACCAGTGGTCGGTGTGTGTTCGGGGGTGTGATGGTCGGGTGCAGGTGGCGCAG
>DATAWX010000066.1:0-30473 GCA_036266995.1 Pseudonocardiaceae bacterium | reverse complement strand
GAGCAGGAACACAGAGGCTGTGTCGACCTCAAGGAGCTCCCGCACCCGGTCCAGCAACTCACCCAACAGGTCCTCGACATCGAGGTGGGCAAGCGCCGCATCGGTCACGGACTCGATCCGGTGCAACCGGTAGTCATCGGCCGGCATCTTGCTCGGCACGGCCGGCATCGACACGATCAGAGCGTATCCCACGTTCGGGCGTAACGGCTGCCTTAGTGCAGATCAAACGCCTTCCAGCTACTTGTTCTGTTCGGCGTGCCCACCCAGGTTCACGCGCTGACCTCCGTCCGGCTCCGCTGCACCTCGTCACTTTCAATGTGCCCGTCGCGCATCCGCACGACCCGCTTGGCGAACCGGGCAACCTCCTCCTCGTGTGTGATGATCACGACCGTGCGGCCGGCGTCATTAAGTGCGCCGAGCAACTTCATGATCTCGATGCTGGAGGAGGTGTCGAGGTTGCCTGTGGGCTCGTCTGCGAGCAGGAGCGTGGGATCGTTGATCAGCGCCCGGGCGATCGCCACCCGCTGTTGCTGACCGCCGGAGAGCTCATTGGGCATGTGCTTCTCGCGGTCGCTCAGGCCGACCTGAGCCAAGGCCAGCCGGGCCTGATTGCGCCGAGCGCGCACCCCGGCGTAGATCAGAGGAAGTTCGACGTTGCGGATTGCGCTGGTGCGCGAAACGAGGTTGAACGACTGGAATACGAACCCGATCTTGCTGCTGCGGATGTTGGCCAGCCGGTTGTCAGACAGCCGACTGACGTCGGTGCCGTCGAGAAGATAGCGCCCGCTGGTCGGGACATCGAGACAGCCCAGGATGTTCATGAGCGTGGTCTTGCCCGATCCGGATGGGCCCATGATGGCCACCATTTCACCGTCGTCGATGGTGAGGTCGAAACCGTGGAGTACCGGTACCTTGATCTTACCCATCTGGTACGCCTTACTGACATCCTCAAGCTGGATCATTCCACTCCTCATATTTGGATCGTACTTGGAATCGATGGCTATTGGCTTCGGTGGCCGGCGCTCAACTCGCAGAAGTTGGCTATGCCGAGGTACCGGGCTTGCCAGTCGCGGACGTACCTGTGCACTCGTCTTTGGTCTCACCCGAGGCTTAGCGGAGTCGGTCACGCTCTGCTGGGTGTCAGTTCCTGGATCGGGATGTAATGCGCCGCGGCGGCTGATGCGATCATGCATGCGTCCATGCCGGTTACCGAGAGCCCATGGCCGGGTTCGGCGAGCACTGTCGCGCCCATGCTGGTCAGTACCCTGGTCAGTCCGCTGCGGCGGGGTGAGCGCACGAACACGCTACGCCGGAACTTCCCGGTCAGGTTGCGTGCCTCGGTCATGTCAGCAATGTTGCCGCATGCGGGGCGCGCGCACATCGGAGCGGGGTCCGGAGTTGGGATCGGACCCTGGTCCGATGTAACGCTGATCCGAGATGGCGGCTGTCTGCTGGTAGCCGGCGGGATCAAACCGGGCGCCCATGAGAACTATTGATTTGAGTGACGAACAGCAACCCCAGCGTAGTCGGGGTTTGGTGACCAAACGGCTGCGGTGAGTGGCGGCTGCGGTAATCAGCACGTCGGCGCGGAACAAGATCTGGTCAGCGTCGGCGACGAAGATATTATTTTCGACCGATAAACAAATGTAACCGAGGTACTGTTAGTTCGTGGTGGCCAACAGGCGCGCGGTCCGCGCGGGATGCACGAGACAAGCCGAGGCCACCAGGGTGGCGTGGCCATCTGGACCAACCCCGTCCGCGCCACCTGACGAGCTCATCGAACGCCCGTCAGTCGGTGAGCTCTTGGACCGTGCTGCGAAGCGCCGGATCTGTGTGGTGATCGGCGCGGCTGGGTGGGGCAAGACCACGGCGGTGGCGGCCTGGTCGCGCAGCCGCCCGACCGCGTGGTTGCGGTATGAGGCCCACGAGGGGGATGCGAACCGCCTGCTCGCGAGCCTGTCCGGGGCATTACGGGCGCATGTGTCGGTGACGGCAGTGCCAGCTACGGCCGCCCCGAACGCAGACTCGGTGGAGTCCTCTGTCGAGGCCATCTGTCTGTGGTTGCAAGGTGCCCTTCGCAAGGATCTTGTTCTTGTCCTCGACGACTTGCACGTCCTGCAGCCCGGCAGTGCTGCGGCCCGCGTCGTCGAAGATCTGTGCCAGCGAGCACCTGAGCAGCTGCATCTACTACTGATCTCACGATGTGACCTGCCGTTTTCCCTGCAGCGACTGCGGGGTCGCGGTCATGTTACGGAGATCCATGCGCCGGACCTTGCCTTCGACGTTGCCGATGTCGAGACACTCCTGCGCAAGACCGTGGGGAAGGATCCGCCTGGCCTGTCGAGGCAAGTCTGGGAACGTACTGCTGGTTGGCCCTCGGCCGTGCACTGTGCTGTGGAGATGTTGCGGGCGGTCGAACCGGAGCAGCGCCAAGCCGCGGTGGGACAGCTGTCGGACCCGGGACAACGATTCCACGGTTATCTGACCGAGGAGATTATCGGCGCCGCCCACGACTGGGTTCAGCAGTTGCTACGCAGGTTGGCGATCTTTGGCGAAGTCAAATTCATGACGGAGATCACGCAAGGACTCACCGTTCCGATGATCGCGCTCGCCGAACTGAGTCGCCAGGGATTGGTGCGGCGCACTGGTGGGGGCGGCGGCTGGTCGCTTGTGCGTCCGTTGCGAGACTTCTTCGATCATGAGGCGGTGCCGTCGGCAAGCGAGCGGACAGCCCTACACGTGACCGCGGCCAGGGACTACCTCGAGCGGGGGGCGCAGGCCGAAGCGCTGCAACATCTCCTCGCAGCCGGTGATCACGCGGCGTGCGTATCACTTTTAGTTGATCATGGTAGTGCGATGGTGGAGCGTGGCCAACTCGAGGCCGTGTTGCAGGCAGCCAATTTGCCAGCCGAGTATCTCGACGACCCGCGAATCCAACAGGTTCTGGGACAGGCGCAGCAGGTGCGGGGACAGTGGACGCAAGCGCTGCAGCACTTCCAGCGTGCCAGTCGCGACCGAGACGGGCTGGAGCCCGCCTTGGCCTGGCGGGTCGGCCTGGTCACTTTCGCCCACGGCGAGTTCGCCGAGGTGCAAGCTCTGATCGGGAAGACCCGGTTAGACCGGGAGGAGACGCTCGACGAGATTCAGGTATTGACGTTGTCGGCGAGTGCCTACCGGATGACTGGGGACCTCGTAGGTCTGCGGAGGATGGCGAGCCGAGCCCGTGCCGCGGCCCGACGGTGCGGCGAGCCACGCGCGTGGTCCAGGGTCCACCACGTCTACGCGCTGCTCGCCGCTGCCGAGGGCGACTGGCTGCAGGCCGATGTGCATTGCATTGATGCCCTGCGCTGCGCCGAGGAGTGCGACGACCTGCTCCAGGTGACGTGGACTCGGGCTTGTCAAGCATTTCATCACTTCGAAGCGGGTGCGCCTCGAGATGCGTTGGCCGACGCCCAGATTGCGTTGAGTCTCAGCGAGCGATGCGAGAACCCCTTCATCATCGCGCACGCACTAACCACCCGCGCCCGCGCCCGCGCCCGCCTCGGGATGCTGGAGGAGGCGGCGGCTGACTTCACCGTAGCCATCGACCTCTTCCAGCGCATCGGCTCCCGATTCGTGGCCTGGCCGCTATGCGGTCTCGGTGACCTGCATCGGACCAAGGGTCAGCCGGTGCGAGCCCGGGCGGCGTACGAGGAGGCCCTGATCCTCGCCGAGCCGTGCCACGACGTGTTCGGCCTTAGCTCGGCGCTGATCGGTCTCGCGCGCATCACCGCGGTTGATGATCCGAAGGGAGCTCGTGAGCGCGCAGACCAGGCTGTGGAGCTGGATGAGGGAGTTCGCAAGGTTCCGGCCTTGCTGACCCGCGGCTGGGTCGAGTTGATCAGCGGTGACCGCCACGGCGCCCTGGCAGACGCCAGCCGGGCTACCGTCGCCGCGCGGCAATGGCGGGACAACCCAGGACTGGCCGAGGCCATCACGCTGAGCGTGCTGGCCGCCCGCAATCCCCCCGCGGATGCCACCTCGCTCCAAGAGGCCATCAACATCTGGCAGGAAACGGGCTGCCGACTCGAGGAGGCTGCGACCAGAGTCGTGGCCGCCCGCCTCGGCGCGCCCATACCCCACCTCGACGGCCGCCTCGCGGACCAGACACTTCGGGGCTACGGCGTCGACGTCGAGTCGCGTCGCGTCGCCGGACCGCTGGGGGTGCTCGTCCGTTCCGCGCCCCCGGTGTTCATTCAGACGCTGGGCGTTTTCCGGGTGGTCCGAGACGGGGTTCCCATTCCCAGTACCGCATGGCAGTCGAAAAAAGCCCGAGAGCTGTTGAAGATCCTGATTGCGCGTCGGCGGCCGACCCCCCGTGACCAGCTGATGGAGCTGTTGTGGCCAAGGGTGGGCCCGGCCGTGGCCGGCAACCGACTCTCCGTACTGCTCTCCACGGTCCGCGATGTGCTTCAACCACAGCCCATAGGCGCGGCTCCAGTGGATACCACCGACGGCGCGGTGTCATTGAACCGTGCCCAGGTGAGCGTCGACGTCGAGGACTTCCTCACCCAAGCCACCGCTGCCCTCGATGCGAACCGAGCCAGAGAACCGGATGCGACCGCCCGACTCAAGGCCGCCGTCACCATCCATACCGGGGATTTCCTCGAGGATGACCCCTACCAGGAGTGGGCCGCCACCCTGGCCGAAGAAGTCAGGGCCACCTACATCGCCCTCCTCCGGACATTGTCTCAACGGCTGCGTGACGCCGGCGATACCGACGCGGTCGTCCGGTACACGCTGCGCCTGCTCGAGCGTGACCGCTACGACGAGGATGCCCATCGCAGCCTCGTCGGAGTACTGCTCGACGCAGGTCGACTCGGCGAAGCACGCCGGCATTACCAGAACTATGCCCGCCAGATGGCCGAGATCGACGTCCGACCAAACCCGCTGTCGGAGATGACGCCGCGAAGATTGATCGCGGGCTAACGAGCCACGCGGGTTGCTCCGCTCGGGTCGGCACCGGCCGATCCGAGCTCGGACACCAGCAGCCGGAGCAGGTCCGAGCGCGCGGAGTTGACGAAGAAGTGGTCTCCTGGCAGCAGGTGCACCCGGAAGGGCCCGGTCGTGTGGCGCGACCAGGCTCGTACGTCCTCGGGAAGGACCTCCTCGTCCCGCAGGCCACCGAAGGCGGACACCGGGCAGCTCAGCGGGGCCTGCGGGCCGGCCACGTAGGTCTCGACCAGGGTGCAGTCGCTGCGCAACGCGGGCAGCATCGCGTCCAGGAACTGGCTCTCCGCCAGCAGCTCCGGCGGGATCCCGCCCAGTTCCTCGATGGCGGCGATGAACTCCCGGTCAGGAAGGGTGTGCCGGTCCGGCGAGCGGCTCGGCAGGTGGGGCGCACGGCACCCGGAGGCGAACAGGTGCACCGGCGCCATGCCCCCCAGGCTGCGGAGCCGGCGGGCCAGCTCGAACGCGATCAGCGCTCCCATGCTGTGGCCGAACAGCGCGAACGGAGCGATGAGATTGCCGGCCAGCCCGTCGAGCAACGAACCGACCAGCTGGTCCATCGAATCGATCGGCTGCTCGTCGAAACGGTTCTCCCGACCGGGCAGCTGGACCGACACGACCTCCACGCCGTCGGGGAGGTGAGCCGGCCAATCCCGGTACCTGCTCGCGCCGCCACCGGCGGCGGGCAGGCAGATCAACCGCAGCCGCGCCGCCGGTCGCGGACGGCTGATGTGTGCCCAGGATGAGCGGGCGGCGCGCTGAGCCACGTCGAGTTCCCCTGATCAGAATGAGGCACGGATCAGGATTGGGCGCCGTCCATCTGCTCACGCAGGCTACGAGGCCGCATGTCGGTCCAGACCTCATCGACGTAGGTCGAGCACTCCTCCTTGCTGCCCTCCTTGCCCACCCGGTACCAGCCTGCGGGCACCTCCAAGCCGACCAGCCACAGCGAGTACTGCTCCTCGTCGTTGCGCAGCACCTCATACCTCGCGTCATCGTCCATATCTTCGATCTCCTTTCCTGGGAACGTTGCCGATAATCGACACTACATACCGGGGTGGCGCTCGGCCGCCGGCGAATCGGCGACGGCCGGCTGCCGGGGAAAGCTGCGCAAAGTGGGGCTCAGGGTGGCGACCACTGCGGCGGCCGCGATGCCGACCGCGCACACCAGCACCGCGAGGGTGCTGGAAAGGGCCGCGGCCAGCAACCCGCCCAGCACCGGGCCCAGCGTGGCGGCGACACCGGTGACGATGCCCAGCACGCTGCTCAGCCGGCCGCGCAGGTCGTCGGGGGTGAGCAGCAGCTGCCGCGTGATGATCGTCGTGTTCGCGGTCGCCGGCAGCAACGCCATGGCGGCGAGCAACAGTCCCAGGAGATAGCCGTTGTCGAGAAAGGCCGCCACCGGGGTGAGCGTCGCCATCACCCAGAACACCGCGATGATCGAGATGTAGGGGCTCACCATCTGGGACAGGCGCGACGCGATGAGCGCACCCAGGAGGCCGCCCACGCCGAGCATCGCCGCCATGATGCCGATTTGACCCGAGGGCACTCCCCGGGCCACGGCCAGCACGATGACGATGAGGTAGAAGGCGCTGAAGAACAGGTTGAGCACGACCGCGCATAGCGCGGTGACCCGGAGGTGGCGATGCCCCCACACCCACTGGAAGCCAGCCGTGATCTCCCGGCCCAGGTGACGCGTCGCCTCCGGCGGCGCATCCCGGGGGGGTATCCGGAGGAATACCAGTAGGCTGCAGGCCAGTGCGTGGGCCAGCGCATCCGCCACGAACGGCACGAACCGGGCGATGGCGAAGAGGAACCCGCCCGCCGCGGTGCCTGACAGCTGTGCCACGGACGCGCGGGCGGCGTTGAGCCCCACCGCGGTGGACAGCTGCTCGGCCGGTACCACCCGGGGCAGGCTCGCGTCCTCCGCCGGTCTGAACAGCGCGGCAGACGCCCCGATCACCGCTGCTACGACGACCAGGTACGCGACCTGGGCCACATCCCACCACAGGACTGCGACGAGGCTCGCCGCCGCGATCCCCTGCGCCGCCTCACAGCTCAACATGATCGTCTTGCGATCCCAGCGGTCGGCCAGAGCGCCCGCCGGCAGTCCGGCGAGGAGCTGTGCCGCAGCGATCGTCCCCAGCACGAGGCCGGATGCTGCCGCCGAACCGGTGATCGCTAGCACCAGCAGCGGAAAGGCGATGACCGAGGTGCTCAGGCCGGCGCCCGACAACACTTGGCTGATCCACAACAACTGGTAATTGGGGTTGCGCGACAGCGGGACACGCTGCCGCTCGGGTATTGTGCTCATGTCGGGGCTCATGTGGGTTTCCGGCAGTCCCGCGCGATGCCGCGGAGAGCGTCGGCGAAATCGTCAGCGACGGTTTGCACGGTCGACTGATGATGGTGATCGGGTTGGTAGAGCCAGGAGAACCCCAGCTGCCCGTCCTGGACCGCGCCCACGACCTCCAGCAGGTGCGCGCCCGGGTCGGCGGGATCGTGTGCCTGCCCGATCGCGCCGTGCACGGCGCGGTAGAGGCCCAGTCCGGGGTCCCGGGCCGCTCCTTCGAACTGGCCGAGGTAGTTGAAGGCGATCTGGGCCCCATGTCCGGCCACGGCGAGGCGCTCGCGGGTCGCCGGAGAACCCAGGTACCGCAACGACCCGAAGCCGAACCCGTTGTTGGGCACGGCACGCATCTGCTGGCGCACCGATCTGACCAGATGGCGCCACTGGGGTTCATCGCCCAGGGCTGCATCGCAATCCTGGGATGTAACGCCGTCGGGCACTGTCAGCCCGACCGGGAACATGGTGGTGAACCAGCCGACGGTACGGGAGTGGTCGACGTCGTCGAAGATGTCCTCGCGGCCGTGGCCCTCCAGGTCGATCGCCACCTGGCTTCGCCCGGTCCACCGGCACAGCGCCCACGCGAGCGCACTGAGCAGGACGTCGTTGATCCGGGTCCGGTAGGCGGTGGGGGCCGACCGCAGCAACGCATCGGTGTCCTCGGCGCTCAACAGCAGCGAGACGCTGCGCGCCCCGCCTCCTGGCTCCCCCGTTACTGCGTCGACCGGCAACTTCCCCGCCTGCGACGCGGCTGCCCAATAGTCCAGCTCATGGTCAAGCTTGCCGCTGGCGACATGCTCGCCCACCCGGCGCGCCCAGTCCTGGAACGAGGTCGTCTTGGCCCCGAGGTCGCCGGGATCGCCCCGCAGCATCTGGCGGTAGGCCGTGTCGAGGTCGTCGAGCAAGATGCGCCAGGAGACCCCGTCGACCACTACGTGATGCGCTGCCAGGAACAGTGACCACCCGCGCCCGGCGCCGCGGTCAAACAGCGCCGCCCGCAGCAGCGGCCCGCGGCCGATGTCGAAGCTGGTGTGGACGGCATCGGCGATCTCCACCATGGCCGCACGGTGATCCTGCTGAGCCACCTCCGACAGGTCGTGCCGGGACAGCAGTTGGCCGTCCGCCTTTACCTCATCGACGGGCGCGTTGTGCGCTCGCCATTGGCCGTCGACCTGCTCGAACCGCATGCGCAACGCGTCGTGGTGCACCAGCAGTGCACCGAGCGCCCGCTGCAGCGCCCGCTCGTCGACGTCATCGACCAGATCGACGAGGACCGATTGGTTGAAATGATTCAGGTTGGTCTTGCGAGTGTGGAAGAACCAGTGCTGGATCGGGATGAGCGGGACCGGACCGACGACCGGTTCCGATCCAGCCCGATCAGTCTCCACGGCCCCCACCACCGGCGCGAGCTCGTCGATGGTCTGGTTGAGGAACAGGTCCTTGGAGTTGAAGTGCAGGCCCGCCTGACGGGCGCGGGACACGACCTGAATGGTCAGGATGGAGTCGCCGCCCAACTCGAAGAAGTTATCCCCCACCCCGACCCGGTCCAGCCCGAGGACCTCGGCCCACACCTCGGCCAGTGCCACTTCGGTGGGTGTCCGCGGGGCCAGGTATTCCGACTCCGGCTCCGTCAGACCGTCCGGGGCGGGCAGGGCACGGCGGTCGAGCTTGCCGTGGGAGGTCAGCGGCAACGCGTCGAGCACCACGAACGCCGAGGGGATCATGTAGTCGGGCAGGATCCGCTTCAAGCCCGCTCGCAGCGCTGCTCCACCCGGCGCGGGCGACTCCGGTAGCCCTACAACGTAGGCCACCAACCGCTTGTGAGCGCCTTGATCCGATGCCGTTAGTCCCTCGCGGACCATCACCACGGCCTGGGCTACCTCCGGCTGGATCAGCAACGCGGACTCCACCTCGCCCAGCTCGATCCGGAATCCCCGGATCTTGACCTGCTCGTCGGCGCGACCGAGGAACTCCAACGCCTCGCCAGCGTTCCACCGGACCACATCACCGGTTCGGTACATGCGCGCACCCGCCGCACCGAACGGGCTCGCCACGAATCGCTGCGCGGTCAATCCGGGGCGGTTCAGGTACCCCCGCGCCAATCCCAGCCCGGCGACATACAGCTCCCCGGCCACTCCCACTGGAACCGGATTCAACGTCGCGTCCAACACATACACCTGGGTATTCCAGATCGGGCAGCCTATAGATGGCACCTGACCTGGGGTCAAGTGATCGCTCCAGGTCGCCACGACTGTCGACTCGGTCGGACCATAAGAGTTGATCATCCGTCGACCCGGGGCCCATCGCGCGACCAGCTCCGGGGTGCACACGTCCCCGCCCACGATCAGCGTCTGGAACAGCGTCAGCTCCGCCGCTGCCTCGGCCGGCACGGTGGCCAGCGCCGCAGGTGGGATCAACGCATGAGTCACCCGCCCCTGGGTCAGCACCTCCACTAGCTGCTCCCCCAGCAACGGTCCCAGTGGCGGCACCACCAACGCCGCCCCTACCGGCAGCGACATGCACAACTCCAAGACCGAGGCGTCGAAGCTCGGCGAGGAGAACTGCAACACTCGATCTCCCGCCGCCACCGCGTACCGATCGACCTCCGCGGCGGAGAAACTCGCCAGCCCGGCGTGGCTGACGACCACACCCTTGGGTCGTCCGGTGGACCCCGATGTGTAGATCACATACGCCGGATGCGCCATCTCCAGCGGCGCCCGCCGATCGGCATCGGTCAGGTCACCCTCGGTCATCGCCCGCGAGGCTGCCACCACTGCCGGATCGTCGAGGACGACAACCGGCACGTCGCCTACCCCCGCCAGACATCCCGCCACATCGTGCCTGGTCAGAAGCACTACCGGGGCAGCGTCGGCCACCATGAACTCGATCCGCTCAGCGGGATATGCCGGATCCACCGGCACGAAGGCGGCACCCACCTTCGCCACTGCCAGCTGTGCCACCACGATGTCCACCGACCGCGGCAGCGCCAACCCGACTACGCGCTCCGGACCGGCACCCCGTTCCACCAGCAAGCGCGCCAATCGATTTGCCCGCGCATTCAATTCCGAGAAGGGGACGAGACCGCCCTCGATTATCAACGCGGGCGCATTCGGACTCCGCACGACCTGCGCCTCGAACAACTGGCCCAAGGTGGCGGCAGGCACGTCCCGGTCGGTGTCGTTCCAGTGAACCAGCACCTGTTCGCGCTGGCCTTCGGATAGCAACGGAACAGCCGACACCAACGCGTGAGGATCAGCCGACACACCCTTCAACAACACCGACAAGTTCTCGATTAACCGCTCGATCGTCGTACCGTCGAACAGGTCCGTGTTGTACGTCAACGCCCCGCACAGCCCACCGTCGAACTCCTGGAACTCCACGGTGATATCGAAGCTCGTGCTCATCACCGGCAGTTCGAGGGCGTCGAGCTGCAGGCCGGGCAGCTCCTCACCGTCGCTGGGAGTGTTCTGCAGCACGACCATGGCTTGAAACAGGGGCGTGCGGCTGGTGTCCCTGGTCGGTTGCAGATGGTCCACCACCCGCTCGAAGGGCACCTGCTGATGGACAAAGGCGTCCAGGACAGTCTCGCGCACGGTGCCGAGGAACTGGGTGAAGGTCTGCTCGCCGTCCACCCTGGAGCGCAGTACCAGCGTGTTGACGAAGAATCCGATCAGCCCTTCCAGCTCGGTCCGCTCGCGACCGGACACAACGGTGCCGATGGCGATGTCGTCCTGGCCCGACCAGCGGCTGAACAGCAGCTGGCAGGCGGCCAGCAGGGTCATGAACAGGGTGCCGTCGTGCTGACGACCCAGCTCCTTGAGCCGGTCGGTCACTTCGGTCGGCACCACGAACTTCTCCATGGCGCCGTTGGTGGTCTGCACCGCCGGTCGCGGCCGATCTGTCGGCAGTTCCAACGGCGGCACGGCGTCGAGCTGGCGATGCCAATAGGACAGATGTTCCTCCAGCGTCTGGCCGGACAGCTGGTCCCGTTGCCACGCGGCGAAGTCCGCGTACTGCACCGGCAACGGGGGAAGTGCCGGTTCGGCATCCCGCAGGGTCGCGGCGTACACCGCGCTCAGCTCCGCAACGAGCACGCCCGTCGACCAACCGTCGGTGATGATGTGATGCATCACCACCAGCAGGGCATGGTCCGTCGCGCCCAGCCGCACCAACCGCATCCGCATCAGCGGCCCTCGGCTCAGGTCGAACGGCTGACCGCTCTCCGCTGCCAGGACCCGGTCCAGCTCCGTGGCGCGCTCGGGCTCGACCAGATCCGACAGGTCCAGCACCGGCAGCGACACCTCCCACGGCGGGTGCACCACCTGCGCCCCCCGCCCGTCCACGGACTCGAACGTGGTGCGCAGCGACTCATGGCGAGCCACCAGCCCGCTCACCGCTGCGCAAAGCGCCTTGAGGTCCAACTCCCCACGCAACCGCAGCCCCACCCGCGTGACGTACTCGACGCCGTCCGGTGCGAAGTCGTGCAGGAACCACAACCGCTGCTGGGCAAAGGACAACGCCAGCTCGCCGTCCCGAGAGACAACTGGAATCGCCGACACATCGCCGCCAGGAGCGGCGGGCATCGCAGCGGTCAGCTCCCGGACCGTGGAGTGTGTGAACAGCGTTCGCGGCGACAACTCGGTACCGAAGATGGCCCGCAACCGCGACGTCACCCGGATACTCAGAATCGAGTCTCCACCGAGTTCAAAGAAATTGTCCTCGACCCCGACCCGCTCCAGCCCCAGCACCTCGGCCCACGTTTCCGCCACTGCTCGCTCAGCCTCAGAACGGGGTGCCACATAGCAGGCGACGTGGCCCGCATCCCACTTCGGCGCAGGCAACGCCCGCCGATCCAACTTCCCATTCTCGGTCATGGGCAATTCGTGCAGCACGGTGAAAGCCGACGGCATCAAGTAGTCGGGTAACGCTGCCTGCGCGTGCGCTCGCAACTGTGCGAGGTCGACTGTCCCCTCCGCCACTGGCACCAGATAGGCCACCAGCCGCTTGACATCAAGTCCGTCCCCTGGCCCAGCATTCGCTGTGACCGCGGCCTCGCGCACGACAACAGCGACCTGGGCCACCTGGGGATCGGCCGCTAATGCGGCCTCGACCTCACTCAACTCGATCCGGAACCCTCGGATCTTGACCTGCTCGTCGGTTCGACCGATGAACACCAATGTGCCATCCGCGGTCCAACGGACGACATCCCCAGTTCGGTACATCCGGGCACCGGCCGGCCTGAACGGATTGGCGATGAACTGCTGCGCGGTCAGGCCCGGGCGCCTCAGATATCCTCGCGCCAACCCCGCACCCGCGATGTGCAGCTCACCGGGCGCACCGATCGGCACCGGCTGTAACGCTGCGTCGAGGACGTAAACCCTCATGTTGTCCAGCGGAGTCCCGATCGGCACCAAATCCGGTACCGACCCGATGCCCGTCATCCGGTACGAGCTGGCAAACGTTGTGGTCTCGGTTGGCCCGTAGCCGTCCACCACCGTCACATCGGGGCAGGCCGCGAGCACCCGACGAACGGCGGCCGCCGGCACCACGTCCCCACCGGTCCATATCTCTTGAACACCGGCGAAGCACTCCGGCGCATCGTGTGCGATGAGCCGGAACAACCCGGAGGTCAGCCACAACCCGGTCACCCCGTGCTCGGTGATCGCCGTTCGCAGGACGTCGGCGTCCACCGCGGCCGGTGGGATCACCACCGCGCCTCCGTGCAACAACGGGACCCAGAGTTCGTAGGTGGTCGCATCGAAAGCCTGCGGTGAATGCAGCAACACCCGCTGATGCGCAGCACCATCGAAACGCCGGTCGAAGGCCAACGCCACCACGTCGCGGTGGCGGACCGCCACACCCTTCGGCACACCGGTGGAGCCGGAGGTGTACATGACATAGGCCAACTGTTCGGGGTCTACCGGCACACCAGGATCGGAACTCGGCTCATCCAGCAACGGATCGGCATCTATCGCCAACACCCGGCCGCGATGAAGGGCACTCGCGGCGGCCTGCCATTCCCGGTCGGTCAGCAACACCGACACGCCGGCCTGAGCCAACACCGAACGCATACGCTCCGCGGGGGCCCGCACATCCACCGGCAGATACGCCCCGCCCGCCTTCACTACCGCCAGCTCGGCCACGACGAGATCAGCAGAGTCTCCCATCAGAATGCCCACCGGCTGCTCCGCCGCAACCCCGAGCCGAATAAGCCGATTCGCCAACCGGTTCGCCCGCGCGTCCAACTGCGCATAGCTCCACGACACCCCGTCGCCCACCACGGCAATGGCGTCCGGTGTTCGCCGCACCTGGTCGGCGAACACGACCGGCAGCGCAGCTTCGGGAATCTCGTGAGTGGTGTCGTTCCACTCCACCAACATCTGATCACGCTCGGCCTGGGTCAGCGGCAACAACCGCGCCGCCGATTGGCTCGGGTCAGCGAGAATCCCGTTCAGCAACACCGTTAGGTGTGCCACCATCCGCTCGATCGTGGCCACGTCGAACAGCTGCGGGTCGTAGGCCAGATGCAGCCCGAGCCGATCACCGAGATAGGCACGCAGGCTCAGCGGGAAGTTCGTGGTCTCGACAGTGTGGACCTCGCGCACCTGCAGACCGGCCTCGTCTACCGACGCGGCGTCGAACGGATAGTTCTCGAACACGACCATGCTGTCGAACAGGCTCGCCCCGGCGGGAAGATCGCTCCACGCCTGCAGTTGGGCAAGGGAGACGAAGTCGAAACGCCGGGACTCGATCTGCGCGACCTGGAACTCACGCAACCACGAGACAACGTCCTGCCCATGACTTTGTCCACTGGGGATGGCCACGCGGGTCGGCACGGTGTTGATGAACATGCCGACCATCGCCTCCACACCCGGCAGCTCGGCGGGGCGGCCGGAGACGGTGGATCCGAAGACGACGTCGCACTCGCCGCTGTAGCGCGACAGCAGTAGAGCCCACACTCCTTGCACGATCGTGTTCACGGTCAGGCCGTTGCGCTTGGCCATCAGATGCAGTCCGGCCGACTCCCGCGCTCCCAGCTCGACACCCACCGATTCCGAGGACTCGGAACGATGCGCTTGACGAGGTTGCCGGTCATAGGGCAGCGGGGTCGAGGACTCGAACCCGGACAGCACTGCCCGCCAGTGCTGTCCGGCCTCCCGACCGTCCTGGTCCCCCAGCCACTGCAGGTAGTCCCGGAACGGTCGACGAGCCACCAGCGCGGGCGGCCGACCGTGGACGATCGCCGCGTACTGCTCGCACACCTCGGCGAACACCGCGGCCATGCTCCAGCCGTCCAGCACCACGTGGTGCGAGGTCCAGACCAACACGACCACGTCGTCGGACAGCGCCGCGACGACCAACCGCAGTAACGGCGCGGTGGCCAGGTCCACCCCAGCGGCGCGTTCCTCGGCCGCCACTCGCTGTAGCTCCAGATCTCGCTCCACCTCGGAGAGACCGCGCCAGTCGTGATGCCTCGTCGGGAGCACGACCTCGCGGTGCACCACCTGCAGCGGCTCATCGACTCCTTCCCACACCACCGAACTGCGCAGCAACGGCGTCCGGTCGACCACCCGCTGCCACGCGGCACCTAGCGCCTGGGCGTCGGATACGCCGGACAGCCGCAACCGGATCTGGTCGACGTAGGCAGTGCTACCGGTGTCGAGCAGGCTGTGGAACACCATCCCGGCCTGCAACGGCGTCAGCGGGTAGACGTCCTCCACGTTGCGGCCGTCACCGACAACCTGGTCGACCTGCGGCTGGCTGAGCCGGACCAGCGGGAAGTCCGATGGCGTGCAGCCACCGGCATCCGGCCGGGAACAGTGCGCCACGATCTCCCGCAGCGCCTCCACCATCTCCGACGCCAGCCGCGTGACGGTGGCCTCGTCGTGGACGTTGTCGGAGTACGTCCAGCCCAACTCCAGTTCACCGTTGGTAACCACCCCGGTGACGTCCAGCAGGTAGGGTCGCACGCTCTCGGACGCATGATCTGGCGCGAGCGCACCGTGCCAGCTGCGATAGAGCCCGTCGGAACCCGAGCCCACGTCCCACTGGCCGTGATAGTTCAGGCAGATCTGTGGTTGGGCATCGTCGCGGAGCACGCGTGCAGCGGAGTCTTCCGGGCTCAGGTAGCGCAGTGCTCCGTAGCTGAGGCCCCGGCGCGGTATGGCTCGCAGTTGTTCCTTGACCGATGTCAGGACGCTGCGCCAGTCCGAGCGGTCGAGGCCCGCTGGCACCGTGAGCGCGACCGGGAACTGGGTGGTAAACCAGCCGACGGTGCGGGAGAGGTCGACCCCGTCGAGGATTTCCTCGCGACCGTGACCTTCCAGGGCGACCAGTACCCGTTCCCGACCAGTCCAGCTCAATAGCACCCAGCCCAGTGCGCTGAGCAAGACGTCGTTGATCTGCGTCCGGTAGACCCCCGGCACCCGGTGCAACAGTGCGTCGGTGTCGTCGCGGCCCAACCGCACCGATACCGCGCGGCTGGAACCGGCCGTGTTGACACCGGCCCCCGTGACCGGCAGGTCGGGCAGTGCGTCGTGGGGAACCTTGGACCAGTACGCCAGGTCGTCGTCGAGCCCGCCGGCCCGGACGTGTCCGCTCAACCGGTGTGCCCAATGGGTGAACGGCGTGCCGGTCGGCTCCAGGTCCACCGACAGTGCCGATTCTCGCTCCGGGGAGGCTACCCGCCGCGCGGCGCGAGCCTGCTGGTAGGCGGTTTCCAGGTCACCCAGCAGGATCCGCCATGACACCCCGTCGACGACGAGGTGGTGAACGGCGATGAACAGTTGGGGCCGCCGACCGGCTCCGCCTCGGAACAACACGGTGCGAAGCAGCGGGCCGCGGGCGATGTCCAGACCGGTCTGGGCGCTGACCGCTGCCTGCTGCATGGCCGCCTGCCAGCCGTCGTCGCTCAGATCGGGCAGGTCACACCGGCGGAATACCTCTGCCGACTCGGTGGGCGCGACATCTTGGCGCCACTGGCCCTCGACTTGGCACCCCTGGACCCCGATGCGCAGGAATCGCAGACGCAATGCCGGGTGGTGTGCCACCACCGCATCGACCGCCGCGGACAGCGCGCCCTCGTCGAGATCCTCGGCCAGCTCGACGACGACGGACTGGTTGAAGTGAGGCTGCGGGCCGTGGGTGGTGAAGAACCAGTGCTGGATCGGTGTCAGCGGGGCCAGGCCGAGGATCACGTCTCGGTCGGCAGACTCGGCTGCCGGCTCCATCGTGACCGCCGTGGCGAGCTCGGCGATCGTCTGGTGCAGGAAGATGTGCTTGGAGGTCACCCTTAGGCCGGCCTGCCGGGCGCGGGAGACGAGCTGGATGCTCATGATGGAGTCGCCGCCGAGCTCGAAGAAGTTGTCCTCGACACCGACCCGCTCAACTCGCAGCACCTCCGCCCAGAGGCGGGCCAGTTCGCGCTCGATCGCCGTGGCTGGGGCCAGATAGCGGGACTCGAGTTGCGGTTGGGCGCCGGGGGCGGGCAGCGCCCGCCGGTCGAGCTTTCCGTTGGGATTCAACGGCAGCGCATCGAGCACGACGAAGACTGAGGGCACCATGTAGTCCGGCACGCTTCGCTTCAGCCAGGACCGCAGGTCTGCTGAACCGGGTGCGGTCGGACCGACCGGTACGAGGTAGGCCACCAGCCGCTGGTGGCCGGTCTCGTCCGCCCGCGCGACCACGACGGCCTCGGCGATGTCGGCGTGGCGCAGCAGGGCGGCTTCGATCTCGCCCAACTCGATGCGGAATCCTCGGACCTTCACCTGATGGTCGGACCGGCCTAGGTACTCCAGCTCGCCGCGGGCGGTCCATCGCACCACATCCCCGGTGCGGTACATCCGCGCACCCGGCCGGCCGAACGGGTTCGCCACGAACCGCTGCGCAGTCAACCCCGGACGGCGGAGATAACCACGGGCCAGACCACGACCGGCGAGGTACAGCTCCCCCGGCACGCCGATCGGCACCGGCCGCAGCCCCGCGTCGAGCACGTATACCTGCGTGTTGGCAATCGGCCGGCCGATCGGCGGCGTCCGGTCGCGGCCGGATTCAGTCCCGCAGGATTCATCCCCGTCGAGTCCATCGGTGTTGCGATACCACGCCGTCACATACACCGTGGCCTCGGTCGGACCGTAAATATTGGCGATCCGCCGGCACGAGGTCGCCGCCCGGATGTCGCGAACCGCCCTAGCCGACAGCGCTTCGCCAGCCAGCACGACCGTATCGGCGGTTGTTGCCACGCTGCCTTGGGACAGCACCTGCGAAAAGGCCGACGGCACGCCGCTGATCAGGCTGAAATCTGGGGAACTGCGGTTGGCCGCGCCCGCGCCGGCCCGAGGCTCTCCCAACGCGAGCACGTCACGCAGCACCTCGATGGTGCCGCCGACGGTCAGCGGGCAGAAGATCTCGAAGACTGAGACGTCGAAGTTCAACGACGTTGAGGCCGCTACTCGGGACAGTCCCAACGCGCCGAAGTCCACGGATGCCCACATCGCGAGATCGACCACACTCTGGTGCGCGACCACGACGCCCTTCGGTAGGCCAGTCGAACCGGAGGTGTAGATCACATATGCGGAATGGGTGTCCGACAGCGGCCGTACCCGGTCGGCGTCGGTGACGTCGCCAGCGGAGTAGCCGGAGATCTCCTCGACGGTCTCGGCGTGGTCGACGACCAGCTGGACCACTCCCGCCGCAGGTAGCCGGCCCGCCGTTTCGCCGGTGGCCAGCACCACTGCGGGCTCGGCGTCGGAGAACATGAACTCGATCCGCGCAGACGGATAGGCCGGGTCGATGGGCAGGTATCCCGCACCCGCCTTCCACACCGCCACCAACGCCACGATCATGTCCACCGACCGCGGCAGGGCTAGCCCGACGAACTGCTCCGGACCGACACCCCGCCCGATCAACAGCCGCGCCAGGCGATTCGCCCGCTCGTTCAATTCCTGGTACGTCAGCTCTTCCTGGGTCGATAGATCTCCACAGCCACACACCACTGCCACGGAATTCGGCGTCCGGGCCACCTGGGCCTCGAACAACTCCGACCACAGGACCAGCGGGACCGCCCGTTCGGTGTCGTTCCACTCGGCGAGCACGCGATGCCGTTCCGCCGCTGTCAGGAGCGGAAGATCGGCGACCGGGCAGAGCGGATCCGCCGCGATACCGCCCAGCAGCATCAGCAGGTGTCCAACCATCCGCTCGACCGTCGCGGCGTCGAACAGATCGGTGTTGTACTGCAGCGCGCCGTCCAGAATGTCGTCGCGCTCCCGGAACTCCACAGTCATCTCGAAGCTCGCCGTAGCCGCAGGCAGTGGCAGGTCCTCAATCTCCAGGCCGGGCAGGTCGGGTACCTGGTTGGCGTTGTTCTGCAGGATCACCATGGCCTGGAACAACGGCGTCCGGCTGGTGTCCCGGGCTGGCGCGAGCTCGTCCACGAGCCGCTCGAAGGGCACGTCCTGATGGGCGAGTGCACCCAGGACGGTGTCCCGAACGCTGCTCAGGAACTGCGTGAAGCTGCCGCTGGAATCCACCGTGGAGCGAAGTACCAGCGTGTTGACGAAGAACCCGATCAGCCCTTCCAGTTCGGTGCGCTCGCGACCGGAGACAACGGTGCCGATAGCGATGTCATCTTGGCCCGACCAGCGACTGAACAGCAGTTGGCAGGCGGCCACGAGGGTCATGAACAGGGTGCCGTCGTGCTGGCGGCCCAGTTCCTTGAGCCGGGCTGTCACCTCGGCGGGCACCACGAACTCGTGCATGGCACCGGCAGAGGTGCGGACCGCGGGCCGGGGGCGATCGGTCGGCAGTTCCAACGGCGCCACGCCGTCGAGTCGAAGCCGCCAGTAGGCCAGCCCTTCGTCGAGGGCCGGGCCGGCCAATGCCGTTCGTTGCCAGGTGGCGAAGTCGGCGTACTGCACGGACAACGGCCACAGGTCGGCTACTTCATGACGGTCGGCCGCCCGGTACAGCGCGCCCAACTCCTCGACGAGCACGCCCATCGACCAACCGTCGGTAATGATGTGGTGCATCACCAGGATCAGCGCGTGATCCTGGTCGCCCAACCGCACCAGCCGCACCCGCATCAGCGGCCCTCGGCTCAGGTCGAACGGCTGGCCGCTCTCCGCTGCCAGGACCCGGTCCAACTCGGCGGTGCGCTCGGGCTCGGCCAGATCCGACAGGTCCAGCACCGGTAGCGATACTTCCGACGGCGGGTGCACCACCTGCACCCCGCGCCCGTCCGCCTGCTTGAATGTGGTGCGCAGCGACTCGTGTCGAGCGACCAGTCCGGTGAACGCGGCGCCCAGCGCGTCGTGGTTGCACGCCCCACGCAATCGCAGCCCGATCCGCGTGGCGTATTCGGCGCTATCCGGCTCGAAGTCGTGTAGGAACCACAACCGCTGCTGCGCAAACGACAAAACCAGCCCGCCGTCCCGGGGGACAACGGGAATCATCGACACTTCGCCGGGGGAATCGACTGGTATCGCAGCGGCCAGCTCGCCGACCGTGGAATGCGTGAACACCGCCCGCGGAGACAATTCCACATTGAAAGCCGCCCGCAACCGCGACGTCACCCGGATACTCAGAATCGAGTCCCCACCGAGCTCGAAGAAATTGTCGTCGACCCCGACTCGCTCCACACCCAATACCTCGGCCCAGATTCGCGCGACCACACACTGCGCCTCGGTACGGGGCGCCACATAAGCGGCGGTGTCGGCACCGCCCCACTCCGGAGCGGGCAGCGCACGCCGGTCCAGCTTGCCGCTGGAGTTCAGCGGTAACTCCGCCAACACCACAAACGCCGCGGGAACCATGTAGTCGGGCAGCAGCTCGCCCAGGAATGACCGCAGGGCGGCAGTCGTGGGGATGTTCGAGCCGGTTGCCACCAGGTAGGCCACCAACCGCTGGTTGCCCGATCCGTCCGTCTCGCTGGGCGCCTGCGTCCGTGCGATCACCACGACCTGCGCGACGTCGGGGTGACCCGCGAGCACGGCCTCGATTTCACCCAGCTCGATCCGGAATCCCCGGATCTTCACCTGGTGATCGACCCGACCGAGGTACTCCAGCTCACCGGCAGCGTTCCACCGCACCACGTCCCCAGTCCGGTACATCCGTGCACCCGGTGCACCGAAGGGGTTCGCCACGAACCGCTGCGCGGTCAAGCCGGGACGGTCGAGATAACCGCGGGCCAGACCATGACCGGCGAGATACAGCTCTCCCGGAACACCGACCGGCACCGGCCGCAACCCATCATCCAGGACAAAGGTCTGGGTGTTGCTGATCGGCCGACCGATCGGCGGCGCCTGATCGCTGTCGCACCCACCCACATCGCCGTACCATGCCGTCGCGTACACCGTGGCCTCGGTCGGGCCGTAAATGTTGGCGATCCGCCGACACGAGGTCGCTGATGCGATCTCGCGCGTCGCCCGCGCCGACAACGCCTCCCCCGCCAGCACAACCGTATCCGCAGTCACCCCCACGCCGCCTTGGGACAGCACCTGAGAAAACGCCG
Organism: Pseudonocardiaceae bacterium; assembly: GCA_036266995.1. GTDB lineage: Bacteria > Actinomycetota > Actinomycetes > Mycobacteriales > Pseudonocardiaceae. The sequence goes on along the minus strand of DATAWX010000066.1, from coordinate 9,630 downwards.
AAGGCACACCACTGATCAGGCTCGCCGCCCATCCACCGACCCGATACTCGGCCAGCGCGAGAACATCCCGCACGATTTCGACGGTGCCACCGACGGTCAGCGGACAGAAAACCTCGAAAACCGACACATCGAAGTTCAACGATGTCGACGCCACCACCCGCGACAGCCCCGAAGCGCCGAATTCCGAGGCCGCCCACACCGCCAGGTCAACGACACTACGGTGGGCGACCACCACTCCCTTCGGACGGCCGGTCGAACCCGACGTGTAAATGACATAAGCCGCATGCGCCGCTGACAACGGCAACGCTCGATCGCGGTCAGTCAGATCGCTGCCCGCACAACCAGCCAATGCCGTTTCAACCTCCGCGGCATCCAGCCGCAGCCGCGCAACCACCGGTCCCGCATCCGACAACCGGCTTTCCACCTCGCCCGTGGTCACCACCAGCACCGGTCGAGCGTCGGAGTACATGAACGCGATCCGGTCCACCGGATAGGCCGGGTCCACCGGCAGGTACCCCGCACCCGCCTTCCACACCGCCAACAACGCCACAACCATGTCCACCGAACGCGGCAACATCAACGCCACAAACCGCTCAGCAGCCGCGCCCCGCTCAATCAGCAGCCGCGCCAACCGATTGGCCCGGTCATTCAACTCCGCATACGACAGGCTCACCTCACCGCAGCGCACCGCGGTCGCGTCCGGAGTGCAGATCACCTGCGCCTGGAACAACTCCACGAACGGGACCGCCGGTACGTCATGAGCAGTGTCATTCCACCGCACCACCACACGGTCTCGCTCCTGCGCCGACATCCACGGCAGTGCCGACACCGGCCGGTCCGGCGCGTCGGCGATGCCGGTCAGCAGCAACCGCAACCGCTGCGCCATCGCCGTCACGGCGGCCGCATCGAACAGTCGCGGGTCATAACCCAGGTCGAAGCCGAGCTGCTTATCGAGATATGCGCGCAGGCTCAGCGGGAAGTTCGTGGTGTCCCGGGCCTCGACCTCGCGGATCCGCACGCCCGGCTCGTCCTCCGACGGCGAGTCGAACGGGTAGTTCTCGAACACGACCATGCTGTCGAACAGGTTGACCCCCGGCGGCAGATCGCTCCACGCTTGCAACTGGGCGAGCGAGACGAAGTCGAAACGCCGGGACTCGATCTGCGCGGCCTGCAGCTCACGCAGCCACGACACCACACCCTGCTCACCATCGATCCGCACCCGAGTCGGCACCGTGTTGATGAACATGCCGACCATCGACTCCACACCCGGCAGCTCAGCCGGCCGCCCGGACACCGTAGTACCGAAAAGGATTTCGGGTTCCCTGCTGTAGCGGGCAAGCAGCACGGCCCAGGCGCCTTGCACGATCGTGTTCAGCGTCAGGCCGCCACGCTTGGCAACCAACTGGAGCCGCTGCGACTCCTCAGCGCAGAGCCCGATCTGCACCTTCTCGGCGGACTCGGTGCGGTGCGCTTCGCGGGGTTGGCGGTCATACGGCAAGCCGGTGGGCGCGGAGAAGGCGGACAGCACCCGTCGCCAGTGCTCCTCGGCCTGGTGCTCATCTTGCTCATCCAGCCACTGCAGGTAGTCTCGGAACGGCCGCCGGGTGACCAGTTCGGGTGTCCGGCCGTGCACGATCGCGGCGTACTGCTCGCAGACCTCGGTGAAGACCTGGGCCAGACTCCAGCCGTCCAGCATCACGTGATGGGAGGTCCAGACCAGCAGGACCTGATCATCGGTCAGGGTGGCGATGGCCAGCCGCAACAGGGGCGGCACGGTCAGGTCCATCCCGGCGGCACGGTCCTGGGCCAGCACCCGTGCCAGCTCCCGATCCCGTTCCACATCGGACAGGCCGCGCCAGTCGTAGTAGCTCGTCGGGACGTCGAGTTGGCGATGCACCACCTGGAGCGGCTCGTTGACCCCATCCCACACCACTGCGCTGCGCAACGGCGGGGTGCGGTCGGCCACCCGCTGCCAGGCAGCCGCCAGCGCGCGCGGGTCCGACACGCCGTCCAGCAGCAGCCGTGCCTGGTCCACATAGGCGCCCGAGCCCGCGTCGATCAGGCTGTGGAACAACATCCCGGCCTGCAACGGCGTCAGCGGGTGGATGTCCTCCACCGACTGTCCGTCACCCACGAGGCGGTCCACCGTGGCCTGGTCGAGGTGGGTCAGCGGGAAGTCCGACTGGGTGCGACCACCGGCTCCGGGCTGGGCGCAATGCTCGATGATCTCGCGCAGCGCCTGGATCATCTCCTGCGCCAACCGCCGGACCGTGGCCTCGTCGTGCACCTGCTCGCAGTACTGCCAGGTCAGCTCCAGCTCCCCGTCCGCCACGATGCCCGAGACGTCCACCAGATGCGGGGTCTGCTGGTCAGGCGCCAGATCGTCGCCGATGCCGTCGCACGCAGCGCGGAACAACCCGTCCGCGCTGGCGTTCTCATCCCACTGGCCGTGGTAGTTGAAGCAGATCTGCGGCTGCGGGTCGGAGCGCAACGCGGCTGCTGGTGAGTCCTCACAGCTCAGCTGCTGCAGCGCCCCGTAGCTGAGCCCGCGGTGCGGTATCGCCCGCAGCTGCTCCTTGACCGATGTCAGGATGTCACGCCAGTCGCGGGTCGGCGGGACCGTGAGCGCAACCGGGAACTGCGTGGTGAACCAGCCCACCGTGCGCGAGAGTTCCACTCCGTCGAGGATCTCCTCGCGGCCGTGGCCCTCCAGCGCGATGAGCACGCGCTCGCACCCGGTCCAGTCCGACAGCACCCGGCCCAGGGCGCTGAGGAGCACATCGTTGATCTGCGTCCGGTAGACGGCCGGCACCTGGTGCAGCAAGGCGTCGGTCTGCGCCCGGCCGAGCCGCACAGCGACGTGGCGGGTGGAGTCGGCGGTGTGGACGCCGGCCCGGTCCACCGGCAGCTCGACCTGCGCGTCCCGGGATACCTGCGTCCAGTACTCCAGCGCCCCGTCCAATGCCCCAGACCGGACGTGGTCGGTCAGCCGTTGCGCCCAGGTCACAGCGGAGGTGCCGGGTGGTTGCAGCGTCACCGCTGAACCGGAGAGAGCCTGCCGGTAGGCCGTGTCGAGGTCCTCGAGCAGGATGCGCCAGGAGACACTGTCGACGGCGAGGTGGTGGACGGTGATGAACAGCCGAACCCGCTGCCCGGGTCCGCGCCGGAACAGCACCGCCCTGATCATCCGACCGGCCTCGAGGTTGAGGGCGGATCGCGCGGCGGCGGCCGCCGCGACCATCGCGGTCCGCTGCTGGGGCTCAGTCAGCTCGAACAGGTCGTGGCTCACGAGTATCCCGCTCGGGACAGCGGGGCCGGCCTGCTGGAACCACCGGCCATCGACCTGCGCGAACCGCAGCCGCAGCGCGTCATGGCGGGACACGACCGCGTCGACGGCGGCCTGCAGCGCCTTCTCATCGAGATCGTCGGCCAGCTCCACCAGCATGGACATGGTGAAGTGCGGCAATGCCCCGTATGTGCTGAAGAACCAGCGTTGAACAGGAGCCAGCGGGGCCGGCCCCTCTATGGGTGGGGGCTGGCTGGCGGGGGTGTCCAGGGCGCCGACCAATGGCGCAAGAGCGGCGATGGTCTGGTGCAGGAAGATGTCCTTGGAGGACAGGCGCAGCCCCATCTGGCGGGCACGGGAAACCACCTGGATGCTCAGGATGGAGTCCCCGCCAAGCTCGAAGAAGTTGTCGTGCAACCCGATGCGCTGGGCCCCGGTTACCTGAGCCCAGATGTCGGCGAGCCGGCATTCGGTGGTGGTGCGTGGGGCGACGTAGCCGGAGGTTAGTGCGGGGCGGTGGTCAGGGGTCGGCAGGGCCCGCCGGTCGATCTTCCCGCTGGGGGTCAGAGGCAGCGCTGGCAGGATCATTACCGCCGAGGGCAGCATGTAGTCGGGCAGCAGGCGACCGGCGTACTCTCGCAGCGCCTCGATCGTCGGCGCGGACGCCGAGCTGCGCGACACCAGGTAGGCCAGCAGGTAGGGGCGCCCGTCGTGGCTGGCCAGGCCTACCACCGCTTGCGCGATGTCCGGGTGGGTGAGCAGGGCCGACTCCACCTCGCCCAGCTCGATGCGATACCCGCGGATTTTGACCTGTTCATCGACTCGGCCCACGAACTCCAGCTGCCCGGCTGCGGTCCAGCGCACCAGGTCCCCGCTGCGATACATCCGCGTGCCGGCTCCACCGAAGGGATTGGCCACGAACCGCGTGGCGGTCAACCCCGGGCGACCCAGGTAGCCGCGGGCCAACCCGACGCCGGCGATGTAGAGCTCCCCGGCCACGCCCACCGGGACCGGTTGCAGCTGCCGGTCGAGCAGGTAGATCTGGGTGTTGGGGATCGGGGTCCCGATCGGCGCGGGTCCTGCGGCGGCCAGCGGCTGGCTCCAGGCGGCTACCACGGTGGATTCCGTGGGCCCGTAGGCGTTGATCATCGTCCTTGCCGGGGCCCAGCGCGCCACCAACTCGGGCGGGCAGGCCTCGCCGCCCACGATCAGGCACCGGAACGTCGGCAACTCACCGGCCACCGACGGCGGCAGGGTGGCCAGTGCCGCGGGCGGGATCAACGCGTGGCTGACGGCTTGGCCGTCGAGCACCCCGGCCAGCTCCTCTGCCAGCAGCCGACCTCTCGGGGGCACCACCATCGCCGCCCCCGCCGGAAGCGCCAGACACAATTCCAACATCGAGGCGTCGAAGCTCGGCGAGGAGAACTGCAACACGCGGTCTCCGGGGCCCACCCCGAAGTGCTCGGTCTGCGCGGCGGCGAAGCTGGCCAATCCCGCATGGGTCACCACGACCGCCTTGGGTCGCCCGGTGGACCCCGAGGTGTAGATCACGTACGCCGGGTGGGCCAGCAGCAACGGCCCGGCGCGATGCTCGTCGCTCACCGCGGTCGAATCGGTCGATGCCAGCCGAGCATCCCAATTCGGATCGTCCAGTACCACCGTCTCGATGTCGCGGCGCAGCCGGCCCACATACTCGGCGAGGGTGAGCACCACTACCGGATCCGCGTCAGCGAGCATGAAGTCGATCCGCTCGCCGGGATAATCCGGATCGACGGGTACGAAGGCCGCCCCCGCCGTGACCACAGCCAGCTGCGCAACCACGATGTCCACCGAACGGGGCAGTACCAAGGCCACGATGCTCTCCGGGCCCGCTCCCCGGGCGATCAGCACCCGCGCCAGGCCGTTCACCCGAGCCGCCAGCTCGGCGTAACTCACCACCCCGGCTTCGGAGATCACCGCCGGTGCCTCCGGGGTCCGGGCCACCGCTGCGGCGAACACTTCCGGCAACGTCGCCGCCGGCACCTCAGTGCCGGTGTCATTCCACTGCGTGAGGACCCGATCCCGTTCCTGCGCCGGCAGCATCGGCAACAGCCCGACCTGCTGGCCCGGATCGGCCGCCACTCCCGCCAGGAGTACCGACAGCTGCTCCACCATCCGATCGACGGTCACGCGATCGAACAGGTCGGTGTTGTACGTGAAGGCCCCACGCAGCTCGCGGACCCCGGATTTCTCCATCACTAACTGGAACTCGCAGGTGATGTCGAAGGTGGCGATGTGTCCTGAGACGTCCACGGTCTCGACGCGAAGCTCGGCGAATGTCGGCGGGGTCTGCTGCTGATCGTGCAGTAACACCATGACGTCGAACAGCGGGTTGCGGCTGACGTCTCGCTCGGCGTGCACCGCGTCGACCAGCCGCTCGAAGGGCACTTCCTGGTGAGCGAAGGCGTCCAGCACGGTGTCCCGGACGGTGCCGAGGAACTCGGTGAAGGACTGCGTCCGGTCGACTGGGGCGCGCAGCACGAGAGTGTTGACGAAGAACCCGACCAGCCGTTCCAGCTCCGGCCGGTTTCGGCCGGAGACGACGGTGCCGATGGCGATGTCGTCCTGCCCGGACCAGCGAGCGAACAGCGCCTGGCAGGCGGCCAGCAGCGCGGTGAACAGGGTCGTGTCCTGTCCGCGGGCAAGCTCGCCGAGCCGGGCGACGACCTCGGCCGGCACAACGAACTCGACCACCGCGCCCGTTGAGGTCCGCATCTGCGGCCGCGGCCGATCGGTCGGCAACTCCAGCGGGGAAATCCCCGACAGCTGCCGGGTCCAGTAGTCGAGATCGCCGTCGCGCTCCGATCCGGACAGCCGGTTGCGCTGCCAGCAGGCGAAGTCGGCATACTGCACCGGCAGCGCGGCCAGATCGGCCTGCTGCCCCTGCGCGGCAGCGCCGTACAGTGCACCCAGATCCTCGATCAGCACACCCATTGACCAGCCGTCGGTGACGATGTGGTGCGCGGCGAGCAGCAGCACGTGTTCGTGGTCGGCGAGGCGCACCAGCCGGGCCCGGAACAGCGGCCCCCGCCGCAGGTCGAAGGGGCGGCCGTACTCCGCGGAGAGCACCTCGTCGAGCTTTTCAGCACTCCCGCCGGCCAGCTCGATCACCGGCACCGCCACGTCGACGGCCGGGTGCACGACCTGCGTGCCCTTGCCGTCCACATCGTCGAAGGTGGTCCGCAACGACTCGTGCCGAGCCACCAGTTGGTGCAGTGCATTAGCCAGTGCCGACACGTTGAGCGGGCCCCGCAGGCGCAGCGCTAGCCCGCTGTTGTACTCCGCACCCCCCGGCTGGAACGTGTCCAAGAACCAGAGCCGTTGTTGGGAGAAAGACAGCGGTAGCGGCTCGGACCGGTCGGCCGACGCGATCGTGTCGGACTGGGTCGCCCGGCCCGCCAGACGACGGCGCAGCGCCTCCTGCAAATGAGCGGGCAGAGCGGCAATCCTGCGCTCTGTTGATGCAGAACTGTCCCTGGTGGACGGCATGACGCTTCTCTTCACTTTCCGTTGTCGTTGCCGTCACCGAAGGCAACACGTTCGAGTTCACACAGGACTGCGTCTTCGACTCGCTCCGCCAGCGCGGAGACGCTGCGAGCGGTCAGGACGTCTCGTGGCGTCAGGGTGACGTCGAATGCCGCTTTGATCCGGGTGACGATGAGCAGGCTGCGGATGGAGTCGCCGCCGAGTTCGAAGAAGTTGTCGTCGACGCCGACCTTGTCCACGGCGAGCACGTCGGCCCAGGTCTGGGCCAGCACACGTTCGGTGTCCGTCCGAGGCGCGGTGTAGTCGGCTCCGGCCGGGACAGCCGCGGTGGGCATGGGCAGCGCGTGGCGGTCGAGCTTGCCGTTGGGGGTAAGGGGCCACTCGTCCAGCGCGAACAACGCCGAGGGCAGCATGTAGTCGGGCAGCGAGTCGGCGAGCAGCGCACGCAGCTCGCCTGGCTCCGGCACCCTGCCACCCGCCGAGACCGTGTAGCCGACGAGCCGGGTGGAACCGGACCCGTCTTTACGTGCGATCACCACGGCCTCGTCCACGTCCGGGTGCCGCCGCAAGGAGGCTTCGATCTCACCGGGCTCGACGCGGAATCCGCGGATCTTGACCTGCGCATCGCTGCGTCCGAGGAACTGCAACTCGCCGCCGGCAATCCAGCGCACCAGATCGCCGGTGCGGTACATCCGACTGCCGGGGGGCCCGAAGGGATTGGCTACGAACCGCGTCGCGGTCAGCCCGGCACGGTTGAGATATCCCCGCGCCAGACCGGCACCGGCGACGTAGAGCTCACCGGGAACACCTACCGGGACCGGCCGCAGTTCCACGTCCAGCACGTAGGTGCGGGTGTTGGCGATCGGCCGGCCGATCGGCGGTACCCCGCCCGGGGTCAGGGCCTGGCTCCAGGTCGTGACGACAGTGGACTCGGTGGGCCCATAGGCATTGATCATCCGTCGGCCCGGTGCCCACCGGGTCACCAGCTCCGCACTACAGGCATCCCCGCCCACGATCACCGTGGTGAACTCAGGCAACCCAGTCGCCACGATCTCCTCGGGAACGGTGGCAAGCGCGGCAGGTGGGATCAGGGCGTGGGTCACGCGGTGGCGCTGCAGCACTTCGGCCAGCTGCTCACCCAGCAAGGGACCCAGTGGGGGCACCACCAGCGCCGCCCCGGCGGGCAGCGACATGCACAGCTCCAACACCGATGCATCGAAGCTGGGCGAGGCGAACTGCAGCACCCGGTGACCTGGGCCCACCCTGAAGTGCTCTGCCTCGGCGACGGCGAAGCTGGCAAGCCCGGCATGGGAGACCACCACGCCCTTGGGCTTTCCGGTGGAACCGGAGGTGTAGATGACGTAGGCCGGATGCTCCACCGACAGCGGTGATGCCCGGTCGGCGTCGGTCGGCGCCCGATCGGGCATCGCCGCCACCGCGGCCACCGTGCCCGGGTCGTCGAGTACCAGCAGGGAGCCCTCGCCGACCGCGGGCAGTTCGGCCGCTATCTCGGCCAGGGTCAGCAGCAGCACCGGGTGGGCATCGGCGAGCATGAACGCGATCCGCTCGGCGGGGTAATCCGGATCGATCGGCAGGAACGCCGCCCCCGCCTTGGCCACGGCCAGCTGGGCCACCACGATCTCCACTGAGCGGGGCAACGCCAGCGCCACAATCCGTTCCGGCCCCGCACCGCGAGCGATCAGCAGTCGAGCCAGCTGGTTCGCCCGAGTCTCCAGTTCCGCGAAGCTGACCGGTTGTCCTTCGTCGCCATCCTCGAAGATCACGGCCGGTGCAGCCGGTGTCCGCGCGACTGCGGCCGCCACCAGCTCCGCCAGCGCGACCGCCGGCACGTCCCGGTCGGTGTCGTTCCACGCCACCAGGACCTGGGACCGCTGCGCCTCGGTCAGGATGTCGATGTCGCGCAAGCGGGCGCCGGGATTGTTGCTCAGCGCGGTCAGCACCCGCAGGAAGTGGGTGGCCATTGCCTCGATCGTCGCGGCGTCGAATGCGCCCGGGTCGTAGCCGAACTCGACGGACAGCCGCCGACCGGGCGCTACCACGACGCTCAGCGGGTAGTTGGTGGTCTCGACCGCCGCCAGGTCCCGGATGGCGAGGCCGTGTGCGGCGGCCTCCTCCTCGTTGATCGGGTAGTTCTCGAACACCACGATGCTGTCGAACAGCTGCTCCCCGCGAGGCAGCTCGCTGCAGGCCTGGAGCTGGGCCAACGACACGAACCCGAAACGCCGTGACTCGGCCTGGGCGGCCTGCAACTCCTGTAGCCACCCGATCACCCCGGCTGCGCTGTCCATCTCGACGCGTACCGGCAGGGTGTTGATGAAGATGCCGGTGATGTCGTCCACTGCTGGCAGGTCAGCGGGTCGGCCGGACGCCGTCGCTCCGAAACACACGTTGTGCTGGCCGCTGTAGCGCGACAGCAGCAACGCCCATGCCCCCTGCACGACGGCGTTGAGGGTGAGATGGTGGCGTTTGGCGAACTCTGCCAGCCGGCCGGAGTCCTCTTCGGTCAGCTCAGCGGACCGCGACTGTGACGAGCTGCTGCTGTATGCCTGTGTTGGCACCTGCTCGTAGGGCAGCGGCGTCCGGCACTCGAAGCTGGCCAGCGCGCGCCGCCAGTACTCCGCGGCCTGCGCCTGATCCTGCTCGCCGAGCCACTGCACGTAGTCCCGGAAGGGTCGTCGGTTGGGCAGCCCCAGGTAGGTGTCCGCGATGTCGTCGCTGCGGCTGAGCGCGGCGTGGCAGGCGAAGACGTCGGACAGCACCTGGAAGACGCTCCAGCCGTCGAGCAGCACGTGGTGGAA